>NZ_CP149130.1:2080277-2399722 GCF_037811135.1 Aeromonas rivipollensis | reverse complement strand
ACACCATGTTTGCCCCCTTGAGCGGGAGTATTTCCCCCTTGAGGGTGCCGTCTGCAAAATCGGGCTGGATAGTGAGTGGCACATGCTTGGGCACCAGGAACAGGGTGACCGGGCCCATCTTGCCCTGGATCACCATGTGCAGGGCCGGCCCCTGATAAAAGGCACAGTGATTGACATAGGTGATCTTCATGCCGGGCATGCCCATCAGGATGGCGCCATATTTTTCCATCTTGGCGTTGATGGTCTGCAGGCTCACCTTCTCATCCACCCCCTGGATGAAGGGCTCCTCCCCATAGACGTGGGCCATGGCTACCTGGGCCAGCGACAGCGGCTCCGATGCCGGTGGCCAGCTGATCCAGCGGGTACTGATGCCGAGCAGGAAGGCGACCGATGCCGCCATGGCGAGGGGGCGCCAGCCGGTGCCTTTGGCCGGGGAGGGCAGTGGCACCACCACATCGTCACTCGCTTCCATCGCCTGGCGGAGCAAGATCCGCTCGGCGAGACCGGCGGGCACCTCGACTTCCATCGCCCGTTGCAGGCTGCGATCGAGCTGCTTCATCTCGTCCAGGTGCTTGCGATTGGCGACAGACGCCTCCGCCGCGGCGAGGAAGGCAGGATCCCTGTCCGAGGGATGGGTGATGGCCCGGCGGCGAAATTCAAGCTCATCCATTGGTGTGACCTCTCTGTTGTACCGCAGCCTCCATGGCCTCTTTGATCTGGTTGCGAGCCCGGAACAGCCGCGTCATGACGGTGTTCTTGTTCAGGCCGAGCTGGGCGGCGATCTCCTCGCCGCTGAACCCCCCCAGCACCTGCAGCAGCAGGGGCTCCTGATATTCGGCGGGCAGGCGGGCTATGTGGCGCCTAAGCCACTCGTGCTCCATCTCCTGCTCGCTGTGCAGCGCATCCTGATCGCTTTGGGGATGCTCGTCGAGATCGACGAGATCGAACTGCTTGCGCTCGAAGCGCCGGGCATTTTCCCGCCGCAATATGGTGATGAGCCAGGCCTTGGCGGCCTTGTCATCGATCAGGGAGTCGATAGCCTTCCATGCCCGCAGGAAGGTCTCCTGCACCAGATCCTCGGCGACTTGCGGGTCCCGGCACAGCCAGTAGGCGTAGCGGTAGATGTCCCCGTGCAGGGCATGCACCAGGGCCTCGTATTTCGTTTGTTTGTCTGCCATATCTCCATAGACCGGGGTGGCCGAGGGATCCTTTCCCGTTCCCGCCTTTTTTTTTCTAAAAAAACCTAACGTCATGAATGCGATTCCTTTTTCATGAGTGGTTTGGCGCAGGCGTCAAGGACGTGCCCACGCCAGTTTTCTGAGGACATAGGCTATCGCAAAAGTCTCCCTGGCGCACAGCGCCCGGGCCAGCCCCTGCCAGTCGACCCCTTGGCCGGCGGCGCCGGAGGCGGCAAAACAGGCCCTGTCCAGATCATCGAGTAGCGTGCCCATGGCGGGATCGCCATGGCAGGGCAGGCTGGCCAGGTGTTGGCAAGGCTGCCCCAAACGCAGCCCAGCCCAGGTCAGCAAGGCCCACCTGGCCAGATCAGGCTCCCGGGTCGCCAGGGCCCGTTGCAGCCGATAGAAGGCGAGCCAGCGCGGCCCGCCTTGCCACAGGGCGCGCAGCAGCAGCGCCCATAGCACCCAGAGGAGGCTCTCTGCGCCGGGCGCTTTGGCGGGATCGGAAGGGGCGGCGTCGCCCTCGATGTGCAGGGTCTGCGCCGGCAGCTGGGCCTGCTCGATGCGCCCGGTACTGGTGTTGAACCAGGAGAGGGTCACGGCGGGCAGGGTATAGCTGCCCGCGGCTTCGGCGGTCAGGGCCTGGCGCCACTGGCGCTCGAAGCGCAGCGCCCCCTTGGCCACGAAACGCTCCTGCTGCTGCTCGCCGTCCGGTTTCATCGAAAGACCCTGCGGCAATGCCGGGGCCGGGATCTGTGGCAGGCGGTTGCCATCCCCCCCCTCCATCACCAGGGTGAGGGTGCGGATCACCGGCTCCCCGACTTTGGCCCCCCTGGCCGGACTGAACTGCTGGCGCAGGACCAGGCTGCTCGCCACCGGCTCCACCGGTGCCTTGTCCACCTTGACGAAGAGGGTGGCAGCCCTGGCGGAGAGCAGATCCCCTGCGTCGCTTTGCGTGACGGTGTCCGGGTCCTGGGGCAATCGACCCTGGAAGCGGGGGGACTCCAGGGGATGCAGCCCGGGCTCCCTGGCCTGCAGCAGCCATTTGCGGATCAGGCGCCCGGGCATGCCGGGGCTGGCGGGGGACTCCCAGCGATCGTCGCCGAGGCGGCGTATGGTGAAGCCTTGACCGAGGGGCTCGCCGAGGTTGGGGGCCTCCATGTTGGCGGGCAGCCAGAGGTTCAGCTCATAGATGAAGGGTTGCCCCGGGTAGAGGGGGCCCTGATGCAGCACCCTGGCCTGCAGCTCAACGGGGGCGGGACGTGCCTCCGGCTGCGGCGTCAGGGTGCCCGTCCGGGGGCGCATCGGAATAGGTAGCGCGGGCGTCTGCTCGACGCCGAGTGACAGAGGCGGCACCTGGCGGGGGCTGGTCTCCAGCAGGTGAAGCGGGATCTGCCAGCGGATCAGGCTGCTCACCTGGGTGTTGACGCGGCTGATGCTGACCCGACCCACCGCAAACTGGCGCAGCAGGGGGAGCAGGCTGAGCTCGTCGCCCTTGAGCTCCCCGTCGGCTTCGATGACGAGCAGCCAGTCGCGATCGCTCTCCCCCGCCAGCAGCTCGGCGCGAGGGGGAGCGGCCTGCGCCTGGGTGGCCAGCAGCATGGCGAGCAGCCACCCGCCGCTTTGCCCCTTCATCAACCGGATGAGTGAACGCAGCCAGGGGATCACCAGGGCTCCTCCACCTTGAGAAGGGGACGGCGCTCGGCCTCCTTGCGCAGCCGCTGCTCCAGCAAGAGCACGGGGGGCGCCGGGGGGCGGGGGTTGTCCGAGGCGGCAGAGGGCTCGGGTGGCTCGCCGGTCTCGGGGGCCTGGGCAGCAGGGGTCGTCTGTGGGGGGCTGGCCCGCAGCAACGCCAGGTTATAGAGGGCGTCCCGATGCCCGGGCTCCCGCTTGAGGGCGGCCAGGTAGGCCTGCTCGGCCCCCATGAGATCCCCGAGCCACACCAGCGCATTGCCCCTGTTGTAGTGGGCGGTGGCGCTGTCGGCGCGGCCATAGGCGGCGACGGCCCTGGCATAGTCACCGGCCCTGTACCAGGCATTGCCCTGCCAGACGGGGTCCTGGAAGGCGCGGGCCGCCTCCTGATAGCGCCCCTGGGAGAAGGCTTGCCAACCCGGCGCCTCCTTGGCGGGCAACCAGGGGGCGGGCGCCGCCTGCAGGGGGATCGGGGGGAGTATCACCACCATGAGCAGCAGCAACCAGTGCGCGCCTATGCGGGCCAGCAGCGCCAGGGGCAGCAGAGGGAGCAGCAACCAGGGGCCGAGATCGAGGGACTGGACCCCGGTCTGGGTCTGGCTCATGGGCAGGGGGGTAAAGGTGGGGAGCCCGGCCTGCAGCCATTGCAGCCTTCCCCCTGTGCTGGCCGCGAGATCCGCCATGGCTGCGCCGTCCGGTGCCGGCAGAGTCTGCCCCAGGGTGCTGCCGAGTTGCCACCCCTCGGCGGGGGGCGGGGGCAGCACAGCGCGCTCGCCGGCATTGGCCAGCAGGATGTCGAGTCGGGGGGACGACGACTGCGGGCAGAAGAGGCTATCCAGACAGGGCCAGAGGGCGGCGATGCGCGCCATCTGGCTGTCAGATAGGCCGTCTGTGATGAGCAGCAGGCGTGCCTGCTGGCCCGGGGGGATCTGTGCCAGGGCCAGCGCCACGGCCCGCTCCGGCGCGCTGCCCTGAAGCGGCATGATGGCCGGGCGCAAGTCCGGCAGCAGCAGCGAGATGGCCTGATGATCCCGGGTGGGGGGCATGGCGAGGTAGGCATCCCCGGCAAACAGGATGAGTCCGAGGGGGTGGGGGGCCTGCCGGGCCGCCGCCTCGGCCAGCATGTCCTGAAGCAGCAAGCGCACCCGGGTCGCCCGATCCGGGGGCAGATCCCTAGCCTGCATGGAGCTTGAGAGATCCAGCAACCAGATGTCGAGGGCCGGGCTGCTGACGGTCTGGCTCTGCTGGCGCAGGGCGGGGCCCGCGAGAGCCAGGATCACCGGCAGTGTGGCCAGCCAGAGCCAGGGAATTGCCCTGCCCCGGGTCGGCAACAGATAGGCCTGCATGGCGGGGGCCAGCAAGGGGCGCTGCCGACGGCGGCGCCACCCCTGCCACAGCCAGGGCAACAGGGCCAGCAGCCAGAGCGGGCGCAGCAGCATCAGCTCCATGATGACGCTCCCTTTAGCCACTTATTCATGGGGCGGCTCCGGAGCTTTTCTGCCCGCTCGCCGCACCGGCCAGCGCAGTCGGGCCGGCCACACCAGCAGCAGCCAGGCCAGCGCCAGGGGCCAGGGGTAGAGCTCATGGTGGGGACGATAGAGGGTCTGCGGGCGGGCGGCCGGCTCCAGGGTGTCTATGGCCTGATTGATGGCCGAGAGATCGGCCTGGCTGCGGGTGCGAAAATAGCGGCCATGGCCAAGCTCGGCCAGTTGCTGCAACAAGGGTTCATCCAGCTCGGCGCTGGGATCTGCCCCTCCCAGGGGGGAGGCAAAGGTGTCGGGATCGGCTCCCACCCCCAGGGTATAGAGGCGGATGCCTGCGGCGGCGGCCCGTCTGGCTTCGGTCAGGGGCTCTGCGTTGCCCGCGGTGTTGCGCCCATCGGTGATCAGCAGCAGGGCGGTGGGACGGGCGGGGTCGGCGTGCTGGCGGGCCAGCAGTATGGCCTCGCCGAGCGCAGTGGTGCGCCCCACCAGATCGAAATCGAGCTCGCGGGTCAGTGCCAGCAGGGCCCGGGTCTCCTGGGTCAGGGGGGAGAGCAGGTAGGCGTGATCCGCAAAGACGATGAGGGCGATGCGATCGCCTGGGCGCTCGCCGATGAGGTGCGCTATCTGCTGGCGCACCGCAGAGAGGCGATCGCGCTGCTCCCCCTCATCCAGCATGTCCTGAGTGCGCATGCTGTCGGAGAGATCCACCGCCAGGATGAGGTCCCGGCTGGCCTGGTAGTGAATGAGGGGAGCCTCCTGCCACTGGGGGCGGCACAGGGCCAGTACCAGGGCGCACCAGCACAGGGCCATGCGCCACAAAGGCTGACCGGCCTGGGGCAGCAGCAGGGGGAAGCCGGCATGGGCCAGCCTGTCGCGGCCCGTGCGGGAGAGCTGTGGCAGTCCGAAGCGCACCAGCAGCGGCAATGCCAGGGCGAGGGCAAACCAGGGCCAGGCGAGGATCATCTGGCCCCTCCGCTGCGGGTGCGGCGCCACAGCACAGGGCGCGCCATCCAGCACGGTGCACTGACGCAGCGGCGCCCCCAGTTGAGGTAGGCAAGGCGCAGCCGCGCCCGCTGCGCCTCATCCGGCGTGTCTGAGCCATAGAGCCAGCCCGGCCACTGGCGGGCGAACTCGCCAAAATGGCTGCCCCCCCGGCGGTCGAGCCAGGCGAGCCACTCATCCCCTTGCAGGGAACGCGCCTCTGGCCAGCGGGCGATGGCCGCCTCTCTCAGGGCGGCGTGCAGGCCAGGCACCAGATCGGCGGCCTGCCAGTCTATCTGGCGTGCCCAGCGGCGCTGGCGCCACAGGGTGTTTATCGTGGCCCCGATCAGCAAGGCGGCGAGCAGGGCGATCAGCAGCCAGCCCCAGGCCAGCAGACGGGGATCGCTCGCGCTCTCCAGGGGAGGGCCCGGATGGATGTCGCGAAGCTGTCCCTGGATCTCCTGAAGCCGCGTCAGCGAGGAGATCTCCCCAGGCGGGGGCTGGAGAGAGGCGCTTTGGGCTGCGCTCAGAACAGACGGCATCCAGCCTCCTGCCACTGGCGTTGCAGGGGCAAGCCGTTGTCGAGGCGGTAGAGGCGCTGCACCAGGGGCAACAGCTGCTGCTGGCAGGCGTCGGCCTGCTGCCTTGCCGCCTCCTGGTAGCGCTGGCGAAAGAGGGTCTGTCCGGCGTCGAGCCAGCCGCTGCGCTTGCCCGATTGCACCGCCAGTTGCCCCTGCTCGGGCAGGGCCGCCTCCAGGGGATCTCGGATCTGCCAATAGTGGATGTCGTGGCGCTGGCCGAGGCGTTGCAACTGCTGGCTGAGCCCCTGATCAAGGGGCTGATGGTGGCTGATCAGCGTCAGTCTGGCGCCATGGGGCAGGCTGAGGCGCGCCAGGGTCTGGGCCAGGGAGTTGGCCAGGGGGGCGCGATCCAGCCCCGCCTCATAGTGGTGACAGAGCGCCTCCAGCAGGGGGATCAGGGAGTCACGCTGAGATTCGTGCCGGGTCTCGATCCCGTGGCAGACCAGGGTGTTTGCCTGCTTCTCCCCCTGCCAGAGCAGGGCGGCGGCGAGTTCGCAGCCGAGGCGGGCCTTGAGCTGGGGGCCCGAGCCGAAATACATGGCGGGGGAGAGGTCCAGCAGCAGCCAGTGAGCCTGCTCCTGCTCCTCGGCATACAGCCGGGTGTGGGGGCGCCCGAGGCGGGCGGTGACCCGCCAGTCGATGTGGCGCACCTCGTCCCCGGCCTGATAGAGGCGCAGCTCACGAAAATGCAGACCCGGCTGTCGCCCGAGTCGTCCTTGACGTGCCTGGTGAATGCGCGCCCGCTGACCCTGTCTCGCCCACAGCCGGATGGCCAGCAACTGGGCCAGGGGCAGGGCGATGTCGGGATGGGCGCGAGGATCAGCGGATCTGGTCATGGGCACCGATCATCAGGGACATGGAATAAGATCCAGCAGGCAGGCGATCAGGGTGTCGTTGTCGAGATTGTCCGCCAGGGCCTGATAGCTGAAGATTAAGCGGTGGCGATGAACGGCGGGCTGTCAGGGACATGGAATGGCATCCAGCAGACGGGCGATCAGGGTATCGTTGTCGAGATTGTCCGCCAGGGCCTGATAGCTGGGGATGAGGCGATGACGCAGTATGGCCGGCGCCAGTTGCTGGATATCCTCCGGCAGCACGAAATCCCGCCCAGCGAGCCAGGCCCGGGCGCGGGCGGCGCGGGCCAGGCCTATGCTGGCCCTGGGGCTGGCACCCACCGCAATGAGGGGCTCCAGCTCGGGGCAGAGGCCGCTGCCGCGGCGGGTGGCGCAGATCAGTTGCACCAGATAGTGCTCGAGCCGGCTCTGCATCTGCACCGCCTGTACCGCGCTGCGGGCCGAGATCAAGGCGGTCTGGCTCAGGGTCACGGGGGGCGGCGGCAGCTGTTCGCCCCCGGCGTTGAGCTGCAAGATGGCGAGCTCCATGGCGGGGCTGGGGTAATCCACCATGAGTTTGAGCAGGAAGCGATCGAGCTGGGCCTCCGGCAGGGGATAGGTGCCCTCCTGCTCTATGGGGTTCTGGGTCGCCGCCACCATAAAGAGCGGCGGCAGGCGCCAGCTCTTCTTGCCCACGGTGATCTGGTGCTCGGCCATGGCCTCCAGCAGGGCGGACTGCACCTTGGCCGGGGCCCGGTTGATCTCGTCCGCCAGCACCAGGTGGTTGAACAGGGGGCCGGGCTGGAACACGAAGCTGGCATCCTGGGGGTGAAACACCTCGCTGCCGGTGAGATCGGCAGGGAGCAGGTCGGGGGTGAACTGGATGCGGGCGAAGCGCCCCTCGACGGCGCCGGCCAGCGCCTTGACGGCCCGGGTCTTGGCAAGGCCGGGGGCGCCCTCGATCAACACATGTCCTTCACATAGCAAGGCGATCAGCAGCCCCTCGATGAGGGAGCCCTGTCCCAGGATCTGACTGCCAAGATAGTCCCCAAGCGCTCTGAATTCGGCCGCTGCCATGTAATGAACCCGTTGTTTTCATAGAAGTTGATCTTTTTATACTCCAGTTGGCCCCCAAGGGCGAGGGAGGGTGGCAAGATGGTGGCAATTTAGTTTCAATCAGCTGTATGAAAGTTGTGAGTGGATTGTTAAGATGTGGCGCAATGAGGTCAGACCTCTTCCTTTTAATCTTCTCGTTTAACCAAGGAGCCAGGATGAAACAGCCATTGAAACTGACGACTCGCCAGGGCGAACGGATTGCCGTCGTGGCGGGTCTGCGAACCCCCTTTGCCAAGCAGGCCACGGCCTTCCACGGCGTGCCCGCGGTGGATCTCGGCAAACTGGTGGTGAGCGAGATGCTCGCCCGCACCGATCTCGACCCCAAGCTTATCGACCAGCTGGTGTTCGGCCAGGTGGTCCAGATGCCGGAAGCCCCCAACATCGCCCGCGAGATAGTGCTCGGCACCGGCATGAGCGTCAGCACCGATGCCTATAGTGTCTCCCGCGCCTGCGCCACCAGTTTCCAGGCGGTGGCCAACGTCACCGAATCCATCATGGCCGGCACTGTCGACATCGCCATTGCAGGCGGCGCCGACTCCTCTTCCGTGCTCCCCATAGGGGTGAGCAAGACCCTGGCCCGCGCCCTGGTGGATCTCAACAAGGCGCGCAATCTGCAGCAGCGTTTCAATATTCTGCGTCGTCTGCGCTTGAAAGACTTGATGCCGGTGCCGCCCGCGGTGGCCGAGTACTCCACCGGTCTCTCCATGGGGCAGACCGCCGAGCAGATGGCCAAGAGCCACCAGATCAGCCGCGAGGCGCAGGACGCCCTGGCGCACCGCTCCCATACCCTGGCGGCGCAGGCCTGGGCCGAGGGCAAGCTCAGTGGCGAGGTGTTCACCGCCCACGTGCCCCCCTACAAGTCGCCGCTGGAGCGAGACAACAACATCCGTGAAAGCTCCGATCTGGCGAGCTACGCCAAGCTCAAGCCGGTGTTTGACCGGCTGCATGGCTCCGTCACCGCCGCCAACGCCACCCCGCTCACCGACGGCGCCGCCGCCGTGCTGCTGATGCGCGAAGGGCGGGCGAAAGAGTTGGGGCTGGAGCCGCTGGGTTACATCCGCAGCTTTGCGTTTTCCGCCATCGATGTCTGGCAGGACATGCTGATGGGTCCCTCCTATGCCACGCCGCTGGCGCTGGACCGCGCCGGCATCACGCTAGCCGATCTGACCCTCATCGACATGCACGAAGCCTTTGCCGCCCAGACCCTGGCCAACCTCAAGATGTTTGCCAGCGCCGAATTCGCCCGAGACAAACTGGGCCGGGATCAGGCCATCGGCGAGGTGGACATGGACAAGTTCAACGTCCTCGGCGGCTCCCTGGCCTATGGCCACCCCTTTGCCGCCACAGGGGCGCGCATGATCACCCAGACCCTGCACGAGCTGCGGCGTCGGGGTGGGGGACTGGGGCTCAACACCGCCTGTGCGGCGGGTGGGCTGGGTGTGGCCATGGTGCTGGAGGTTGAATGATGAGTGCTAAGACTTTTTCACTGGATATTCGCAAAGACGGCATCGGCATCCTCACCATGGATGTGCCCGGTGAGAGCATGAACACCCTGAAGGCCGCCTTCGCAGACGAGATCCGCTCCGTGCTGGCCGAGATAAAAGGGAACCGCGATCTGATCGGTCTGGTGATCGCCTCCGGCAAGAAGGACTCCTTCATCGCCGGGGCCGACATCAGCATGCTGGCCGCCTGCACCAGCGCCCGTGACGCCGAGACGCTGTCGCGGGAGGGGCAGGTGGTCTTCGCCGAGATCGAGGCACTGACCATACCCGTGATCGCCGCCATTCACGGCCCCTGCCTCGGCGGCGGGCTGGAGCTGGCGCTCGCCTGCCATGGCCGGGTGGTGACCGAACACGGCAAGACGGTGCTGGGCCTGCCGGAAGTGCAGCTCGGCCTGCTGCCGGGCTCCGGCGGTACCCAACGCCTGCCGCGCCTCATCGGGGTGGCCAAGGCGCTGGATCTGATGCTGACCGGCAAGCAGGTCAGGGCCAAGCAGGCCAAAAAACTGGGACTGGTGGACGATGTGGTGCCCCCTTCCATACTGCTGGAGGCCGCCATCAAGTTGGCGAAGAAGGGCAAGCCCCGCCATCAGCTGAAGCGGGATCTGCAAGCCAAGGTGCTGGAGACCAATGCCCTGGGTCGCAAGGTGCTGTTCGATCAGGCCCGCAAGGGAGTCAAGGCCAAGACCCGTGGCAACTACCCGGCCCCTGAACGGATCCTCGAGGTGGTGCGCATCGGCGTGGAGGAGGGGATGCAGGCCGGCCTCGCCGCCGAGTCCCGCCACTTCGGCGAGCTGGTGATGACGGCGGAATCCGCCGCCCTGCGCTCAATTTTCTTCGCCACCACAGAGATGAAGAAAGAGGTCAGCTATCAGGGGGCCGAGCCGCGCAAGGTGGCCCATGCCGCCGTGCTGGGCGGAGGCCTGATGGGGGGCGGCATCGCCTTCGTCACCGCCACCAAGGCCGGGGTACCGGTGCGGATCAAGGACGTAGGGAGCGCTGGCATCGGCAACGCCATGCGCTACAGCTATGACCTGCTGGCCAAAAAGCTCAAGCGCCGCCAACTGCTGCGCAGCGAGCTGGAGAAGCAGATGAGCCTGCTCACCGGCACCCTGGACTACGCCGGCTTCCACCGGGTGGACATGGTGGTGGAGGCGGTGTTCGAGGATCTCGCCCTCAAGCACCAGATGGTGGCGGACGTGGAGCGCGAGTGCGGTGAACACACCGTCTTTGCCTCCAACACCTCCTCCCTGCCCATCCACCAGATAGCGGCCAATGCCGCCCATCCTGAGCGGGTGGTGGGGCTGCACTACTTCAGCCCGGTGGACAAGATGCCGCTGGCCGAAATCATCCCCCACGCCGGCACCAGTGCCGAGACGGTGGCCACCACCCTGGCGTTTGCCCGTGCCCAGGGCAAGACCCCTATCGTGGTCAAAGACGAGGCCGGTTTCTACGTGAACCGCATCCTGGCTCCCTACATGAACGAGGCGGCGCGCCTGGTGCTGGAAGGGGAGCCGGTGGAGGTGCTGGACAGTGCCCTGCTGGACTTCGGCTTCCCGGTGGGCCCCATCACCTTGCTCGATGAGGTCGGCATAGACGTGGGGGCCAAGATCTCCCCCATCCTCGAGAGAGAGCTCGGCGGCGAGCAGTTCCAGGCCCCCAAGGCCTTTGACAAGCTGCTGCAAGACGATCGCAAGGGGCGCAAGAACGGCAAGGGCTTCTACCTCTACGGCAAGGCGGCGCCGCGCAACCGCCTCACCGGCAAGGAGGGCAAGAAGACGGTGGACGAGAGCGTCTACGCCGTGCTCGGGGTCAAGGTGTCGCCCAAGCTGGCCCGCCAGGAGATCGCCGAGCGCTGCGTGCTGCTGATGCTCAACGAAGCGGCCATGGCGCTCGACAGCGGCGTGGTGGCCTCGCCCCGTGACGGCGACATCGGTGCCATCTTCGGCATCGGCTTCCCGCCCTTCCTCGGCGGCCCCTTCCGCTACATGGACAGCCTCGGCATCGATCATTTGGTGGGGCGCCTCGAGCACTACCAGAAGCGTCACGGCGATAGGTTCGCCCCCTGTGCCCGGCTCAAGGCGATGGCGGCGGAGCAGCAGCGCTTCTACTGATCCGCACTTCTACTGATCAGCGGCGAGCAGCCAGGAAGAGACGCGAGGCGACCCCGGGGTCGCCTCGCTTTTTTTGTCTGAGCGGGGGGAGGGAAGGGGAGAACTCTCGCTGGCATGGGCAAAAAAGCGGCACATCAGGGGCCAAATCATTGATCTGGCGCAAACTGGTGCCCCATTTATTACTTTGGTGGCATAGGACTCAGGCGCCGGTTGAGGTCAAATAGCCTTATCAGGAACGGGGACTACCCCGTCACCAAAGGGACACCCATTTCACTGGATGAAGGACACACTATGAGTCTGCTTGAACAAACCATCTGGAACATATTGGGATACGGGGCCATGCCCTTTATCTTCCTGAGCGGCTTCGTGGCCGTGGCAGTGACCTGCTGCCTGCTGCTCAATGCCTTCGGGGTCAAGTCCGCCGAGAAGTGAGTCACTCTCGTTAATGCCGTCAAATGCCAGTCCTCGGACTGGCATTTGTTTTATGTGTCTTTTAACGCATTTATCCAGGCGCAGCGGGGGAAAACTGTGGTCAATATGGTCGAACCCGGCGCCAATTTTGATTACACTGTCGCGCAGTTTTCCGGCGCGTTCGCCCCTTCAAGGTATCAAGGTTTCTATGGCTCTCAAGGCAACCGTATTCAAGGCCCAACTCAGTCTGTCCGACATGGACCGCCATCTGTATCAAGATGTCTCCCTCACCCTGGCCCGCCACCCCTCCGAGACCGACGAGCGGATGATGATCCGGCTGGCGGCCTTCGCCTGGCACGCCGCCGAGCGACTGGAGTTCACCAAGGGGCTCTCGGCGGACGACGAGCCCGAGCTCTGGCGCAAGAACTATTCCGACGAGATCGAGCTCTGGATTGAACTCGGCCAGCCCGACGAGAAGCGCCTCAAGAAGGCATGCAACCGCTCCCGCCAGGTGGTGCTCTATCTCTACGGTGGTCGTGGCACCAGCGTCTGGTGGAAACAGAACCAGGGCAAGCTGAGTCAGCATGACAACCTGACCGTGATCGAGCTCTCCGACAGCCAGACCCTGCCCCTGACCGCCATGGTGGAGCGCACCATGCACCTCACCTGCACCATCTCGGACGGCCAGCTCTGGGTCAGCAACGGCACCCTGGAGGTCACCCTTGACCCTGTTGTGCTGATGGGGCGCGCCGCCCGGGAGCTCTGAGCCGGACACCATGTTCGAGCCGCGCCTAAGGGGACGCTGCTGGTCAGGACGGCGATAGCGCCTCCTTCTATGTGCAGCGGCCTGCGGTGGTACAAGGTTGGCATCGATAGCAACGGCGGGGAGACCCGCCGTTTTGCTGCCTGTAGCGCACACCCAATCATGCTCATCGAACCTGCGGCCCCGACCATGCTCCTGAACCGGGGTTATCAACCCGGGCCTTGTCTACCGGCGCGCTCCGGGGATGGATCGCCGTCCGTCAGGTTATTGGCCTCCCATCGCCCCTTCTGGGTTCCACCACATTCGATCCAGCGGCTGATGGCAGAGGCGCCACTCCGTGCATATGCTTGTCCACGACCTGACATCAAGATCTGACGATGTCGTGCATCACGAGTTCACCAGATGACTGCCGTTCGGTACCCAGGGGGTAAACCATCACCGAATGGCGTGTCCGATCTCCTGCCAAGGCAAGCATATCGCCCCAGCTACCCGTGCAAAAGAGTTCCGGGAGTGATATTCCGGCCGCATACGGCGCAATCCCCATTCACCCCAACAGGAAGGAACGGATAGCATGAGCAGCTACATCACCACGGATGATGGCACGCAGATTTTCTACAAAGACTGGGGCCGCGGTCAGCCCATCGTGTTCCACCACGGCTGGCCGTTGAGTTCGGACGATTGGGATGCGCAGATGCTGTTTTTCCTCGCCAAGGGTTACCGCGTCATCGCCCACGACCGTCGCGGTCATGGACGCTCAACCCAGACAGACACCGGTAATGAGATGGATACTTATGCCGCCGACGTGGCCGCGCTCGCGCAGCACCTCAACCTGAAGAACGCGGTGCATATCGGCCACTCCACCGGCGGTGGCGAAGTCGCGCGTTACATCGCCCGGCATGGTGCCGGCCGCGTCGCCAAGGCGGTATTGATCGGCGCGGTGCCACCGATCATGGTCCAGTCCGGGAAGAACCCGGGAGGGCTGCCGATTGCGGTGTTCGATGGCTTCCGCAAGGCGCTGATCGACAACCGCGCACAATTCTACCTCGACGTGCCGAGCGGTCCTTTCTACGGTTTTAATCGGCCTGGCGCGCAGCTGAGTCAGGGCGTCATCCAGAACTGGTGGCGGCAAGGCATGGCGGGTGGTGCCAAGGCGCACTATGACTGCATCAAGGCGTTTTCCGAGACCGATTTTACCGAGGACCTCAAGGCGATCGATGTGCCGGTGCTGATCATGCATGGCGACGACGACCAGATAGTGCCGATCGCCGACTCTGCCTTGCTCAGCGCCAAGCTCGTTCGCACAGGCACGCTCAAGGTCTACCCGGGCCTTCCCCACGGCATGTGCACCACCCATCCCGACCAGATCAACGCCGACCTGCTGGCCTTTATCCAAAGCTGAACTGTAACCGGCCACCGAGAATGAAAAAAACGGGAGCAGCCGAAAGCGAGTGGGATCTCGTGGGACAAACTCAAGGCTGACTGGGCTTAGAGGGGGATCGGGGGGGCAGACAGGCGGTATTGAGTGACTTGCTCTGTGAGCAGTACCAGTGCCAGCCCGACAAGGTGGCAAGCATAGTGCGGGGTGGCAATGCGCTCTCGGTGCTGGTGATCCCCCTGGCGATCCGGCTGGCGCTGCGTCTAGGGGGCTGACCCGATTCTGTTTTCAAGGACGCCTGATGGCGTCCTTTTTATTTCTATCTCGAATGTCCGATTAATCTTCGATAATCGAACTAAGGCCTTGGGATAGAGTATTTATTAGAAAATGGAGAATAACGGGGAGTTCCACCATGTTCTTATGAACATGATTTATTTTAATTGGAGTAGCTAGCCGAATAAAAATTAGTTAGCTTTTAACTCCCCCATATTAAGTTTAAGCCTAACTTGGCGTTTTAAGTACGAGATACTGGACTAAAGTAATTAGAATATATACAAGACTGCCGAGTCCAGCCATCATTAAAAACTGTCCAGTCTTTATCTTCCATTGCTCGACATGTCTAAACCAAACTATTGATACATTTTTTGCAGTGCATTCTGCACATCTTACAAGTAGCACATGAGGAAGTTCACCGTTTATCGCCATGATTTCAAGACCAATCTCTTCTTTTGGAGACAAATTTTCAAATATAAGGGAGTGACGACCATCATCCGCACTTCTCTGCTCAAAGTGTCTTACTGGCCAGAGGTTTAAAAACTGTGGCTTATAATTAAATACAAGTTCAACTTTATTTGCAGTCTCTCTACCTATATTAATTATTTTAATTGATGCGGTGTTGACTAATTGTTTTGAACTTACCTCAATTCCATTAGCATCACGTAATGGTTCTGGCACAAGAAAAGAAAATGAATGTGGACTTGCCCAAATCAACTTTGCTCTAGCTTTGATGCCAACATTCAGAAACCAAGTGACGAAGGGAACTATTAAAGCAATTATTTCTTTGCCATATGTTTGGAAAATATCCATAGCTTGTTCATCCATTAATTAGACACATTTTTATTAATTTCTTAAGCAATCAAATGACAGTGCTTTTAACATATTATTGAAGCCTGTTCGGGCGCAAGCTATGGAGTAAGAAAAATTTTTAACCAAATAACCATTACCGCACTTTCTCAGTCATTTACAATCAATCCCTCCATTCTGCCACCACTTTAGCATGAGGCATATCCGAACATGCTTGTAATGCTTCATGCCCCTATACGTTGGACATCAGGGGAGAGATAACAGGAGACAAAAACAGGGCGGCCTTGGCCGCCCTGTTTATTGATGGGTAGCGGGTTGTGGCTGACCATCCTTGCGCAGTTGGGTATAGAGGCTAAACCCGGCCAGCAGTCCGGTGAGGGCCAGCAGCAGCCAGATGGCGGTGGTGGGGCGGGCGCCCGCGTCCCCCAGCATGACGCCTATCAGCAGGTTGCCAAAAAGCGCCATGCAGCCCCCGGCGCTGGCATAGAAGCCGTAGTAGCTGGCGAGCTGGTCGGGGGGCGCGTAGCGGGGTAGCTGGGCGGCAAAAAGCGGGAAGCAGAGGATGGAGCCCAAGGAGAGCAGGGCCACCTGCGCCAATACCCCTGCCGTCGGCCAGGGGGCCAGCAGGGGCAGAGCCAGATAGCTCAGTCCCATCAGCCCTATGCCGAGCCCCATGGCGAGCGGCACTCCCAGGCGGCGCTCCACCAGGCGGGATGCCGGCAGCTGGAGCAGGACGCCGATCACCGCCGAGAGGGTGAAGACGCCGCCGAGCAGCTGGGTGGCGTCCGGCAGGCTCTGGATATGGGCAGGCAGGGCCAGATAGAGTTGGTGGAACAGGATCTGATAGCTGCCCGCCAGCAGGGTGAACATCATAAAGGGACGCTGGCGCAGGATGTCCCGCCATTGGCGCAGTATGGCGCCGCGCGGGCTCTGGTTGGCTACCGGGCGTTTGGGCAGCACCCGATACTGCAGTACCCCCAGCAGGGCGAACAGGCTAGCCGCCAGAATACCCGTCAGGGCATAGCTCTGTTGGGTCAACGTCAGGCCGACCAGGGGGCCGAGCAGCATGCCCGCCTGGCTGGCGAGATTGTGCAGGGCGAAGGCGCGCTGGCGCTGGCTCGGGGTGCCGCATTCGCTCGCCAGATAGGCCTGGGCGCAGGGGGTGAACAGGGCCCCGGCAAAGCCGGTCAGGGCCGCCGCCAGCAGCAGTATGGGCAGGGACTCGGCCCAGCCCAGCAGCAGGAAGCCGGCCGATCGCACCAGGCAACCCCAGACGATGGCAGGGTGATAGCCGATGCGATCACCGAGGGTCCCCCCCAAGAGGAAAAGCCCCTGCTGGCTGAAGACCCGCATCCCCATGACCAGGCCGCAGGCCCAGCCGGCGAGGCCAAGTCCGCTGCCCATGTGCTGGGCGAGGAAGGGCAGCATCATGTAGAAGCCGAGGTTGAACGCCAGGCCATTGATGATGAGCAGGCGGGCGGCCGGGCTCATGCCCTGCCAGTCCCGCCAGTAGGAGGCGCCGTTCATCTTGCGCGCACCAGGGTGCCTGTTGCGGGCCAGGCCGCAGGCGCTGTCATGGGAAGTCTCGTCATCATTGTCTTCGCAGGGTACGAAGGAAGGGGATGCCGCTCTGATCGTGGCTTATCTGCACCGGCACCTGATAGAGGCGCTCGATGAGGTCGGCGTCGAGCACCTGGGCGGGGGGGCCGAAGGCTTGCAGATCGTCCCCCGCCAGCACGATCAGCTGATCGGCAAACTGGGCCGCCAGGTTGAGATCGTGCAGCACCACCAGGGTGATCCACTGCTGCTCCCGGGTCTGCTGGCAGAGGTGCTCCATCAGTTGCATCTGGTGGTGCAAGTCCAGGGCACTGACCGGCTCGTCCAGCATCATGATGCGGGGGTCGCGCAGCAGCACCTGGGCGAACAGCACCATCTGCCGCTGGCCGCCGCTTAAGGAGTAGAGGGGGCGATCCGCCAGATGGGCGATGCCAAGGGCCTGCAGGGCGCGACCGGCCGCCAGTATGTCCTCGTCCGCCAGGCGCATGGAGAGGCTGTCGAGGCGCCCCAGCACCACCACTTCGATGACGCTGAGATCCAGCTCCAACTGGATGTTCTGGGGCATGTAGCCAAATTGCTGGCGCCACTTGGCCTGAGTCATCTGGCGGGCGCTCTGGCCCCCCAGACGGATCTCGCCGGCAGCCGGGGTCAATTCCCCAAAGAGGGCGCGCAGCAGCGAGGTCTTGCCGGTCCCGTTCGGGCCGATGATCACATGGACCTGACCCGGGTGCAGGGTGAGATCGAGCTCCCGCAGCAGGGTCTGCTGGCCGAGGGAGAGGGAGAGTCGGGATATTTCAAGCACGTTTACGCCCCCTGCCGAGGATCAGCCAGATGAAGAAGGGCACGCCAATGAGCGCAGTGACTATGCCGATGGGAAAGAGGGCCCCCGGAATGATGGACTTGGAGAGCACCGAAGCCGCCGACAGCATGCAGGCGCCGCACAGGGCCGACAGCGGGATCAGGAAGCGCTGATCTTCCCCCACCAGCATGCGGGCTATGTGGGGGGCCACCAGGCCGACGAAGCCGATGATGCCGACGAAGCTGGTGGCAGTGGCGGTGAGCAGGGCGACCAGGATCAGAGTCTTCATGCGCAACCTGTCCACGTTGACTCCGAGGCTGCGTGCCCTGGCTTCCCCCAGACGCAGGCTGGTGAGTGCCCAGGCGTCACGGTAGATGAGCAGGGTGCAGATCAGGGTGACGGCGGCCGTGATGATCAGGGCATCCCAGGTGGTGCGCATCAGGCTGCCAAACAGCCAGAACATGATCTGCTGGTTGAGCTCGGGGGAGGAGAGGAACTGCAGCAGGGAGAGCAGGGACTGGAACAGGAACAGCAGAGCTATGCCCGCCAGGATCAGGGTCTGGCTGCTGATGTTGCGCATCATGGCTAGACCAAACAAGAGGCTGGCGGCAAACATGCACAGGATGAAGGCACCTGCCGGAATGGCAATCAGGGGCGGCAGCCCAAGACCGCCGGTATAGAGCGCCAGTGCGGCGCCGAGCCCGGCCGCGGCCGCGAGCCCCAGGGTGTAGGGGCTGGCCAGGGGGTTGTCCAGCAGGGTCTGCATCTGGACGCCGCCAAGCCCGAGGGAGGCGCCGACCACCAGGGCCATCAGGGCGATGGGCAGGCGCATGTCAAAGACGATGGTGCGGGTCATGGAGTCCGCCTGGGCGGGGGAGAGCAGGGCATCGATCACTTCCCCAAGGGGCAGCAGGGAGGGGCCGGTGGCGATGTCGAGCACCAGGGTAATGCACAGCACCAGGCTGAGCAGCGCCAGCCAGTGCCAGCGGCGGCGCTCCCGTTGTCGCTGGCGGGTGAGGGTCTGCTGCAGGGCAGCCAAATCATTCATGATAACCATCCTGAAACGGGCGCTCTCAAGGGGCGCCCGCAAGGGTTGAAGAGGGATGACGAAGAGGGACTTTCCCGACTCGGGTCGGAAAAGTCCGGCCCGTCAGGTTCAACCTGCCATTACTTGATACCCAGCATAAAGGTACCCTGGGGACGAATGGGCAGATAGCTGCGGTAGAAGCCCTGATAGGTGGCCAGGGGATCGAGATCCTGGAACAAGTCGGGGTAGAGTGCCTTGGCCATGAACTCGATGAGGGCGGCATCCATGATGCTGCGGGTGGCGCCGTGATAGACCGCATAGAGGCGACCCTGCTGCACGGCGGGCAACTCGCTCCAGCCTGGACGGGCGGCAAAACCCTGCAGGCGCTGGCGCACCGTCTCGGCCGAGACGTCCTGACCGACCTGCATCGCCTCTGCGCTGCTCACGCTCTCGTAGCCCGCCATCAGGATCACCTCGGGTTTGCTCGCCAGCAGTTGCTCAGGGTGGATGGGGCCCCAGCGTTCGACGAAGGGGGCCGCGACGTTGTCACCCCCGGCCAGCAGGGCCATGGCGCCCCACATGTCCTTGCCATAGGTGTAGCTGTACTCGGCCGGGCCCTTGTCCCCCAGCTCGATGTAGACGCGAGGCGGCTGGCGCTTCGCCTGGGCAACCCGGGAAGTGATGGTCTCAATCTTGGCCTTGTATTCGTCGGCCATCTTCTGGGCACGGGCCTCCTGGCCGGTCACCTTGCCAAGCAGCAGGGTGCTCGCCATGTGTCGGGCCAGGGTCTGGGCGTTGTAGTCCACCACCACCACCGGTATGCCTGCCTGTTCGAGGCGCGGCAGATCCGGGGCCAGGGCCTCGTATTGCCACTGGGCCAGGATCACCAGATCGGGTTTGACCGCCAGGGTCTTCTCGATGGAGAAGCTCTGATCCTGCACGTTGCCAAGGTCGGGCACCTTGGCCAGCTGCGGCAGGCTGGCCACATAGAGGGACCAGATGGCGGGGCGGGACTTGACGAACCAGCCGCGGGACATGCCCACCAGGCGATCGGCGCCCCCTTCACCGGCCACGGCCAGGTAATCCTCGGGATAGAAACCGAGCACGATGCGGCTCGCAGGCAGGCTCAGTGAGACCTTGCGGCCCATCACATCTTCCACTTCAACGGGGGCGGCGGCCTGTGCCATCCAGCTCATCAGGGCGAGCTGACCAAGCAGCAGCAACTTTGCCAGGGGGTGACGAAACATCTTGTGAAACCTCGGGGGGGATAGGGCCTAAAAAAAGAAGTGAGAACTATTGCCATTCAAGAGGTAAAAAGCAATGGCCGTCTGCATGCTCCCCCCTCTTTTTTAGGGCCTGACCGTCTTGCCCCAGTCAGTCAGGATAAAATCCTGTTTCATTTGGCATCGTTTTCACTGTGACCATGGGATTTGCCTGCCGACGAGGGGGAATATTGGCTCGCCAACCTTGCGGCGATTTCTCCCGGCGCTTCTCCCCGCTTGCCGTTATTCCCCCAGCCTTGCACCGACCGGCTTGCCAAGGCCGCCGTGCCCCCATGGCCGCCCTCGGCCGCACCCGGCCAAGATGCGGATTGGTATCCCTGTGTCAGAGTCTGTCATTCCCTTGTGCGCCGAGACGACACAGAGGCGGCAGAACATATCGGCAGACCCGTCGCCCCGCCTTCGGGAGCGAAATAACCTGCCCATACGGGTATTGCTCGTCACCTGCACGCAACAATTTGTTGGCATTGTTAGCCAGCTCCCAGCGACTCCGTCGCTAAGGGGGCAGAGTAGGCGCGATCTTGGCCGCTGGCCGAGTTCGACAGTAACAAGGTGCTGCGGCCCGCCTTGCGCGGGGCGCCAATAACATAATCTGCCCATAAAAAAAGGAAACTGACCATGTCAGGAAGACACTCTCTGGTGGCGCTCGCGGTCGGGCTGGCGCTCTCAGGACAGGCACAGGCGCAACTGCTGATCAGCGAATACCTGGAAGGCTCTGGCAACAACAAGGCGGTGGAGCTGAGCAACCTCGGCTCGGACCCCGTCGATCTCTCCCAATACCGGCTGGCGCTCTATGCCAACGGCAAACCCCTCACCGATGCCCCCACCAACAGCCTGGCGCTGCAAGGCACCCTGGCCCCGGGGGCCAGTCTGGTGTTGGCCAACCCCTCCGCCAGCGGCGAGATCCTGGCCAAGGCCAATCAGACCAGCGGCAACCTGGTGTTCAACGGCGACGATGCCCTGGTGCTCTATCGCGGCAGCGAGATTGCAGACAGCGTCGGCCAGGTGGGAGTGGATCCGGGCACGGCCTGGGTCTCGGGCAGCGTCTCGACCCTGGACATGACCCTGCGCCGCAAGGCCACCGTCACCACGGGCCGCACTGATGCGACCGGCCCCTTCGACCCGGCGCTGGAATATGTGGCCGCCGCCAAGGATGACGCCAGTGGTCTCGGCTGCAGCGGCGATGCTCCCTGCGATGGCACCCAGCCGCCCGCTTTCGTCTGCCCGGTGGACAGCCTGGTGCCGGTGCCCGCCATTCAGGGGCCGGGCAGCAGCAGCCCGCTGGTGCCAGCCGGCAAGTTTGAATCGGAACAGGCTTATGCCACCCGCGGCGTGGTAACCCAGGTAGTGAGCGGTCTCTACAAGGGTTTCTTCATTCAGGACGCGCAGGGGGACGGGGATCCGGCCACCTCCGACGGCCTCTTCATCCACAGCACCCAGGCCAACGGCGCCCTGGTGCCGGGGGCCGAGGTGTGCGTCTCGGGCAAGGTCAAAGAGTATTTCAACCAGACCCAGCTCAGTGCCGATCAGTTGGTGGTGACTCAGCCGGTGGGGGCCTTGCTGCCGGCGGTGGATCTGGTACCTGTGGGAGGCGAGAGCCTGAGCCAGCTGCTGGAGCGTCACGAGGGGATGCAGGTACGGCTGGTGCCCGGCTCCAGTCTGGTGGTGACCCGCAACTTCAGCTTCGACTACGACGGCAAGCGCAACAACCTGGTGCTGGCCTATGGCGCGCCGCTCATCAAGTCGACCCAGAAGTTTGCCGCCCTGAGCCAGGAGGCGAGCGACTGGGCCCTGCGCAACCAGCAAAACCAACTGGTGGTGGAGACCGACGCCAAGGCGCCGGACGGCGTGCTGCCCTGGTATCCCGGCTTCAACGCAGAGGATGGTTACCTGCGTATCGGCGACAGGCTCAACGGGCTGGAGGGGGCGCTCGGCTACTCCTACAACCTGTTCAGGCTGGTGGCCAGCAACCGCATCGACGCGAGCCAGATTGATCACAGCGGCTGGGATCGGGTAGAGACCCCGGAGCTCGCCGAGGCAGGGGATCTGCGGGTCGCGAGCTTCAACGTGCTCAACTTCTTCACCACAGTGGTGGGCGGGGATGCCAACCCCACCGGCAGCAACAGAGGCGCCCTGACGGTGCCTGAGTTCGAGCTGCAGCGCACCAAGATCGTCAGCGCCATCACCCGCCTCAATGCGGACGTGGTGGGGCTGATGGAGATAGAGAACAACGGCTATGGCGACAACTCCGCCATCGCCAATCTGGTGGCGGCCCTCAACGCCGCCCAGCCGGACGAGGCGGATCACTACGCCTGGGTGTCTTCCCCCGATGGCCAGCCCATAGGCACCGACGCCATCACTGTGGGCCTCATCTACCGACCCGCCAGCGTGACGCCAGAAGGGGCCGCCAGCCTCATAGTGCTGCCGGTGCAGCAGGCCGAGGCGGTGGATGCCAGCGGCAAGCCGGTAGCCATCAACCAGGGGATGCGCGAGTCGCTGGTGCAGCGTTTCAGCTCGCCCAAGGGGGATGCGCCCCTGACCCTGGTGGTCAACCACCTCAAGTCCAAGGGCTCCGCCTGCTTCGAGGATTACCCCGACTACGTGACCGCCGATCCCCTGGATGGTCAGGGCCACTGCAACGCCCTGCGGGTCTCCGCCGCCAGGGTGCTGGGGGAGCGCCTCAAGGGGGTGAGTGGGGATCTGCTGCTCATCGGGGATCTGAACGCCTACGGCATGGAGGATCCCATCCGGGTGCTGACCGACTATGATCCGGCCGCACAAACGCGCCAGATCCTGAGCGCCTCCTTCACCACGCTGGCAGGCCAACCCTATGAGGAGAGCGGCAGCGCCCTCGGCAAGGGCTATGGTCTGGTGAACCTCAACACCCGCTTCCACGGCACCGACACCTACTCCTACAGCTACGAGGGGGAGCTCGGCAACCTGGATCACGCCCTGGCAAATCCGAGCCTCGCGGCCAAGGTGATCGGCATCGAGGATTGGCACATCAACTCCGCCGAGAGCAACTTCTTCGAGTACGGCAGCAAGTACAGCGGCCAGCTGGTGAAATCCGAGGGGCCCTTCAGCGCCTCGGATCATGATCCCGTGCTGGTGGCCATCCAGTATCCGCTGCCGCCCGCCGGGGTCTTGAGCCTCGAGGGCGCCGCCGCCAGCGTAGAGGAGGGCAGCACTCTCACGCTGACAGTGGCGCGCCGGGACGGTAGCCATGGGGAGGCGAGCGTCAGCTACCGCATCGCCTACGGCAGTGCCGATGCCAAGGACGTGGCGCCACTGACCGGTACCCTGAACTGGGCGGCAGGGCAGAGCGACAGCCAGACCATCAGCATTCCGGTGAAGAGCGACACCCTGCACGAGGGGGACGAGACCTTCACCCTGGAGCTGTTCGATGCCAGCGGCGCGACCCTGGGGGAGCAACACCAGACCCTGGTGACCATCAAGGACAAGCTGGCGTCCTCCACCATCGCCCTGGCCCAAGCCAGCATGACGGTGAACGAGGGGCAGTGGTTTGCCGAGATACCCCTGGTGCGCAGTGGCGATCTCAGCAAGCCCGCCCGTGCCACCTTGGGCCTTGAGGGGATCACGGCGCGCTGGGGGCTGGATTTCCTGCCCTGGTTCGGCCAGTCGGTGAGCTGGGCCGCGGGCGAGGGGGGCAGCAAGTCCATCAAGGTGCTGATCCTGGATGACTGGTTCGTGGAGTCCACCGAGCAGTTCAAGGTAAGCCTGGTGAAGGTGCAGGGTGCCCAGCCGGGGGCGGTGCAGGAGACCCGGGTCGACATCCAGGACAACGACAAGCCCTGGTGGCCCTTCGGTCGCCACTGACCCAAGGGAAGGAATGACAACGGGAGCCAATATGGCTCCCGTTTTTTATGAAGGCTAATGCAGCGATCCGCTGCCTCTTGCATCTGGCGCAAGGCCAGCCTCAGCCCAGATGGCTGCCGACGAGCGCGCCCAGGGGATGGCGATCACAGCACCCATGACAGGCTCAGGGTGCCGAAGTTGGTCTGCTCTCGCTGGGTGTCGAAGGTCTCGGTGAAAAAGGTGCGGGCGAACCCCAGGGTCAACTTGCCCCGCCGCAGGCAGAAGCCGAAGGAGCCCATGCCGATGACGGGCTCGGAATCGACGGAGTGACTGGTGCGAAACAGTGTGCCGTCGAGGGGCAGGTAGTGAACGACCCCGTAGGCGCCGCCGCCGCCAAAGAGCGACAGCGACCAGCGATTCTGCGGCGCAATGCCGACCGTGGAGGCGGCATTGAGGCCGGAGCGCAGGGCGGTGACCCCCAGGGCATCCACCAGATCCCAGCCTATTTCGCCATAGAGACCGACCCCGGCTCCGGTGAAATAGTTGCCGACTCCGGCGGTGGCGAGGGGCACCAGACGCCATTCCAGCTCGGCGGCTGTGTGTCCGGCGGCGGCGAGGTGGGCCACCGTGTAGTTGAGGTTGACGATGGGTTCGTTCGGCAGCTGGGTATCCCAGCCTTGCGGCTTGTCGGCCCCGATCAGGCGATGGAACTCCCGCTGGGTGTCGTCGGCCTGGGAGGCGGGGCCCACAACCCCCAGTTTGAGCTGCCAGGCGTGGCTCCAGTCCCACCTGCGGGCATAGAGAGTGCTGTCGACCACCAGCACCCCTGAGTAGGGCTGATCGTCGACATCGGGATGGGGTTCCCCTATGTCGTCCGGGGTGTTGATCTCCTGGGCCAGGGCCCAGGAGGCATAAGTGGAATAGCCCTCATCGGCCACGAACGGCAGAAATGACCAGAGCCGGGTCCATTGACCGAGTGCACCCTGGTCATCGGGATCTATGTCCCCAGATACCCAGGCGATCCCCACGCCATTGGTGTAGTTGTTGTCGGAGCCGGTAAAGACGTCGTTCTCCACCGTGAGGGTCAGGGTGCCCTCCATGGCCTGGCTGGCGCCGCTCAGCAGCAGCCCCGTCAGCATCAGCGCTGTGCGTCCCTTGTTCACTATGCTCGCTCCTCTGCGCCAGCGGCCTGCGCCAGGGTGCGCCCGGTCTCCTTGACCGGGGCGATCCGGAACCAGGCAGCATAGAGGGAGGGCACGAAGAAGATGGTCAGCAGGGTGGCGATGGTCAGCCCCCCCATGATGGCGATGGCCATGGGGCCCCAGAAGACACTGCGGGTCAGGGGGATCATGGCCAACACAGTGGCCGCCGCCGTCAGCATTACCGGGCGGGCCCGCATCACGGCCGCCTCGACCACGGCGCTCCAGGGATCCCGGCCACTGGCGGTCTCTATCTGGATCTGGTCGATCAGGATCACCGAGTTGCGCATGATCATCCCGCACAGGGCGATGATGCCGAGGATGGCGACAAAGCCCAGGGGCGCCTGGAACAGCAGCAGGGCGGCCACCACCCCGATCATCCCGAGGGGCGCGGTCAGCAGCACCATGGTCATCAGGGAAAAGCTCTGCAGTTGCAGCATCAGGATCAGCAAGATGGTGATTAGCATCACGGGGGCCACGGCGATCAGCGCCTCGTTGGCCTTGTTGCTCTCCTCGACCGCGCCGCCGACGTCAATCCGGTAACCGGAGGGCAGGGTCGCCTCTATCTCCTTGAACAGGGGGGTGATGGCCTGGGTCACGGAGACCGCCTGGGCGCCGTCCACCACGTCGGCCCGCACCGTGATCGCCATGTCACGGTTGCGCCGCCACAGCACAGGCTCTTCCAGCTCATGGCGTACGGTCGCAATCTGCGACAGTGACACCACTGTGCCCTGGCTCGTGTAGAGGTTGACGTCCTTCAGGGTCTCGACGTCGAGTCGCTCCGAGGGAATGGCGCGGGCGACTACGTCGATCAGCTCCTCGCCGTCGCGCAACTGGGTCAGGGTCACCCCCTGCATCAGGGACTGGGTCGCCATCGCCACCTCCGCGGGGGAGAGCCCCAGGGCGCGCACCTTCTCCTGATCGAGCTCGACCCCGAGGGCGCGCACCGGATCGTTCCAGTCGAGCTGGACGTCGCGCACCTGGGGATGACTCGCCACCAGGTGTTCGATCCTGCGGGCGATGGCACGCACCACCTGGGTATCGGCGCCGACGATGCGGTACTGGATCGGGAAGCCCACCGGTGGCCCGAGCTCGAGGCGGGTAACGCGCACCCAGGCCTGGGGGAACCGCTCGCTGGCCATGGCCATCAGGCGCGAACGCACGCGCTCACGGGCCTCCAGATCCCGGGTCATCACCACGAACTGGGCATAGCCCGGGTTGGGCATCTCGGGATCCAGGGAGAGGTAGAAGCGCGGCGCGCCGGCCCCCGTGTAGGCGGTGTAGAAGCGCACGTCTTCGTCCTTGGTCAGCACCTGCTCCAGGCCCTTGACCTGCGCTGTGGTCGCGGCGAACGAGGCCCCCTCCTTGACGCGCAGCTCGACGATGAGCTCGGGGCGCGTGCTGTTGGGGAAGAACTGCTGCGGCACCAGCTTGACCGCCAGCACGGCCAGCACCAGGGCCCCGAAGGTGACGCCGATGACCAGCCAGCGGCGCGCGATGGCCTGCTGGATCCAGCCACGCAGCTTGCGATAGCCCTTGGTGTCATAAGGGCCCGCATC
The DNA here is from genome assembly GCF_037811135.1 of Aeromonas rivipollensis. Lineage (NCBI taxonomy): Bacteria > Pseudomonadati > Pseudomonadota > Gammaproteobacteria > Aeromonadales > Aeromonadaceae > Aeromonas > Aeromonas rivipollensis. The sequence goes on along the minus strand of NZ_CP149130.1, from coordinate 2,373,375 downwards.
CCCATGGTGATGGCCTAGTCGGTCCGGCAGCATCTTGACGGCGAGGTAGGGGGTGAAGAGGCCCGAGCAGAGCCAGGAGAAGATCACCGCCACGCCGACGATCCAGAAGATGCCGCCGGCGTACTCCCCCGTGGTGGACTGTGAGAAACCCACCGGCATGAAGGCGGCGGCGGTGATCAGGGCACCGGAGAGACGGGGCATGGCGGTCGCCTGATAGGAGTAGGAGGCGGCCTTGACCTTGTCCCAGCCCGCTTCCATCTTCACCACCATCATCTCGAGGGCGATGATGGCGTCGTCCACCAGCAGGCCCAGGGCGATGATGAGCGACCCCAGGGAGATCCGCTCCAGATTCCAGCCGGTCCCCAGCATGAAGATGGCGACCATGCACAGCACCAGGGGCACCGACAGGGCGACCACTATGCCGGTGCGCCAACCCAGGCTCAGCAGGCTGACGATGACGACGATCACCAGGGCCTCCACCAGGGAGCGCTCGAAGTCCCAGACCGCCTCCTTGACCGTGGTGGGCTGGTCGGCGACCTGCTCGAGCTCGACACCGTAGGGCAGCTCGTGCTGGATCTCGGTGATGACGGTCTCAAGCGCCGCGCCCAGCTGGACTATGTTGCCGTCATTGGTCATGGAGAGACCCAGCATCAGCACCTGCTGGCCGTTGTGGCGGATGCTGTAGGTCTGGGGATCCTCATAGCCCCGGCGCACAGTGGTGAAGTCGCCGAGCTTGATCAGGCGTCCGCCTGCGGCAATGGGCAGGTTGCGAATGTCGTCGAGACTGCGGAACTGGCCGCTGATCCGCACATGGATCCGGTCGGAGGCGGTATCGAGGGAGCCCGCCGGCAGGATGGCGTTCTGGCTCTTCAGGGCCGCCATGATCTGCACAGGCTGGATGCCCAGCGCCGCTAGGCGTTCGTGGGAGAATTCGATATGGACTTTTTCCGTCTGCTTGCCGAGCAGATCCACCTTCTTGACCATGGGGACTTTCAACAGGCGGCGCTTGATGGTCTCCCCCTGATCGGCGAGATCCGCGAGGCTGACCCCGTCCCCCTTGATGGCGTACATCAGGCCGTAGACGTCGCCAAATTCGTCGTTGAAGATGGGGCCCACGACCCCCTCTGGCAGCTCGAGCTCGAGATCGCTGAACTTCTTTCGCGCCTGGTACCAGGCCTCCTGCTGATCCGCCTTGGAGGTGCCCCCCTTGACGGTGATCAGCATGCCGCCGAACCCCTGGCGGGCGAAGGTCTTGATCTTCTCGAAGTGATCGAGCTGCTCGAACTTCTTCTCCATGCGGTTGAGCACTTCATCCTGGAGCTGCTGCGCCGTGGCGCCGGGCCAGACCACCATGGCGGTCATGGATGGCACCGAGAAGTTGGGATCCTCCAGCTGGCCCAGCCTGCCAAAGCCCAGGGTGCCCGCCACCGTGATGAGCAGGATCAGGAACAGCACCACGGCGCGGTGGCTCAGCGCCCATTGGGTGAGATTGAAATCCTTCATCGGATCACTTCCTCACTGGCAGAGGGGGAGGCGGCGGGCAGAGCGACCTTCAGCCCCGGTGCCATTTTCTGCACCCCGGCGGTGACGACGAGGGCCCCTTCGGCGGGACCGGAGACGAGCACCTCGTCGCTGCGATAGCCCTGGATGGTCACCTTGACCAGCTTGACGGTGCCTGTGTTCCCCTTGCCCTCCTGCTGTACCGTCCAGACCGCCGGCGCTCCCTGCTCCTGGGTCAGGGCCGTGGCGGGGAGGGTCGCGACCCGGGTGTCCCCATCGGTGTGCTCGGCGATCAGGGTGGCGGTTGCCCCCAGTGGCAACTGCCTCGGCTCGACCGGCTTGAGACGGGCGCGGTAGGTACGGGTCTGCGTCGAGGCCTGGGCCGAGAGCTCGCGCAGTTCGACCGCAAAATAGCGCTCCGGCGCCGTGGCCAGCGACGCCTTGTAGCGTGCCGCCTTGAACTCGGCCAGCCGGTTCTCGGGAATGTCGGCCACGACCTCAGGCTTGCCCTCGCTGGCGAGGGTGATGACGGGTTGACCCGCGGCCACCACCTGGCCTTTTTCCATGTGCAGCGCCGTCACCACGCCGCTGATGGGGGCTCGCAGCTGGGTGTAGTTGACCTGGTTGCGGGCCAGTTCGAATTGGCGAGCCTCGGCCTGTGCCGCCGCCCTGGCGGTGCGCAGGGTGCTGTGGGCCTGCTCCTCGTGGGAGGCGCTGACGGAGCCGTTCTTCTTGAGCGCCTTGAGGCGCAGCCAGTCGGCTTCGGCCTGCCAGGCGGCGGCATTGGCCGCATCCAGGCGCTGGCGGGCGGCCTCCTCGGCGAGCAGGTAATCCGCATCATCGAGCACGGCGAGCACATCGCCCTCATTCACCACCTGACCGACATCGACCTTGCGATCCAGCACCTTGCCGCCAATGCGAAAGGCTTGCTCGACCTCATAGCGGGAGGCGACCGAGGCGAAATAGCGGTGGCTGTTGCGCAGGCTGTCGTAGTGCAGTGCCAGGGTGTTCACCGGCCTCAAGGCACTGGTGGAGGGGGGCGGCTCGGAGCATGCGCAGAGCAGGGCAGTGAGCGTGGCGGCGCTGGCCGCGGTGACGAAGCGTTTCACGACAATTCCTCGTTGGTTGGCAGAGATGGGGGCATTTCGCCGGGAGGCGGGTGATCGCTGGCTCGCCCGCCGCCAGGCCGGAGCAAGGATGCGGTGCACCGCCATCCTCGTCGGGCACTCTGCCGGAAGAGAAGGGGGCTGGAGACAGGGTCATACTCGCGTCGTCCATGGTGCGAAACAGGATGGTCAGCGTAGCAAGGCGCGCCTCGTGAGGGGTCAGGAAGCGGTCAGGCTTTGGTCGGAAATGGGTCGGGCCCCTTTTCGCGGGCAGAGGGGGCCAGCGCCGGCTCATGACAGGGGGGAGGCCGCCGGGGAGAGGTGCCTCAGGGCGGGAGCAAAGACAAGGCGCTATGGGGTTGGCTGGAGGAGTGCGTGTCCGGGGCGTCCCAGGGCTTGATGGAGCGCCCTGATGGCGTCTCTTGCCCCGGTGCCGTCCGGTGAGCACGGGTCGCAACCCCGGCAGTAAGATGATGGAGCATGGCGGGCTCCGGGGCTCCAGGGCTCAAAGTGGAGCAGGGTGGGGCCGCGTTACGGCCGGCACCCGGGGATCATCTGGCTGTTGGCCTGCTGGCGAGAAGGCAATTTGCCCGGGCGAGGAGGGGGGTATCCCCCGCCTCGGCGAGCTGGGCCGTCAGGGTGGCGAGGGTGTCCCACTCGGCCCGGGTCGGAGTCTGGTATGTGCACAGGGTGACCAGCGCCAGCAAGGCCAGCCAGGGGGTGCCCTGGGCCTGGGCTTCCTCGAACGCCTGACGGGCCGAGGTGGCGGCAGCCTGGGTATCGCCGGCGGCCTGTGCGATCGCCCCCTGGAGCAGCAGCAGTTGTGGCAGGGCAATGCGTTCACCATGACGCTGCACCAGGGCGAGCGCCTGATCCAGTTGTTCCTGCGCCTGGCGCCACTCTTGTTGCAGCACCAGGGCCTCGGCGAGGTAGCCCAGAGTCTCGCTGCCCCCGGATACCATCCCCAGTGCCCTGTTGTCCAGATAGGCCTGCCGGATCTGGTGCGCCCCCTCCCGGGGCTGGCCCCACCGAGTGTCAGCCCACCCCTGGAACCAGCGGCAGGGCGCCTGGCCCTGGACGAGGGCAAACTCATCGACCAGGGCGCGCATCTCGCCGGCCAGGGCCGCCACCCGTGCCACATCGCCGAGCCGGATCCCGCACAGGGCATCGCACCAGAGGGTGATCATCAGCGCCATCGGCTGGGCCAGCCGGTGGGCGCGGGCATAGGCCTGTGCCAGGCGCTCCCGGGCCTGGGCAAACAGGCCGAGCTGGGCGAGGGAGAGGCTCAGCAGAGCCAGTACCGTCGCCTGGGGATCGGCGATAAAACCGATGAGGTCGTGTTCGGCCCCGGCCTGTGCCTGCTCGAGCAGCGGCAGGGCCTGCTCCAGGGTCTCTCTGGCCGCGTCATGGTGGCCCTGCATCATGAGCGCCTGACCCTGCACGGTACAGGCGGCCAGGATCAGCAGGGGATCCGCCTGGGCGACGGCGAGGGCGCGTGCACGGGCGGCGACCGCCAGAGCCTCTGGGTATTCGGCGCGCAGGTCATGGAGGAAACCCAGGCCATGGAGCACCAGACCGGCAATGGGGTGAGCCGGCACCCCGGCCAGCCGGTCGGCGGCCCGCTGGTAGGCTTGGCGGGCCTGCTCCCCGGCCCCCAGAGCATGGAAGGCGGCCGCGCCACGCAGGGTGGCCAGGGTGATCTCCAGGCCGTGGCGTGACGGGCTCTCGGGGAGTTGCTCTATGAGGGTCAACCCCCGGGCGGTCAGGCTCATGCACTCGGCGGGGCTGAGGTGAAGCAGGGCGGCCTCGGCGGCCTCGGCATAATAGCCAAGGGCCTTCATGGGGGCGTGGCCACGGTCGAAATGCATGGCCAGCTCGGCGGCGGTCACCTCCTGGCCCCCTGCGCGCAGCGCCTCCAGGGTGCTCCCTATCTTGCCGTGCAGCGCTCCGCGCAGGGGGGATGAGAGGCCATCATAGAGGCGCTGGCGAAACAGTTGATGGCGAAACAGGACACAGCCGCTGGCCCCCTCCGCCGCCTCGCTCGGGGCTGGCGCCATCAACCAGAGCCGCTCCCGGATCAGCGCCTCGCACCGCTGTGCCATCTCCATCAGACTGCAATCCAGCACCCGAGCCAGGGTGTCGACATGGACCCGGGTACCCAGCACGGCGGCGGCGGCGAGCAACTGGCGCCGCGGCTCGGGGAGTCTGGCCACATGGTGATCGATCAGGGCACCCAGGGTCTCGGGCAGCACCCGGCGAACCAGGCTGGCGGGCTCGGTGTCGTCCCCATGAGTGGTCCGGCTCATCACCTCGGTGGCGAGGGCGGCGACGAACAGCGGGACGCCGCCGGTGCGCTCATGGAGGGCGAGGGCAAGCCCGGGGGCGGCCTTCATGGCCGGCATCCGTTCGCTCACATAGGTTGCCACCTCCTGGGTGCTGAAGGGGAGCAGCCCTATCTCCTCACTCAGACCCTGCCCGAGCAGCGCCGGCCTGAGGGCGTGGAGCGGATGATCGGTGGCGAGGGGCTCGTCCGGTCTGACGCTGCCCAGCCACATCAGGCGGCTGTGACCGGGTCGGCGGGCAAGGTAGTCGATGAGCTGGAGAGTCGAGGGATCGCCCCAGTGCAGATCTTCGGTGATCAGCAGCAGCGGCCGCCGTTCGGTATAGCGATCCAGAAACTCGCTCATCTCCCGCAGCATGCGCTGGGGGTGGGCGCCGACCAGTTCATGCAGCAGGGTTTCGCGCTGCGCCTGGGAGCAGAGCCAGGGCAGTTGCAGCAGCCAGGTCGGGGCCACGCTGCGCAGCAGCGAGACAGCCTCCTCATCGCGACGACAGAGTTCGGCGATGGCCTCCAGCACCGGCAGATAGGGCTCACCCGCCCCGTGCAACTGCACGCATTGCCCCCTAACCCAGAGGCCATGGGGGATCCCGGCGCAAAAGTGCGCGATCAGGGTTGACTTGCCGATCCCCGGTTCCCCCGCGACCCAGACGATGGCACGCAGGCCCTGAGTGGCCCGCAGCCAGGCCTCCTGCAAGCGCACCAGAGCCTCCTCCCGCCCGACAAACAGCCCCAAGGAGGGCGACTGTTGCGTCATCGGAAGCGAAGTGGGGACAGGCGTGACGGAGGGGCAACCGGCCTCCTGGGGGAGCAGCGGACAGATGAAGCGGTAGCCGCGGCGGGAGACTGTCTCTATGAAGCTGGGTTGGCGGGGATCGTCTCCCAGCAGGGTGCGGATATCGCTGATGGCCCCCTTGAGGACGGAGGCGCTCACGAAACGGTGGCCCCATACCCGATCGAGCAACTCATCCTTGCTCAGGAGCAGGCCATGCTCGCGGACCAGGGTGCATAGCAGGTTGAACGGGATGGGGGAGAGGGAAACGGTGTGGTCATGGCGCAGCAGCCGCGCATTTCGTTCATCCAGTTCGAAGTCGCCAAAGCGGACATGCAATAGAGGCGATGTACTTGATATCTTTGACATATTCAAACCGTTATACCGCAGGCTGGCAATCGGAAACATCTTAGTCAGCCAGTTGTCGTGGTCAAGATAAAACGCAAACAGGGTGAGTATAGGAGGATTAGGGCGGGTCAAGTGCGAGAAAGGGGAGCTTATGAAACCTACTTTCTTGAATTGTAGGGGTTTTCCACATGACTCTTTGCATGGATGGCCACCGGAACTCCCGGCACCATGAAAAAGGCCCACCGCGTCGGGTGGGCCTTCTCCATGGCGGGGCGCTCCTAACGGAGTATCAACCCTGCGCGTTGCTCAGTACCAGCTTGCCATCCTTGACTGGGATGGTGGGGCCGGGTTTTTGTTCCATTCGCACTACCCCTTCCTGACCGGCGAGGCGGTAGGTGACGTCATAGCCCAGGGTGCGGGTGCTGCTATCTTGTACCGTCTTGCAGCGCTGCTCGGTGGTGGTGTAAGTGTCCCCCGCCTGCATGTTGCCCTGCACCTGGTTGCCGGCGTAGCCACCGGCGGCGGCCCCGGCGACGGTGGCGACCTTCTTGCCGCTGCCGCCACCGAACTGGTGGCCCACCACGCCCCCGAGGGCCGCACCGACCACTGTGCCCAGGATCTTGTGTTCATCCTGCACCGGCTTGCGGTGGGTGACGGTGACGTTGCGACACTCCTGGCGCGGGGTCTTGATGGTCTCGGTCACCGGCTTGCTGGTCAGCACCTCGGCAAACTGGGGCTCTGATGAAAACAGGGATCCGCTGGCGGCGGCCGACAATGCCAGTGCAGAGGCCACACCGATCCCGATACCTGCCAACATGGATGTGTTCATCTCTTTTCTCCTTACAGTGACTGCCCTTGGGGCCTGGGCTCATTCTTGGCATTTTTGTCTCCGGGCTCAAGGCAATGGCCCTTTGGGTGCGACAGAGACTGGCTGCGCCAAAAAAGGCCCCGGCAAGGGAGCGTCTGTGATTGGCGACAAAAGGTGGAGCAATGGCGTCGCGAGAGTCTGGGGCAGGGGCGCAACCTCTTAAGACGTTTCGCTAATACCTGGGCGTGCGCCCCCTTGGTACCCTCATCGGGTATCAGGATCCGCCGCCTGCCAAGTGCCTCGTGCGCCGTGATCCGCGAGACTCCCCCGCTTTGTGCCCATATGAGGAAGGAACCCGATGACAAAGCCGCACATCTACGAGACTGGCCTTGGCAAGACGCCCGCCAATTTCGAGGCCCTGACCCCCTTGAGCTTTCTGGCCCGGGCGGCCCGGGTCTATCCCGACTACCCGGCCCTGATCCACGGCCCTCTGCGCCAGAGCTGGGCCCAGACCGAACAACGCTGTCGCCAGCTCGCCTCGGCCCTGCGCCGCCGCGGGATTGGCGAGGGGGATACGGTCTCCATCGTTGCCCCCAATGTCCCGGGCATGTTCGAGGCCCACTTCGGGGTACCCATGAGCGGCGCCGTGCTCAACACCATCAACACCCGGCTCGATGCAGAATCCATGGCCTTCATCTTCCAGCATGCCCAGAGCAGGGTGGTACTGGTGGACAGGGAGTTTGGTGCCCTGGTGCGCAAGGCGCTCTCTCTCATTGACAGCCAGCCTCTGGTCATCGCCATCGACGATCCCCTCTATCGGGACGGAGAGCTGGTCGGCGAGCTGACCTACGAGGACTTTATTGCCGGGGGCAACGGCGACGAGCCCGGCTGGCTGCCGGCGGACGAGTGGCAGGCGATTTCCCTGAACTACACCTCGGGCACCACGGGCAACCCCAAGGGGGTGGTCTATCACCATCGCGGCGCCCACCTCAATGCGGTCAACAACGTGCTCTCTTGGGAGCTGCCCAAGCACCCCGTCTATCTGTGGACGCTGCCGATGTTCCACTGCAACGGCTGGTGCTTCCCCTGGACCCTGGCGGCCACCGCCGGGGTGAGCGTTTGCCTGCGCCATGTGCAGGCGGCCGCCATCTATGAGGCGCTGCACGAGCACAGGGTGACGCATTTTTGCGCCGCCCCCATAGTGCTCAACATGCTGAACAACGCCGATCCGGCCCTGAAACTGGGGCTCGATCACCCCATCAAGGCGATGACGGCGGGGGCCGCTCCGCCTGCCACCGTGATCGCCGGCATGGAGGCCATGGGGATCGCCGTGACCCATGTCTATGGCCTCACCGAGACCTATGGCCCCTGCGTGGTGTGCGAGCCTCAGCGCAGCTGGCAGGGGCAGGATGCCACTGCACTTTCCCGGCTCAAGGCGCGCCAGGGGGTGGCCTCTCCATTGCAGGGAGAGATGCGGGTAGCCAACCCCGTCAGCGGCGAGCCTGTGCCCCGGGATGGCAAGACCCTGGGGGAGATCTTCCTGCGCGGCAACATCGTCATGAAGGGCTACCTCAAGAACCCGGCGGCGAGCGAAGAGGCGATGGCGGAAGGTTGGTTTCGAAGCGGGGATCTGGCGGTATGGCACCCGGACGGTTACGTGGAGATCAAGGACAGATCCAAGGACATCATCATCTCGGGCGGGGAGAACATCTCCAGCCTGGAGGTAGAGGACGTGCTCTATCGCCACCCGGACGTGGACGAGGCCGCGGTGATCGCCATGCCGGACGAGAAGTGGGGGGAGGTGCCCTGCGCCTTCGTGAAGCTCAAGGAGGGCAGGGTGCTCAGCCAGGCGGAGCTGATCGCGTTCTGTCGCGAGCAGATGGCCCACTTCAAGGCCCCCAAGCGCATCATCTTCACCCCCCTGCCCAAGACCTCTACCGGCAAGGTGCAAAAGTTCATGTTGCGCCAGCAGCTGGAGTGACCCAGATGGGCTTTTCCATCAATAAGAACGGGCCCTTGGGCCCGTTCCTTATCATCCAGTGAATGCCCGCAGCGAAGAGTGCCAGACGCTGGCCTGTCGCAAGGTCAACAGGCCCTCTGCTTGACGGGGACGCGCTGGCGGCCCGTCATGATAGAGCCTCTCAGCGGGGCGGGTTGGCACCTCTGATGTGTTTGCTCAGCGCTTCCCACAGGCCGGAGATGAAGTAGTAAAGTCCTCCTTCTTCACTGGCCTTGGTGTACTCCGCGAGCGGCTCTATCATGCCGCTCTTGAACTTGTCGAGCGCTTCTTTCTCGTTGGCTGCGTCGATATAATCCCCCACCACCTCGAAGCCTTGCTCCAGCAGTTGTGCCTTTTCAGGTAAAAAAGAGGGGGAAGACATCAGCAAGAAGGTGACGCTGGCGGGATCCTGTCCCTGACGGAAGAACTGGTATTTGCTCATAGGGCCTCTGGGGGGTGAACTGTGCCCCTTCATTATCCACGGGGCGCATCCCGCAGGGCAGGCCCCATTTGCGACATCCCAAGGGGCCTTTATTCAGGTCGGCTTCAGTCAGCGCCTTGGTGGTGTGCCCTTGCCAAACAGCCTGGGAGCATGGAGCAACATGGTTCTAAAGAGGCCTATGGTGCCGGGGCCGCCATAGGGGCGGCTGGGATCGGCCATGTTGAGCTGATGGGATTCGGCCGCCGTGCGGGCATCAGGGGCCAGTATGGGTTCGCCTATGACCTCGAACCCCTGTGCCAGCAAAACGGCCTTGTCTGCCAGGAAGCTGGCCGACGCCATGTCGAGCAAGGTGAAGGCGGCGGGCGCCTCCGGGGTGGAGAAAACCTGAAATTTGTTCATAGCGCCTGGGGAGGTGAGGGTGGTGCGCCATTATCGCCGCCGACCCTGGGATGAGCGACTCCCTGTTCAGGGGGGAGGTCAGCCTTGGTATCCCGGCCCGATCAGGGGCGCAGAGTCCCCTTGAAGCAGGCTTATTCTTGCGAAGAGGACGCAGGCGCACAAAAAACGGGCCCAGCGGGCCCGTTTTGTCTATCGGTGCAAAGACTACTTGTTGTGGCGCTCATGGAGACGCTGCACCACATCCTTTAATCCCAGCCCCTCGTTTTGCAGCAGGACGGTCAGATGGTAGAGCAGATCAGCGGATTCGTTGATGAGCTCTTCCCTGTCTTTCGCCATGGCGGCCAGGGCCACTTCCACCCCCTCTTCACCCACCTTCTGGGCGATGCGCTTGGTGCCCTTGCCATAGAGGCTGGCGGTGTAGCTGGTAGCGGGGTCCGCCCCCTTGCGCGAGGCCAGGATCTGCTCGAGCTCGGCGAGAAAGCCGAGCGGCGGCTGCGGGTGACCGTCGAAGCAGGAGGGGGTGCCCAGATGGCAGGTCGGGCCCACCGGGTCGGCCGCGATCAGCAGGGAGTCCTGATCGCAGTCGGTGCTGATGGCGACCAGTTTGAGCACATGACCCGAGCTCTCCCCCTTGGTCCAGAGGCGCTGCTTGCTGCGACTGAAGAAGGTGACCTGGCCGGAGGCCTGGGTCTTCTCCAGGGCTTCCCGGGTCATGAAGCCCTGCATCAGCACCTCGCCGCTGGCGGCATGCTGGACGATGGCGGGGATCATGCCCTCACATTTTGCCCAATCGAGGCGGTCGATGAGGGTGGGATCAATCAATGGATTATTCACGGATGGCGACTCCTTCGTTTTTCAGCCAGCGTTTCAATTCGGGAATGGGGATAAGGCCCTTGTGGAAGACGGAGGCGGCGAGGGCCCCGTCCACGTCGGCCTGGGTAAACGCATCGAGGAAATGCGCCATGGTGCCGGCGCCGCCTGAGGCGATGAGGGGCACTTTGCAGACGGCCCGTACCAGCTTGAGCTGCTCGAGATCATAGCCCTGGCGCATGCCGTCCTGGTTCATCACGTTCAGCACGATTTCGCCGGCGCCGCGCTTTTGCACCTCCTTGACCCACTCCAGGGTGGTCCAGCTGGTGGTGCGGGTGCGACTCTCGTCACCGGTGAACTGCTTGACCTGATACTGGTCGCTCGCCGCATCGAAATAGGAGTCGATGCCCACCACTACGCACTGCACGCCGAAGCGCTCCGCCAGCCGGGTGATCAGGGTGGGATCGGCCAGGGCCGGGGAGTTGATGGAGACCTTGTCGGCACCGAACTCCAGGATCTGACGGGCATCTTCGACACTCTTGATGCCGCCGGCGACGCAGAAGGGGATGTCGATGACTTCCGCCACCCGGCTCACCCAGCTCTTGTCCACCACACGGGCGTCGCTCGAGGCGGTGATGTCATAGAACACCAGTTCGTCGGCACCCTCCTCGGCGTAGCGGCGGGCCAGCTCGACTATGCCCCCCATCACCTCGTGGTTGCGAAACTGCACGCCCTTGACCACCACGCCATCTTTGACGTCGAGGCAGGGGATAATACGCTTTGACAACATGCTCATTGCTCCATGTAAAGCACAGTTAAAAAAACATCGTTCTGCCGGTGACGCAGGATCAGGCGGCGGACGGAAAAGCGGTTGGCATGCTTTCTCTGCTGGATCCTGAGCGGGAAACGGCGCGCACATCGGGCGGCGCGGCCCCAGGGGAACCAACACTATATGCATGACTTTATTCAGTGATTCAACCCTTTGTCTCCCTTCGCCGGACCCGGGGGCAGCGAAGGGCCATCGGGCAGGGGGGAGATAACGTCTGTTGGGGGCTCATCTGTTTCCCAGCATTGGCGAAGGGTGAGCAGGGCGCCGTCGAAGTTGAATGCCTTCAACTGCCTGGCCAGGGTCTCGCTGTGTGGCCCCAGCATGAGCCGCAAGGGGGCGGCATACTGCTCGAACAGCGGGATCACGGCGGTATCGCTTTGCGCCAGCAGCGTCTCCATCTGGTGGCGCAGATCCCGTTGCCACTGGTTGCCAAGGGGGATGAGATCCGTCGCAGGGGCCGGCGTCTCCTCCCCCAATCGATCGCGCAGGGCAACCAAGGTCCCGGCGATGGCTGCCATCAGGGCGGACTGTTCAAGGCCATCCTCTGCGAGCCTCTGTTCCAGCTGCAGGCACTGCTGCGCGAGATCCTCCATCCCAAGGGTGCTCGCGACCCCGCGCAAGGTGTGAACCAGTCGGGTGGCGGTCACACTGTCACCGGTTTGCAGATGGTGGCGGAGCAGGACCATGTCCTGGTGATGCTCGTTGGCGAAGTGGCGCAGCAAGGCAAGGTATTTGTCCTGATTGCCCTGCAGTGCCGCCAACCCCTGTTGCAGATCCAGCCCGGGGAAGCCATGCAGGTGGGCGAGGGGGCCTGTCTGCATGTCGCTGGGCAGGCTCTGGACATCGGGCTCCACCATCCCGTTGCTGGGCAGCCAGCGCTGTAGCGCCTCAAACAGCTTGGCGGGGGTGACAGGCTTGGCGATGAAGTCGTTCATGCCGGCCGATTCGCTCGCCTTCCTGTCTTCCTCGAAGGCGCTTGCCGTCAGGGCCAGGATGGGGAGCCGCTCCCGGCCAGGCAGGGCGCGGATGGCGCGGGTGGCGCTGTAGCCATCCATCAGCGGCATCTGTATGTCCATCAGGATGAGATCGTAGGGATGCTGGCGGACGCGCTCCAGCGCCTCCTGACCATTGACGGCGGTCTCGATGACGAGGCCGCTGTTGCAAAGCAGCTCCAGCACCACCTCGCGGTTGATGGCGTTGTCCTCCACCAGCAGCACCCGGGCCCTGTGGGGGAAGAAGGTCTGCACCAGGCTCTGCGCCGGCGGGAGCGGTTGCGGCGCCTCCCCCTGACCCGCCGAGAGGGCGGCGGTGAACCAGAAACAGCTGCCCTGGCCAAGGGTGCTGTTGACGCCGGCCTCACCCCCCATCAGGGCGGCAAGCCGACTGGTGATCGCGAGCCCGAGGCCTGTGCCGCCGTATTTGCGGGTGGTGGAGACGTCGGCCTGCTCGAAGGCCTGAAACAGCTTCTCGCACTGCTCCGGACTGATGCCGATGCCGGTATCTTCTACCTCGAAGCGCAGCAGGTAGCCGCCGGCAAGCGGACGGGCCATCCGAACTCGCAGGGTGACTGTGCCCTGCTCGGTAAACTTGATGGCATTGGCCGCGTAGTTGAGCAGTGCCTGGCGCAGGCGGGTGATGTCGCCATGGACCCAGGTGGGCGAGTCTCCCATGTCGACCATGAGGGTGAGACCCTTGGCGCGGGCCTGCTCGCTCATCAGGGCGCTGACGTTGTCCAGCATGGCGGTGAGGGAGAAGTCGCCCTGCTCCAGCACCATCTTGCCCGCATCTATCTTGGAGAGATCCAGGATGTCATTGATGATGGTGAGCAGGTGCTGGGCGGCATTGTCGATCTTCTCCAGCCGTTCGTGCTGGGTGCTGTCCGGGGTGTCGCGCTTGAGCAGATAGGTGAGCCCCAGGATGGCATTCATGGGGGTGCGGATCTCGTGGCTCATGTTGGCCAGGAAGGCGCTCTTGGCGCGGTTGGCGCTCTCGGCTCGCTGATGGGCCTGGGCCAGTTGCAGGGTGCGCTCGTTGACCATCTCCTCCAGGTGGTAACGATACTGATCCAGCTCCTCGCCGAGCTGTTTCTTCTCGGTGATGTCGGCCTGTACCGCCACATAGTGGGTCACTCCCCCGTTCTCCTGACGAATGGGGGAGATGGCCGCCAGCACCTGATAGTGTGAGCCGTCCTTGCGTCGGTTGACGAACTCGCCGTGCCAGCGCTGGCCGCGCTTGATGGCATCCCACAGGGCGATATAGGTGGCTCTGGGGGTGAGGCCGGAGCGCAGCAGGGAGGGGGTCTGACCAATGACCTCGTCCTGCCGGTAGCCGCTGATGGCCAGGAAGGCCGCGTTGACATATTCGATGCGGGCCTGGGTATCAGTGATGAAGACGCCGTCCGGGCTCTGCTCCAGAGCCAGGGAGAGTTGCCTCAGCTGTTGCTCGGCCTGCTTGCGCTCTGTGATGTCAAGATGGATGCCGAGCAGGCGCAGGGGGCGCTGCCGGGCATCCCGATAGACGCTGCCCTTGCTCACCAGCCAGCACAGGTCACCGTTTGGCAGCAGGATCCGGAACTCGACTTCGAAGGGCTTGTCGCTGGCTGACAGTTCGGAGAGCAAGGTGTCGATACGGGGCTTGTCATCCGGGTGCAGGCAAGCCTGCCAGGCGTGAAAGGTCGTGAGTTGCTCGGCGCGGCGGCCGTAGAGGCGGGCGCATTCCGGGGAGAAGAAGAGGTGATCATTGACCATGTCCCACTCCCAGATCCCGACGTGGGCGCCTTCCTGGGCCATCAGCAGCCGTTGCTCGCTCTCGCGCAGGGCGCTGCTGATGGACTCGGCTCGGACCCGGGCACTGATGGCATCGTCCATCAGGTTCAGTGCCGCCAGGCGGGCGCGGCGCTGGGTATCGAGCGCCGCCTGCTGATTGTGCAGCAGCTGCTGCTCGGCCAGCTTGCGCTCCGTGATGTCCTGCACAGTGCCATAGAGCTCGACGACATTGCCGTCCTCGTCCCGCAAGGCAGCCCCACGGGCGGTGACCCAGACGGGGTTCCCCTGCTCGTTGATGACGCCGGCATCACATTCATAGGGTTGCCCGTTGCGCAGGCAGCGCTCGACGGCCTGGGCTAGGGTGTGCCAGCCCTCCTGGGTGAAGTATTTTTTCACCTCTGGATAGACGGCAGGGGGGAGGGCGGGATCACGGCCGTAGATGCGGTAGATCTCCGGGGACCAGAAGTGGTTGCCGTCGCTGACACGCCAGCGCCAGTTGCCGATCTTGGCCAGCCGCTGGGATTCTCGCAGTATCCCCTCGTTGCGGCGCAGGGCCTCTTCGGTCTCCTTGTTCTGCTGATTGTCCTCGATGATGGAGATGAAGTAATCAGGCTCTCCCTCGAGATCCCTGACCAGGGCCACCGTCAGTGTCGTCCAGATGATCTCGCCCCCCTTGCGCAGATAGCGCTTCTCCAGGGTGTAGTGGGGCAGTTCGCCTGCCAGCATTCTGGTGACATAGTGCTGATCGATGAAGAGATCGTCCGGGTGGGTGATCTGCTGGAAGCTCATGCCCATGAGTTCATCGGCACTGTAGCCCAGCATGTCGCACAGGCGCTGATTGACCCGCAGCCAACCGCCATCGGGGGCGACCAGGGCGATGCCGACAGCCGCCTGCTCGAAGGTGACCTGGAAGCGGTTTTCGCTCTGTTGCAGGCGGGATTGGGTGCTGATCAGCTCCTGCCAGCGCTGGATCTCCCGGGCGCGGGAGTGGTGGATGGCGGCGCTGAGCAGGCTGACGAGCACGCCGTTGGCGATCAGGAGTCCCCACTGCACCAGATCCTGACCGGCCGCCACTGTCAGCTCATGGATTGGGGGCAGCAGGAAATAGGTGGTGACCAGGGCAGTGATCAGGGTGCAGAGCAGGCCTGGCAGCAAGCCTCCCAGCAGGGCGCAGATGATGATGGGCAGCATGAAGAGCACCAGCAACGGCCGCTCGCCAAAGGCGATGGGCAGCTGGACCCGGATCTGCAGCATCAGGACGGGCAGCAGCAGGGCCAGCAGGCAGACGCCCCAGCGCTGGGTGGCTGGGCGGACGTGCCACAGTTGCGGTCGGTTCATCATGGCTGCTCCTCCGGCGGCATGGGGGCCTGGGGGTAGGGCGGCGGTAGCCCGAGCTGGCGTGAGAGTTCATTGATCTGGTGCTTGAGGGTCAGCATGGCGAGCTCCCTGTCCACCATCACCTTGTTGAAACGCTCCAGCTCCTCGTTTTGCTGGCGCAGCTCCATGGCCTGGCGGGTCAGAGCCTGCTCGACCTGCTCCCGCTCGGTGACATCGAGCAAGAGCCCGAGCACGGCGGGCTGGCCGCGATAGTCGACACGCCGCCCGTACAGCTCCACCTCCAGGGCCTGGCTGCCGTGGTGCAGGGCGCTGAAGCGGGCATGGATGTCGCCACCCTCCTGCTCGCAGCGCAGCACCAGCTCGGCCACCCGTTCGCTCTCCTCTGGGCTTGCCAGGGCGTGCAGTGGGCCGACGCCGAGCAGGGCGCCGGGGGAGTCATAGCCAAACAGGTGGGCAAAACAGGGGTTGATGTAGCAGAGTCTGCCCTGCTGGATGATGTAGATGCCGGCAAGGGATTGCTCCACCAGGGCGCGAAACAGTCCCTCCCGCTCCCGCAAATCTGCCTCGGCACGCTTGAAGCCCGTGATGTCGCGGGAGATACCGAAGATGCCGATCACCTGACCGTCGTTATCCTGCAGCGGCCCCTTGGTGGCGAGGAATACCCGATCGCCGCAGGGCAGGGTGAGATACTCCTCCTCGGTTTGCACCCGGTTGTTTTCTATCACCCGGCGGCCGGCGGCCATTAGCATCCGGGCCTGATCGGGGGGGAAGATGGCCAGGTCATCCTGGCCCAGCATCTCGGCGGCCGGCTTGCCCACGAACTGGCTGGCGGCGCGATTGAACAGTATGTATTTGCCCTCCTTGTCCTTGGCGAAGATGGCATCCTCCGAGCTGTCGGCGATGGCGGAGAGCAGTTGCAACGCCTGCAGCCGTTGTGCCTGGGAGTGGCGGACCTGTTCGGTCATCAGCAGTCGGGTGTGCTGGCGCAGCAAGATGATGCCGGCGTTGGTGACGAAGAGTACCAGCAGGCTGATGAGACCAATCCAGATGCTCTCCTTGAAGCTGGCCTGGTTGAGCTCGGCCTTGTCTATCTTGGCCAGCAGATACCAGTCCGTGCCCTCGACCGGGTAGACGACGCCAAAGGCCGCCGTGTCGCGATAATCCTTGCCAGAGAGCACCCTGGGCCCTCGTTGCCCGGCATCCAGACGCAGATACTGGGCCGCCAGCAAGGTGTCGTGATGGAGCGGAAGGTGCAGGCGAAGGGCCGAGTCGGGGCGGTAACGTAGGTCGCTCAGATACTGCACCTGATCTGCGCGCTGGCGAAACAGCGTGGCTTCACCACTGCTGTCGGGGATGGGCCAGGGTTTGAGGATCTGGTTTATCCAGTGGCTGCCGCTTATCTGCAGCACTATGACGGGCGCCGGCCCTACCGCCGTGGTCAGAGGCGCCAGGAAGTCGATCCTGGGCTGGCCCAGCTCATCCAGATAGGGTCCGACCCTGAGTACCTTGCCCGCGGTCACCCGGGCCAGGGCGCCGCGCAATGTGGCGTTCATGACGCCCGCCCCCGGGGTCTGCCACAGGGTCTGGCCAGTCGGATCGAAGAGGGCCGCGCCATCGAATCCTTCTGCCGAGATGAACTCCACCAGCCGCGTCAGCCGCTGTGCCTGTTCATCAGACGGCTTGGTCCTCTGAGCGGAGGGTGAGAGATCCCCATAGCGCGGGTTGTCGATGATCTGGCGCAGATCCTGCTCCCGGTTACCGAGCCACTCTGTGATGCGTCGGCTCTTGAGATCCGCGATGGTCTCGAGCCGGGCGACCTCCTTGTCACGGGTCAGCCCGATGTTCTGGGCGATGGCCATGGCAGTCAGGGCCAGAATGAGGCTGTTGAGCAGCAGTATGGGCAGCCACTGGCGCCCGGAGAGCCTGGGGCTTGCCGTGGATTGATTGATGCGGCGGCGCAGCATGGTATAGAGCATGAGCGCTGTGATGAGGATAAACAGCCAGCCCTTGATGGTGCTGGCCAGGGCGAACTGGGCCGGGGTGCTGAAGAGCCACTCCACCGCCTTGTCCGAGAGCAGGATCCACAGGCTCGCCACGGCGGCATAGGTGAGCACCACGTTGAGCACATGGGCTCGGGTCAGGGGAGGCTGTTCAGCCATGGGCAACCTCGGCGTCATCCTGATAACGCTCGGCTATGGTGACGAACTGTTCGAAATGGCTGTCGAAGGCCGCCACCACGTCCGGGTCAAAATGCTGGCCGCTGCCAGAGAGGATCAGGGTGCGCGCCTCCTCATAGGACATGGCTGGCTTGTAGACCCGGACGCTGATGAGGGCGTCAAACACATCCGCCAGCGTCATCAACCTGGCCGAGAGAGGAATGGCGTCGCCACAGAGGCCGTCCGGGTAGCCGCTGCCGTCCCACTTCTCGTGGTGCCAGTGAGCTATCTCCTTGGCCAGGGTGAGGAAGGCCAATGGCTGCTCCATATCCCGCTCGGCCTCCTCGATGGCATCGCTGCCGAGCTTGGCGTGGGTACGCATGATCTGCCACTCCTCGGGGGTCAGCTTGCCCGGCTTGAGCAGAATATGGTCGGGAATGCCGACCTTGCCGATGTCGTGCAGGGGGGCGGAGCGGCTCAGCAGATCGATGTAATCCGGCGACAGTGTCTCGGCAAAGCGGGGGTGACCGGCAAGGGCGCTCGCCAGCAGCCGTACATAGGCCTGGGTGCGCAGGATGTGATTGCCGGTCTCGGGATCGCGGATCTCCGCCAGATGGGCCAGCGCCCGGATGGAGACCTGCTGGATCAGATCGTTTTCGGTCATCCGGCGCGCCACCTCGGCCTCCAGGGCCGCATTCTGATCGTGCAGACCATCCCGGGCCTGCTTGGCCTCCAGCTGGGTGCGCACGCGCGCCTGGACGATGACAGGCTTGATGGGTTTGGTGATGTAGTCGACGGCCCCGAGTGACAGGCCGAACTCCTCGCTTTGGGGGTCGGCGAGGGCGGTGAGCAGTACCACGGGAATGCGGTGGGTCTCAGGGTTGGTGCGCAGCTGTCTGAGTACCTCATAGCCGTCCATGCCGGGCATCATCACGTCCAGCAGGATGAGATCCGGTCTCGTCTTGCCACTGGCAATGCGCAGGCACTTCTCCCCGCTCTGGGCGGCGAGCACCCTATAGGTGGGTGAGAGCAATTCGGTCAGCACCATCAGGTTCTCGGGAGAGTCATCGACGATGAGGATGGTGGCACAGTGAGATGTGAACATAAGCCTTCCGTGACGTTATCTCGATGAGTCCGAGTATAGAGTCAATTGCTTCCAGATTATAAGGGCTTGCCGCTGCGCCCCCAGAAGAAGAGGTGCCTGTTCCGGCGCTGATTGCCGGACAGGCACCTTAGGGATCACCGGGTGATCCCGTGGTCATTCATCCCAGCAGGCGATGGCCTCTTTCACGTCGAACTTGCCTTCGAGGAGCGCGCGGCCGAGGATGACCCCCTTGACGCCGGTGTCCTTGAGCGCCTCTATGTCGGCCAGGCCGCCGATGCCGCCAGAGGCCTGAAACGCCACGCCGGGGTAGCGGGCGCAGAGATCCCGGTAGAGCTCGACGTTGCTGCCCGAGAGCGTTCCGTCCCGGCTGATGTCGGTGCAGAGCACGTGTTTTAGCCCGGCGGGGAGGAAGCGCTCGATCAGCGCCTCAAGGCTCACGCCGCTGTTCTCCTGCCAGCCTGCCACCGCAATCTGGCGATTCCCCTGGGCATCGATGTTGACGTCCAGCGCCAGCACTATGCGCTCGGGGCCGTATTTTTCCATCCAGCTTGCCACCAGATCCGGGGACTTGACGGCGGTGGAGCCGACCACCACCCGGTTGGCGCCGGCGGCCAGCAGGTCCGCCACGTCCTGCTCGCTGCGCACGCCGCCGCCCACCTGCACCGGCGCCTGGGTTACGGCGAGCAGCTCGGTGATGAGGGCGAGCTGGCGCGCCTTGGCATCCTTGGCACCGTCCAGATCCACCAGGTGAAGCTGCTCCGCCCCCTGGGCAACATAGTCGTCGAAGCGGGCCTGGGGGCTGCTGCTGTATGCGGTCTTCTGGCCGTAGTCCCCCTGATAGAGTCGGACTACCTGGCCATTGATGAGGTCAATTGCGGGAATGATCATCCTTGTTACAGCTCCAGAAAGTTTTGCAGTAAACGGGCACCGGCACTGCCTGAGCGCTCCGGGTGGAATTGGGCGCCGAAGAAGTTGTCACGGCCGACGATGGCGGTGAAGGGCTGACCATAGTCGCAGCTGGCGAGGGTCGCCTCCGTCACCTCCAGGGCGTAGGAGTGGACGAAGTAGAAGTAGCTGCCGCTTCGGATCCCCTTGAGCAGGGGGTGGGTCTCATCGTGCTCAATCTGGTTCCAGCCCATGTGGGGCAGGCGCAGATTGCCCACCTCCATCAGCCGGATCCTGCCTGGCACTATGCCGAGGCCCTCGATCAAGCCCTCATCCGATTCGTCACTGCCACTCATGGTCTCCTCCGAGGCCTGTGCCAGCATCTGCATGCCGAGGCAAAAGCCCAGCAGGGGCTGCTTGGCGGCGCGAATAAGGGGCACCAGTCCCCGTTCGTTGAGGTTGCGCATGGCGGCCACGGCTGTGCCCACCCCGGGCAGGATCAGCTTGTCTGCCTGCTCGATGTCGGCGGCCTGGCAGGAGACCTGCGGCTTTACGCCGAGGCGCTCGAACGCCATGCGCACCGAGGCGAGGTTCGCACAGCCCGTATCGATGATGACGAGGTTTTGCTTACTCAGACCCATCACAGCACCCCCTTGCTGGAGGGGAGTTCGCTCCCTTCCACCCGGATGGCCTGGCGCAGGGCGCGGCCAAAGCCCTTGAACAGCGCCTCCACCTGGTGGTGGGTGTTGCCGCTGCCCACCTTCATCTGCAGGGTGATGGCCATGGCGTCCGAGAGGGAGCGGAAGAAGTGTGGCACCATCTCGGTGGCCATCTCGCCCACACTGTCGCGGCCAAAGCCGTTCGGGCAGTCGAACACGAAGTAGGGGCGGCCGCTCAGATCCAGTGCCGTGGCCACGTCCAGCTCGATCAGGGAGGGTGCCTGTTCGCCCTCGCGGGGGCGGCCATCAATGACCGCCTGCACCTCGTCCATCGCCAGCACGAAGCCGAAGCGACCGATGCCGCGCTTGTTGCCAAGGGCCTGACGCAGGGCCTGACCCAGGGCCAGCCCCACATCTTCCACAGTGTGGTGATCGTCGATGTGCAGATCGCCGCTGACTTTAAGCTTGAGGCGGAAACCGGCGTGGGTGGCTATCTGATCCAGCATGTGATCGAAGAAGCCGATGCCGGTGGCAATCTGGTTGCCGCCGCTCTTGTCCAAGTCCACCGCCACCTGAATGCGGGTCTCCTTGGTGTAGCGCTCCACCTCGGCCACACGCCCCTTGGAGAGCAGCTGATCACGGATGGCGAGCCAGTCGTGATCCTGCGGGTGGTAGCGAATGCCGCGAATGCCCATGTTCTCGGCGAGTTGCAGATCGGTCTGTCTGTCGCCAATCACGAAGGAGTTGGCAAAGTCGATGCGACCCGAGGCGAGGTACTCCTTGACCAGCCCGAGGTGGGGCTTGCGGCAGCTGCAGCCGTCGGTGGGGAAGTGGGGGCAGATCAGCACCTGCTCCCAGTTCACCCCTTGGGATTCAAAGAGATGCATCATCAGATCCTGAGGGGGCTGGAAGTTTTCCAGTGGCAGGCTGGCAGTGCCCAGCCCATCCTGGTTGGTCACCATCACCAGCACGTAACCGGCGGCCTGGAGCTCCCGCAGCACCGGGATCACCATGGGCTCGAAGCGCAGCTTGGCGAGGCTGTCCACCTGCTTGTCGGTCACCGGCTCTTCTATCAAGGTGCCGTCACGGTCGATAAACAAAAACGGGGTCTTCATCTGGCTACTTCCTTATACGCTGGCGGCAGACGGGTTGCTGGCTGAGGGGGTTCTGTTCGATAGATCGCGCAGCACGGCGAGAACTGCGTCCATCTCCCCCTGATAACCGATGGTGATGCGGATGCTGTTGTCCAGGCCCGGCTTGCTGGAAAAATCACGCAGTATGATGCCGGCGGCCTTCATGGCGGCAAAGACGGCGGCGCCATCGGTGAAGCGCACCAGCACGAAGTTGCCCTTGTCCTCGAACACCTCTTTCACGCAGGCAAGCCGGAGCAGCTCGGCCTTGATGAGGGCCTTCTGCCTGTTGAGCTCCACCACCCGCTCCTGCATCAGCGCCAGTCCCATGGGGGAGAGGGCCTGGGCTGCAATCTGGGCGATGGGCTCGGGGATGGGGTAGGGGGCTATCACCTTGGCCAGCATGGCGATCACCTCGGGATTGCCCAAGGTGAAGCCGCAGCGGATCCCCGCCAGGGCAAAGGCCTTGGAGAGGGTGCGAGTCACTACCAGATTGGGGTATTGGGTCAGCAGATCCACCACTGAGCCTTCCGGGCAGAACTCGATGTAGGCCTCGTCCACCACCACTATGGCGCGCTCCCGGGCCTTCTCCAGTAGGGCGACGAGCCCCTTGCGGCCCACCAGATCCCCGGTGGGGTTGTTGGGTGAGCAGAGGAACACCAGCTTCACGTCGGAGAGGCGATCCGCGATGGCGGGCCAGTCCGGCTGACGGCTGGTGGTGAGCGGCAGCTCGACGATGCCGACGCCGCAGGTCTCGGCGCTGATGGCGTACATGCCGTAGGTGGGGGGGCAGATGAGGATCTGATCCTCCCCCGCCTCGCAGAAGGTGCGGATCAGGAGCTCGATGGCCTCGTCGGCGCCGCGGCTCACCAGCACCTGATCCGGATTGACCCCGGCGTAGGCGGCGTAGCCGTTGACCACCTCGGCCGGCTGGCACTCGGGGTAGCGGTTGAGGCGGTTGCCCTCGATGGTGAAGGGGTAGGCCAGCGGCGCCTCGTTGGCGTTGAGCCAGACATGACCCTGACCACCGATGCGACGGGCGGATTGATAGGGGGTGAGGGCCCGCACCACGCGGCGAGCCAGATTGGCGATGCTCATGACAAATCCTTCTGCGGCTGGCTTGAAAGTGCGTTCAATCTGAGGGTGACGGCGTTCTTATGGGCATCGAGTCCTTCCGCATCGGCGATGCGCTGGACTATGGGGCCAAGGCCCCGGATCCCCTCGATACTCAGCTCCTGCACAGTGTAGCGGCGCTGGTAATCCGCGAGCCCGAGGCTGGAGCAGGTGCGGGCATAGCCGTAGGTGGGCAGGGTGTGGTTGGTGCCGCTGGCGTAATCGCCGACCGACTCGGGCGTCCAGGATCCCAAGAAGATGGAGCCGGCGTTCTCCAGTTTATCCAGCAGATCGCGAGGCGCTTGGGTCTGCACTATCAGGTGTTCCGGCGCATAGGCGTTGGAGATGGCGCAGGCCTCGTCCAGACTGTCGCAGAGGATCACCAGGCTGCTGCCGAGCGCCTGGGCGGCGATATCCCGGCGGCTGAGCTGGGCAAGCTGGCTTTTTATTTCGCCAGCGATGGCATCGGTCAGGAGCGGCGAGGTGGTCACCAGCACCACCTGGCTGTCGGGACCGTGTTCGGCCTGGGAGAGCAGGTCCGCTGCCACGAAGGCGGGATTGGCGCTCTCGTCGGCAATCACCAGCACCTCGGAGGGGCCGGCCGGCATGTCGATGGCGGCGCCGCGCCAGTCCCGGGAGACCTGGCCCTTGGCCTCGGTCACGTAGGCGTTGCCCGGGCCGAAAATCTTGTCCACCTTGGGGATCGTCTGCGTGCCGTAGGCCATGGCGGCGATGGCCTGGGCGCCGCCGATGGCGAACACCTTCTCGACCCCGCAGGCGCGAGCGGCAAACAGTATCTCGTCGCTGGCCGGCGACGGGGTGCAGAGCACCACCTCGCGGCAACCGGCCAGGCCTGCCGGAATGGCCAGCATCATCACTGTGGAGGGGAGCGGTGCGCTGCCCCCCGGCACATAGAGGCCGACCCGGCTGATGGGTTGGGTGCGCAGCTCGCACACCACCCCAGGCTGGGTCTCGACCCGTACCACCGGTTGCGCCTGGGCGGCGTGAAAGGTGCGAATGTTGGCGATGGCCGCTTCGATGGCGCTTTTGATCTCGTCATCCAGCCGCGCGCAGGCAGCTTCAATCTCATCTTCGCTGACACGCAACTGCTCACGGGGAGCGCGCTCGAAGCGCAGACTCAGCTCGCGCAGGGCCTCGTCGCCCCGGCTGCGCACCGCGCCAATGATCTCTTTGACCACGGCGCCGATATCGGCCTCGTCATTGAGGGCAGGGCGGGTCAGCACGTCGGCCTGCTGGGCGGGGGAGAGGGTCTTCCAGATCAGGGTCTGCATGATGTCCCTTCCTTATTCCATCATCTTTTCGATGGGCAGCACCAGAATGGAGCTGGCGCCGAGGGCCTTGAGCTGCTCCATGGTCTCCCAGAACAGGGTCTCGCTGGAGACGACGTGCAGGGCCACCTGATTGGTGTCACCGGCCAACTGCATGATGGTGGGGCGCTCGGCGCCGGGCAGCAGATCGGTGATGGCATCGAGCTTGTCCTTGGGGGCGTGCAGCATGATGTACTTGCTCTCGCGGGCCTGCTGCATCCCCTGGATGCGGGGCAGCAGTTTGTCGATGAGCTTCTGCTTGGCCTCACTCAAGGGGTTGGGGGCTTGCACCAACACCGCCTTGGAGCGATAGATCACCTCCACCTCTTTGAGGCCGTTGGCCTCGAGGGTAGCACCGGTGGAGACCAGATCGCAGATGGCGTCGGCCAGACCAGCGCGGGGCGCCACTTCCACCGAGCCGCCCAGCATGACGCTCTTGAAATTGAGCCCCTTCTCATCGAAGAAGCGCTTGAGCAGACCCGGGTAAGAGGTGGCGATGCGTTTGCCTGCCAGGCTTTCGGGCCCTGTGTAGGTGACATCTTCCGGCACCGCCAGCGACAGGCGGCAGCCACCGAAGTCCAGCTGCTTGAGGGTCTTGACCTGATAGGGCAGATCCTGGGAGGCGCGAATGAGCTGCACCTCTTCCAGCACGTTCTCGCCTATGATGCCAAGGTCGACCACCCCTTCCATCACCAGCCCGGGGATGTCGTCATCACGCACCCGCAGTATGTCGATGGGCATGTTTTCCACGTGGGCGATAAGGCGCTGTTCCCGTAAGTTAATTTTGAGGCCGCAGCTCTTGAACAGGGCCTGGGAGTCCTGGCTCAGGCGACCGGATTTTTGCATGGCGATGCGCAGACGTTGTGTTTCCATTGCTCGATTTCCTTCTAGTCAAAAACGAAAAAACCCTCGGAAGTGTGTGCTTCCGAGGGTTCATGAATCTTGCGGTCCTTTTGGAAGTCACCAGTTAAGTGTCTTCCAGCAGTCAACCTCCTGAAAGACTAGTCGGGATGATGATGGTGATGATGAGTCTTCAGCAGGGTGAACTTCATGTAATCAATCCTTTACAAATAAGATGTCGTTGTTGACGCCTGATTTAAACTACCTGCCTTGACAGAAAATGCAACCTGAAAATGTGATTTGCCCGATTAAAGTGGAGAAAACGGTTTTCTGGTCGATAACTAATCAAGATAGCCTGAGGAGTGATCACCATGCCCAGCCAGGACCTGTTATTCCCCATCTTGCCGCGCGCGCCGTCGACCCCGAGCCCCGACGACATCAAGCGGGAGGTGACCCAGATCAGCCAGAAGCATCAGTTGCGCAAGATTGGCACTGACAACGGCGGCGGCGCCCAGCAGTACCAGCAGGGGCATCACCCGGCCAGGCGTGATCAGCCAAAGGAGCAGGAAGATGATCACAAGCCGGATCCGGACCATCAGATCGATCTCTTCGTCTGAACGCATTATCAGTCCCGCTTTCGCCACGCTTTTGGCATAATGGCCGCTTTTGCGCGGGACCCTCCTTTGACCATCCAGACCCTGTTCAAGCCAGATGGCCCTCTGGCCAGCCACATCGAGGGCTTCAAGGCCCGTGCGCCGCAACTGGAGATGGCCGAAGCGGTGGCGTGCGCCATCAAGAGCGGCGGCCGCCTGCTGGTGGAGGCGGGCACCGGCACCGGCAAGACTTACGCCTATCTGGTGCCGGCGCTGGAATCCGGCAAGCGGGTGGTGATCAGCACAGGCTCCAAGAACCTGCAGGAGCAGCTCTTCTACCGGGATCTCCCCACCATCACGGGCGCGCTCTCCTACACCCCGCCGGTGGCCCTGCTCAAGGGGCGCAGCAACTATCTCTGCATCGAGCGGATGAACCGCCTCTTGAGCGAATCCCACCTGCAAAAGCCCGAAATTCTCAGCGATCTGGTCAAGGTGAAGTCCTGGTCCACCGCCACCGACAACGGCGATGTGGGGGACATTCCGGGGCTGCAGGAGAACGCCGAGATCCTCGCCCACGTCACCAGCACCAACGACAACTGCCTCGGTCGCGACTGCCCCTATTATGACGACTGCCATCTGGTGGTGGCCCGGCGCCGGGCCATGGATGCCCAGGTGGTGGTGATCAATCATCACCTCTTCTTCGCCGATATGGCGGTGAAAGACACCGGATTTGGCGAGCTGGTGCCCGAAGCGCAAGTCTATGTGTTCGACGAGGCGCACCAGTTGCCGGAGATCGCCACCAACTACTTCGGCAAGTCGGTGGGCAGCCGCACCATTCTGGATCTGGCGCAGGACATCCAGCTCGCCTATAGAGCCGAGGCCCACGACATGGGACAGCTTGGCAAGGCGGCGGACAGGCTCTCCATCGCCAGTCAGGACTTGCGCCTCGCCTTCGGGATAGACGGGGGGCGTGGCAATACCCGCGATATCCTGCGCCAGCCGCTCTGGGGCCAGGCCCTGGCCCGTCTCAACGACGCCATCGGGCTCTGCTACGAGGTGCTCAAACTGGCGCTCGGGCGCGGTGAGCAGCTGGATCACGCCTTCGAGCGAGTCTGCGAGCTGCGCACCCGCCTAGGGGAGGTATTGGCGGTCAACCAGACAGGTTTCTCCTACTGGTATGACTGCTCCCGGCTGCACTTCTCCCTCAATCTCACCCCGCTGTCGGTGGCCGAGCGGTTCGGCGCCGAGGTGCAAAAGCCCGAGGTGGCCTGGATCTTTACCTCAGCCACCCTGACGGTGGATATGCGTTTCGATCACTTCAAGGCGGAGCTGGGGCTGGCCGGCAGCGCCGAGCTTATCCTAGACAGCCCCTTTGACTACGCCGAGCAGGCGCGGCTCTGTGTGCCGCGCTTCCTGCCTGAGCCCAATGCCTTCGGGCGGGGGGAGCAGCTTGCCAACCTGATGATCCCCCTCATCAACAAGACGCCGGGGGGATGTTTTTTCCTCTGCACCAGCCATCAGGTGATGCGGCAGGTGGCCGAGGTGCTGCGCCGGGAGATAGGCCGCACCGTGCTCTTGCAGGGGGAGGATAACAAGCAGCGGCTGCTCAAGACCTTCGTGGAGAACGGGCGCGCCGTGCTGGTGGCTACCAGCAGTTTTTGGGAGGGGATAGACGTGCGAGGGGCGGCATTGTCCTGTGTTATCATCGACAAGCTGCCCTTTGCGAGCCCGGACGACCCGCTGCTCAAGGCACGGGTGGATGATTGCAAGCTCAAGGGGGGAGATCCCTTCGCCGAGCTCCAGCTGCCCAAGGCGGTGATTGCCTTGAAACAGGGGGTGGGGCGGCTCATTCGTGATCGCAGTGATCACGGCGTGCTGGTCATCTGTGATCCGCGCATGGTCAACAAGCCCTATGGCGCCACCTTTATCAAGAGTCTGCCCGCCATCCCTCGCACCCGGGAGTTAGAGTCGTTGGGGAGTTTCTTTGACCGGGGCGCTCTGCATTCGACCTGCGATGCTGGCGGGTGGCTAGCGATTGACTGATTTGCCATGTTAAGAAAACGGGTGAGCAGATCCCGCTTGCACGTTATGTCATTGACTGATTTATAGAGATTGGAACCCATGACCGAGTTGAAGATCCTGGCCGTTGATACCGCCACCGAAGCCTGCTCCGCCGCCCTTCTGGTGGGTGACAAGCTGTTCTCCCGTTGGGAAGAGGCGCCACGGGATCACACCCAAAAAATCCTGCCCATGGTTCAGGCTGTGTTAGACGAGGCCGGTCTATCGTTGACTGAGCTCGACGCCATCGCCTTCGGGCGTGGACCGGGCTCCTTTACCGGCGTGCGCATCGGGATCAGCGTGGCCCAGGGGCTCGCCTTTGGCGCCGGCGTGCCGCTCATCGGCATATCCACCCTGGCTGCCATGGCCCAGGGGGCTCATCGTCTGGAGGGGGCCGAGCGGGTGCTGACCGCCATCGATGCGCGGATGAACGAGGTCTATTTTGGCCACTACGAGCTGCTCGATGGCCGCATGCAGCTGGTGGGGGAGGAAGTGGTGAGCGATCCCGCCGCCCTGATTGAAGCGCGCGGCAAGCTGGCGGGCAGCCTGAGCTGCGTCGGGACCGGCTTTGTAACCTATGGCGAGACGCTCAACGCGCTGGCCGACGAACTGGCGGTGAGCCAGGTGCGCTTCCCGGCGGCGGTCGACATGCTGCCCCTGGCACGCAACGCCTGGCTGGCGGGAGAGGCGGTCGCTGTGGAGCAGGCCACACCGGTATATTTGCGCGACAAGGTGACCTGGAAAAAACTGCCGGGTCGCGAGTGACATCCAACGGCGAGCCGCGACTCGACACCAGCGAGTGAAGGTGGGCGGCGCGGACAAGGAGAAGCAAATGATGAAACGCGTGATCATGCTGGGCCTGACGGGGCTGCTGCTAGTTGGCTGCAGCTCGGTGCCCAAGGAGCTGGCCTATGAGCCGGAAAACCAGCTGGTGGCCTATCAGCCTGCCCTGCAGGGGATGGAGGGCAAGCCTGCGCGCTGGAGCGGCGTCATCTCGGCGGTGCACAACGAGCAGGATCAGAGCGTCATCGAGGTGGTCTACCTGCCGCTCAAAGCCAATGGCGTGCCGACCCAGACGGAGCAGAGCCCGGGGCGTTTTCTGGCCGTCATGAAGGGCTTTGTGGATCCGACGCTCTATGCCAAGGGACGCAGCCTGACGGTGCTCGGTACCCTGGACAAGCCGGTGGACAGCCAGATAGGGGATCACAAGTATCGTTTCTCTGTGCTCAAGGTCACCGCCAGCAAGCTGTGGCCGCCGGTGAAGGAGGTGGAGATCCGCTACATGGACCCCTACTTCTACGACCCCTTCTATGATCCCTTCTGGCCAAGACGCCACTACTCCCGCTGGTGATGATGGAAGAGCGCTTCCTCACCCTGGCCGATGGACGGCGCATCGCCCTGCTGGATAACGGCCGGCAGGGCAAACCCCTGGTCATTGCCCTGCACGGCTGGCTCGACAACGGCGCCAGCTTCCTGCCCCTTGCCCCCCATCTCGCTGAGTGCCACCTGGTCTGCGTCGATCTGCCGGGGCACGGTCATTCGGATCACAAACCGACCCCCTATGTCTTCGTCGACTGGCTCGACGATCTCCATCAGATTGCCCAGGCTGCGGGCTGGCATCGCTTCGTCCTGCTCGGCCATTCGCTGGGGGCCCTGATCGCCAGCGCCTACGCCGGTGTCTTCCCCGAGCAGATAGTGCGGCTCATCCTGCTGGAGGGGCTGGGGCCGCTGAGCCAACCCGATGAGGAGGTACCCGCCCAGCTGCGGCGGGCCATTCTCAATCGCAGCCGCACTCGCGAGCGAGCGTCCGGTGGCTTTGCCTCCCTCGACGAGGCGGTGGCTGCCCGCTGCAAGGTGGCTGACATCTCCCCGGCGGCGGCGCGCCTTATCTGCGAGCGTCAGCTGGAGGCGCGGGATGGGAGGCTGCATTGGCGCAGCGATCCCCGTCTGCGGGATCTCTCGCCCATGCGCATGAGCGAGGGCCAGGCCCAGGCGCTGATCCGGGCCATCGCCTGCCCGGTGCTCTTCATCCGTGGCGAGCAGGGGTTCCAGAGTCTGCTGACGCAGTGGCAGTTGCGGGGGCCGGCCTTTGGCCAGATTGAAATGGTACAGGTGGCGGGAAATCATCACTTCCATATGGAAAATTCGGCCAAAACCGCCGTTTATATCGAAAACTTCTGTCAGATCCGGTAGGATCGCCGGCTTTGAATCATGTCAGGTTTGCTTTCTCCCTCACACTTCTCGTTGTTAATTCGCTGTTAATCGATGTTGCCTTATGTAACTATGTGCGGCATTAGAGCATGAGCTTAAAACAACTGATTGAAATGGATGTGACAGGGACGGAGGCAACACAGTGAGCGCACAGGTGCTAGTTATGCAGGAGAAGTTCGTGGAAAGAGTCTGGCTGAAGCGTTATCCAGAAGGAGTGCCCGCCGAGATCAATCCAGACCAATACGGCTCCCTGGTCGAGATGTTTGAAGAGTCGGTGACCCAGTTTGCCGACCAGCCCGCCTTCGTCAACATGGGGCAGACCATTACCTATCGCCGGCTGGAAGAGCAGTCCCGTGCCTTTGCCGCCTACCTGCAAAACGAGCTCAAGCTCGGCAAGGGCGACAGGGTGGCGGTGATGATGCCAAACCTGCTGCAATACCCCATCGCCGTGTTCGGCATACTGCGGGCCGGCATGACGGTGGTGAACGTCAACCCCCTCTATACCCCGCGCGAGCTGGAGCACCAGCTCAAAGACTCCGGCGCCAAGGCCATCGTCATCGTCTCCAACTTCGCCCATACCCTGGAAAAAGTGGTGCACGACACCCCGGTCAAGCACGTGATCCTGACCCGCATGGGGGACAACCTCGGCCTGGCCAAGGGCTCCCTGGTCAACTTCGTGGTCAAGTACGTCAAGAAGCTGGTGCCCAAATACAACCTGCCCCACGCCAGCACCATGCGCCAGGCGCTGGCCAAGGGGCGCTACCTGCAGTACATCAAGCCCGAAATCAGCAACCAGGACATCGCCTTCCTGCAATACACCGGCGGCACCACGGGCCTCTCCAAGGGGGCCATGCTGACCCATCGCAACATGATTGCGAACGTGGAGCAGTGCCTCGGCGTCTATGGTCCCGTGCTGGAGCGGGGCAAGGAGTTCGTGGTCACGGCGCTGCCGCTCTACCACGTCTTCGCCCTGACGGTGAACTGCCTGCTGTTCATGCGCCTGGGTGGCTATAACCTGCTCATCAGCAATCCCCGCGACATCCCGGGCTTTGTCAAAGAGATCAAGAAGTACCCCTTCACCTGCATCACAGGGGTCAACACCCTGTTCAACGCCCTGGTCAACAACGGCGAGTTCCAGAGCATGGACTTTTCCAGGCTCAAGCTAACCATAGGCGGCGGCATGGCGGTGCAGCGTGCGGTGGCCGAGCAGTGGAAGGCGCTGACCCAGACCCCGCTGCTGGAAGGCTATGGCCTGACCGAGTGTTCCCCCCTGGTGAGCGTCTGCCCCTACGATCTGGTGGATTACAACGGCTCCATCGGTCTGCCGGTCTGCTCCACCGAGATCCGGCTGGTGGATGACAAGGGACAGGTTATCACCGAGCAGGGCGCCCCTGGCGAGATGCAGGTGCGCGGCCCCCAGGTGATGACGGGCTACTGGCAACGTCCCGAGGCGACCGCCGAGGTGATGCAGGATGGCTGGCTCTGTACCGGTGACATCGCCGTGTGCGACGAGCAGGGCTTCTTCAAGATCGTCGATCGCAAGAAGGACATGATCCTGGTTTCGGGCTTCAACGTCTATCCGAACGAGATTGAAGACGTGGTGGCGCTTCATCCCAAGGTGCTGGAAGTGGCCGCCGTCGGTGTGCCTAACCCGGTTTCCGGCGAGCTGGTGAAAATCTTCGTGGTCAAGAAAGATGCAAAGCTGGTGGAGGACGAGATAATTGCCCACTGCCGCAAACATCTGACTGCCTATAAGGTGCCGAAACTGGTAGAATTTCGCGACGAACTTCCCAAGACCAATGTGGGCAAGATCCTGCGGCGCGTGCTGCGCGACGAGGAGATTGCCAAGCAGTAACCGGCATGCACTGCTCTGCAGTCAAGCGCTGTCGTTATGCAAAACCGTGGGTCATGCCACGGTTTTTTCTTTCTGGGTCCCGACCAACGTGCAGGCAAAGATGCAATATCAACTCATTTCACAGCAAGCCGAACTGGAACAGTATCTCGCTTCCCTGGCCGACGTTCCCCTGGCCATAGATACCGAATTCGTTCGCACCCGTACCTACTATCCCCAGCTCGGTCTGTTCCAGATCTATGACGGCGAACGCCTCGCCCTGCTGGATCCCCTGACCCTGGATCTCTCGGGGCTGTGGCAGCGGCTCGGCCGGGCAGGGCAGATCGCCATACTGCACGCCTCGGGTGAAGATCTGGAGCTCATCCAGCATCAGGCGGGCCACCTGCCCAACCAGATGCACGACACCCAGCTCGCGACAGCCTTCCTGGGTTACGGCGTCTCGGTCGGCTTCGGCGCCCTGGTCAAGGAGTTCCTCGGCGTGGAGCTGGAAAAGGATCAGGCCCGCACCGACTGGCTGGCCCGTCCCCTGACCGCACGCCAGCTCGAGTACGCGGCGGCGGATGTCTTCTACCTGATGCCCCTCTACGAGAAGGTGATGGCCAGGCTGCATGAAAGCGGCAAGTTTGCCTGGTTCGAGCAGGAGTGCCAGAACCACTCCGCCCGCAAGACCCAGGGCAGCGATCCCCGTCAGGCCTACCTCGAGATCATCAACGCCTGGCAACTGGGTCGGCGCGAGCTGGCCATTCTGCGCGA
This sequence comes from Aeromonas rivipollensis, assembly GCF_037811135.1. NCBI lineage: Bacteria > Pseudomonadati > Pseudomonadota > Gammaproteobacteria > Aeromonadales > Aeromonadaceae > Aeromonas > Aeromonas rivipollensis. Next base: position 2,341,238 of record NZ_CP149130.1, on the reverse strand, counting down.
GCTCGCCGCCTGGCGCCAGCAAGAGGCGGTGCGCCGGGATCTGGCTCTCAACTTCGTGGTCAAGGAGCTGCACCTGTTCAAGGTGGCGGAGCGTCGGCCCACTTCATTGCGGGACCTCAACGAGCTGGGGCTGGCCCCCATCGAGATCAAGATCCACGGCAAGCGGATGCTGGACATCGTCGCGGCGGCCCAGCAGAGCGACCCTGACAGCTGGCCAGAGCCCATTCGCCGGCTGGTGGATTACCCCCAGTACAAGGCGGAGCTCAAGCGCATCAAGGCCATGGTGGAAGAGAAGGCCAAGGCCAGCAACATTCCCCCTGAGCTGGTTGCCAGCAAGAAGATCATCCACCAGTACTTCACCTGGAGCTGGCGGATGAGCGCCGAGGAGCGGGCCCGGGCGGACAAGCCCATGCTGCTGCAAGGCTGGCGCCATGAGCTGGTGGGCCACCTGCTGGCTCAATGACGGGAGTGCGCCGCACGAGAAGGGGAGTCCATGACTCCCCTTTTTCATGCCTGCGTGCTTGCGATCAGGTGTTGCAGGGCAGGTACCGCCCGGGTTGCAGTGATGATGAGCAGAGGGATGGCGTGGGGGAGAGAAAGATGGCGGGCACAAAGGGTGCCCCCATCAGAGTTCGTGAGCGTGGAATCCCTTGCGGTAGCGGGCTTCGCAGCGCGGGCAGCGTTGCAGGGTCGGATCCTGTTCCAGCTGTTCGGCGAGCAGCGGCTCCTCGCAATCGGAGCAGAAGCCATAGAGCCCCAGATCCATCTGGCAGAGCGCCGCGTCGAGCCGCTTGAGGCGCGCCACGCTTTGCTCCACCTTGGGCAGCTCGAGACGGCTGGTCAGATCCACCAGTTGATCCCGCTCGCAGCTCGCCACTCTCTGTGCCCAGTCATCTTGTCGACAGGCCTTGAGCTGACGGATCAGCTCCTCTCTTGTTTGCGCCCAGTCGGTCAGAAGGCGCTGATGCCATTCGGCCAACCGGGCTTGCGTCACTTCACACACAGCAGCCCCCAAAGATGAGTGATAAAACTCGGCCAGTATAGGGAAACCCGCGGTTTATCAAGATGACATGAGTCAAGTTAACCGTGCTTTGACGCGTTTTTCCGGCTGGTGTCGCGGCTTGCCGGTGATCACATGGAGCACCCCCACCACCAGGCAGACGACGCCGACCAGGGTACTCATGGGAGGCATGATGCCACGCAGCATGAAGGCGTAGAGCAGCCCCGCCAGAGTCTCGAACACGATGAGCGGTCCCACCAGCACGGTCGGCAGGCGCTGGCTCGCCTCGTTCCAGCACAGGGTGCCGAGCCAGGAGCAAAAGAGCCCCACCACCCCCATCAGCAGCACGAAGCGCAGGGGCGTCGGCCCGAAGGGCAGGGGAAAGTCCGGTGCGCTCAGGGCGAGATGACCGAGACTGCCGAGGTAGGCAATCAGCGCCACCGGCAGGGTCACCAGCCCCTGAGCGGTGGCCCAGACGGCCGGGCTGCGGTTCGGGTGCTCGCGCAGCCAGCGGGCATTGCGCAGGGGATACCAGGTCCAGCACAGCACGGCGACCACCGCCAGGACGAATCCGAACAGCTGTCCGGTGCGCGCCTCTGCCTGCCAGGTCAACTCGGCGCGGTTGACCAGATAGAGGCCGAGTCCCATCAGCAGCAGGGCCGGGTAGAGACGGGCGCGGGAGAGGCGGCCGTCCCGTGCGCCATAGAGGCGGTTGGCGGCCAGGGCCGTCACCACCGGCAGGGTGCCGATGATCATGGCTGCCAGCGGTGAGCCGATGCGCAAGATGGCCCCCGACAGGCAGAAGTAGTAGATGAGATTCCCCACCAGGGTGAGGGCGAGGGCCTCGCACCAGTCGCTGGTCGAGAGGGCCGCCAGGCGCTTGCGGGCCTGCCAGGCCAGCGGCAGCACGATGAGGCCGAAGGCGAGATAGCGGCCGCTGGCGAGCAGGGCGGGGGGATAGCCGTCCACCAGCAGGGGGGCGACGAAGATGAGCCCCCACATCAGGCCGGCCAGCAGGGCAAACAAGACTCCGATCAACATTTTCCATATCCGGTAAAGAAGAAGGAGGCCAGCCTAGCAGGGGGGGAGGGCGGCGTATTGAACCAGATTGCGCTTTAGCGGCCAGCCTGTACCTGTTTCTGGTAGCGCACCGGGGTGGTGCCATAGCGGCGCAGGAAGGCGCGGTTGAGGTGCGACTGATCGGCCAGACCACAGGCGGCGGCCACCTCGGCGGCGGGCAGGCCGGCGGCCAGCCACCCCTTGGCCCGCTGCAGGCGGATGGCCATCAGCATCTGCTGGGGGGTGACGTGAAAGCGGGCCTTGAAGCTGCGCTGGAAGTGGTAGGGGCTGAGGTTCACCGCCCCCGCCAGCTCGGTCAGGGTAATAGGGCGGGCGAAGTAGGCCTGCATATAGTCGATGGCGCGGCCCAGAGGGTGGGCTGCTTCGCGCGGTGCCGCCAGGGCCCGGGCATGGGAGCGCAGGGTCTCGCACACGCCCAGCAACAGGCCGTCGGCGGCGAGCTCGCAGTCACAGTGCCAGAGGGCGTCCAGGGCCGCCTGCAGGACGGGGGCGGTGCGCTGGTCGCTTCGCACGGCTTCGGCGAAATACCAGCCGCGCTCGCCGCTGATGGCCTCGAGCCGATCGGCGGGCAGGTAGAGCATGCGATAGCGCCACCCCTGCTCGCAGGCCGCCTCGCCCGTGTGCAGCTCATCAGGGTTCATCAGCACCAGGCTGCCGGGGCCTGCCAGGAGCTGGCTGCCGCGATAGCGGAAACGCTCGGCACCGCACTCGATGACACCTAGGCCAAACCCCTCGTGGCTATGGGGATCGAAGACGTGGTGCTGGATGTGGGCACGATAGAGCTCGGTCGCAGGCTGCCCCGGCAGGGCGCGAAAATCGGCCCTGTCGTGCTGATGGGTAAATGTGACCGGTACTCCCTGCATCCTGACCTCCTGTCATTGAGCCTTCATCATAGGGCGCCGCGCTGCGGCGGCCAAGACTAGGCCCGTGCGGCGCACTCGCGCACGAGGGCGGCGCGGATCTCGCCTGCGGTCTTTAGGGTGCTGCGGGGCGGCGGCCAAGACTAGGCCCGTGCGGTGCACTCGCGCTCGAGGGCTGTACGGATCTCGTCTGCGGTCTTGATGGTGCGGATGCGGCGAAACAGCTCATCGGCCTGGGGGTATTCCCGCACTATGTAGGAGAACCACTGCTTGATGCGGCTGGGGTAGTAGTCGGCCTTGTCGCTCGCCAGATCCTGCTCGGTGTAGCTCACCATCAGTTGCAACACCTCGGCCCAGCTCATGTGGGCACAGCCGGTTTTCATCACGTTGGCCAGATTGGGCAGGGAGATGGCGCCGCGGCCCACCATGAGGGCGTCGCAGCCGGAGACGCTGGCGCAGGCGAGGGCATCTTTATGATCCCAGATCTCGCCATTGGCGGTCACCGGAATGGGCAGGGCGCGGCGGATGAGATCCACGTATTCCCAGTGCGCCGGCGCCTTGTAGCCTTCGCGCTTGGTGCGGGCATGGACGGCCAGCTCGTTGGCGCCCCCCTGATAGACCGCCTGGGCGTTGTCCATATAGAGCTCCTTGTCATCGTAACCCAGGCGGATCTTGGCGCTCACCGGCAAGTGGGCAGGGACGGCTTCGCGCACCGCCTTGACGATGCGGTAGACGGTCTCTGGCTCCTTGAGCAGCACGGCCCCCCCCTTGCTCTTGTTGACCGTGGGGGCGGGGCAGCCGAAGTTGAGATCGACCCCGGGGGAGCCGAGCTCGATGGCGCGTACCGCATTCTCTGCCAGCCATTCGGGGTGCTGGCCCAGCAGTTGCACCCGCACCGGAGTGCCGGCACGGGTCTTGCCATCCTGCTTGAGTTCGGGGCAGAGGCGATAGAACACCTTGGCGGGCAGCAGCTGATCGACGACCCGGATGAACTCGCTGACACAGAGGTCGTAATCGTTGACGGAGGTGAGAACCTCCCGCATCAGGTGATCCAGCACCCCCTGCATGGGGGCCAAAATAACGCGCATAGCTGCTTCCGAAGACAAGGGGAGAAAAAAGAGCGCAGATTGTAGTGGCAATGGCTGGCGTTGTCAGCCGTCTGCCCACTCGATGAGCCTAATCGACTGCCGCTGCGTGGGCCAGGCTGTCAGCTTGCGGGCCAACTCTGTTAGGCTAAAGGCAGAGATGCATTCAGAGGAGTACCCATGAAACGCTGGTGTCTGATGGCCCTGGGCTGGCTCGCCTTCGCCACCGGGATAGTCGGGATAGTCCTGCCCCTGCTGCCGACCACCCCCTTCATGTTGCTGGCGGCGGCCCTCTTTGCCCGCTCGTCACCCCGTTTTCACCGTTGGCTGCTGGCACACCCCTGGTTTGGGCCCCCCATCCATGACTGGCAGCAATATCGCGGCATTCGGCGCCATGCCCGGCGCCGTGCCATTATCTTCATTCTGCTCTCCTTCTCGGTGTCGCTGCTGGTGGTGCCGCTGCCCTGGGTGAGGCTGCTGCTGGTTGTCATAATGGTGATCCTGCTCACCTGGTTAATGCGTCTGCCGGTGCTGGAGCCAGTTGCAATGGAGAAGTGAAATCCCTAAGCTATTGCGGCAATAATGCTATGGAGTCGGCCTGTCATTTTTTGCATGACGGGCCTTTTTATTGCCCGCTGGCGGGCAGCGCAAGAGACGCCACGCCTGGGCTCAAAAATAAGCGGTCAAATAATGAATCCGGATACCCTGAAGTTTATCGAAGCGAGCATCAAGACCATTCCCGACTATCCGAAGCCGGGCATACTGTTTCGCGACATCACCAGCCTGATCGAGAACGCCGAGGCCTTCAAGGCCACCATCGATCTGCTGGCCGAGCATTATCGTGATCAAGGGATCACCAAGATCGTCGGCACCGAGGCCCGCGGTTTCATCTTCGGCGCCCCTGTGGCCTTCGCCATGGGATTGGGCTTCGTGCCGGTTCGCAAGCCGGGCAAGCTGCCCCGCGCCATCATCGAAGAGTCCTATGCCCTCGAGTACGGCACCGACACCCTGCAACTGCATACCGACGCCATAGTGCCCGGTGACAAGGTGCTGGTGGTGGACGATCTGCTGGCCACCGGCGGCACCGTCGACGCCACCGTCAAGCTCATTCGCCGCGCCGGCGGTGAAGTCGCCGATGCGGCCTTCATCATCTCACTGCCGTCGCTGGGCGGTGATGCCCGCCTGACCGCCGCTGGCGTCAAGGTGGTCTCGCTGGTGGAACTCGCGGGCGAGTAAGCCCCCTTGGCAGGCGGGCCTCGTCAACCCGCCAATGCCCCGAACCGGTGCCTGAATGGGCACCGGTTTGAAAATCAAGCGATCCCTCCCACGGCGGCCGATAGCCCATACAGCCCGCCCTCCATTTGTGTTAGCATCCTGCCTCAATGCCTCGTTTTCCAGCATCGAGATCTATGAGCTATCAGGTTCTGGCGCGTAAATGGCGCCCCCATACGTTTGAACAAGTGGTTGGCCAGCAACATGTGCTGACCGCCTTGACCAATGCCCTGGATCAGGGACGGCTGCATCACGCCTACCTGCTGAGCGGCACCCGCGGGGTCGGCAAGACCACCATAGCCCGCATCCTGGCCAAGAGCCTCAACTGCGAGCAGGGGATCAGCAGCCACCCGTGCGGCGTATGCGACACCTGCCGCGAGATCGATCAGGGCAACTTCGTCGATCTGCTGGAGATCGATGCGGCCTCGCGCACCAAGGTGGAAGACACCCGCGAGCTGCTCGACAACGTGCAGTACCGCCCGGCCCGCGGCCGCTTCAAGGTGTATCTCATCGATGAGGTGCACATGCTGTCGCGCCACAGCTTCAATGCGCTGCTCAAAACCCTGGAAGAGCCGCCCCCCTATGTGAAGTTCCTGCTGGCCACCACTGACCCGCAGAAACTCCCCATCACCATCTTGTCCCGCTGCCTGCAGTTCCACTTGAAGAGCCTGGATCAGAGCCAGATCGCCAAGCAGTTGGAATGGGTGCTGGATCAGGAAGGTCAGCCGTTCGAGCCCCGCGCCCTGCTGGCCCTGGCCAAGGCGGCCGATGGCAGCATGCGCGATGCCCTGAGCCTCACCGATCAGGCCCTGGCCCACGGCAATGGCAGCGTGCGTCTGGAGAGCGTGCTGACCATGCTGGGGACCCTCGACCACCACCATCTGCACCAGTTGCTGGAAGCCATACTGCGCCAGGATGCGTCGGCCACCATGGCCAAGATCACCGAGATAGCCACCCTGGGGCCGGACTTCGATCAGCTGCACGCCGAGCTGGAAGCTTTGCTCCATCGGGTTGCCATGGCCCAGCTGCTCCCTGCCAGCGTGCAGGAGCAGGGGGCGGATGCGGATGCCTTGCTGCAGCTGGCGGGGGCCATGAGCCCGGAAGAGGTGCAGCTCTGCTACCAGATAGTGCTGGGGGGGCGCAAGGATTTGCCCTGGGCGCCCGATGGCCGCACCGCGCTGGAGATGACCTGCCTGCGGATGCTGGCCTTCTCGCCGCGCCGCGAGGCGGTGCATCCCGCCAATCTGAGCGCCTTGCCCGTCTCCATGGGCGCGTTGCCCGGGGCGGGGAGGGAGGCCGTATCGGCCCTGCCGGGAAAGCCGTCAGGGGCTGAGCCAGCCCCGCATCAGGCCGCGACGGCGGCCAGCACGGCCGCGCCCGCAGCCCTGACGCCGACAGCGCCGCACTTGACGGTGGAGGCCGATGAGCCGGCTTCCGACGACGATGATGCCAGCGCTGCCCTCTTTGCCGAGCAGCATGAGCTGCTGCAAGCCGCGCAGCGGATGGGGTATGAGGCGCAGCCAATGCAGCCTGAGCCTCAGATCGGTGGTGCGCCCCAGGCGCAGGAAGCACAGCCCCTTGAACCCGAGCAGCCGGCCTCCTTCCATGAGGAGGTCCTGCCGGCGGCTCCTGTCATAGCCCCTGAACCCGAGGCGGCCCCCTCGGCGGCCTCCAGCATGCAGAGCCTGCTGGGCAAGCGCAATCTGCTGCGCAGCCGGCTGAGGGGCGAATCCGGGGCTGGCACCGTCTCTGCCCCTCCCAGGGCGACGCCGAGCAAACCGGCTGCGCCCCTGGCTACTGCCGCAGTGCAACCCGTGGCGCCAGCCCCCTCTGCACCAGCCAGGCAGGCCGCTGCGGCGCCTGCCTATGCCGGGCCCATGCCGGGCTATGAGGATCTGCCGCCCCTCGATGCCTATGACGACAGCGGTAGCGATTACGAGGAATATCTGAATCAGGGCTTCGGCGACGGACCGGTCAGCGCCCCCGCAGCGCAAGCGGCGGCGCCAGCGTCAAGGCCGAGTGCTCCGCAAAAGGCCAGCCCCGCTTCGGATGACCTGCCCCCCTGGGATCTGGACGGCGTACCTGCCAGGACCGCCGCTGCTGCTACCGTCGTCGCTGCGCCGGCAACGCCAGTTACGACGCCCCTTGCCGTGCCTGAAGAAGCGCAGCCAACGACGGCTCAGGTGATGGAAACCATCGACTGGGATGAGCTGGAGAGTGACGCCCAGCCGCAGGAGGGGGAGGAGGTCACCCGCCTGATCCCCTCTTCCCTGCTGGTCAATTGCGGCGACCCCTGGGCCGAGCTTATCGCCCGCACCGGGGTCGGTGGCCGGCTGCGCCAGCTCGCCATCAACTCTGTGATGACCCGGCAGGGAGAGCTGGTGTCCCTGGTGCTCAAGCCCGAGCAGCGCCACCTGGTCAGCGACAGGGCCTTGGCCGATCTGGCCGAGATCATAGGCCCGGAGTTTGGACAGCCGGTGCGTGTCGAGGTGACCCTGGGTACGGATCCGGCGCGGGAGACGCCGCTCGAGATCGAGCATCGCCTCTATCTGGGGGTCCGTGAGCAGGTGAGCCGGGATCTGGCAGACGATCCCAATGTGCAGTTCCTGCAGCAGCGATTCGGTGCCGTGCTCCATCCCGAGAGCATCGAGCCCCTGAGCCGTTGAGTGCTATGAGTTAAATCCCATGCCGGGACCCGAGTCCCGGTTGAAAAATCTTTTGGTTGCCCCCATATCCGGGGTAGAACAAGCCCACAGCCCGGCGCTGGATGCCGGATTTCAAGACGAGAGACGACCTATGTTTGGTAAAGGTGGAATGGGTAACCTGATGAAACAGGCCCAACAGATGCAAGAGCGCATGCAGAAGATGCAAGAGCAGCTGGCTCAGATGGAAGTCGTCGGCGAAGCCGGCGCTGGCATGGTCAAGGTCACCATGGCCGGCAGCCACAGCGTGCGCCGTATCGAGATAGATCCGAGTCTGATGGAAGATGACAAGGAGATGCTGGAAGATCTGGTCGCCGCCGCCGTCAACGACGCAGTGCGCCGGGTGGAAGAGCAGAACAAGAGCAAGATGGGCGAGCTGACCGGCGGCATGCAACTGCCCCCCGGCTTCAAGATGCCGTTCTAAGGGCTGAACGCCTTTCAAATCTAGATGCCATGATCCATGGCGAGGGCGCAGCTGATAGGGTTCCCACCCTGTCAGCTGCGTTTTGTTTTTTCCGTTCCCCGGTTTCCCGGGGCTGGCCTGTACTACTTGCTGCTCTGGACTGCGGTGTAGCTGTTGATCAGATTGCGATAGTCGGGGATGTGGTTGGCAAACAGGGTACCCAGGCCTTCCACGTCATTGCGCCAGTCGCGGTGCAGTTCACAGGCGGCCCCAAACCAGGTCATCAGCTGCGCCCCGGCGGATGACATCCGATCCCAGGCCGAGTGACGGGTGATCTCGTTGAAGGTCCCGGAGGCATCGGTGATGACAAATACCTCGTACCCTTCCTCGAGGGCGGACAAGGCCGGGAATGCCACGCACACCTCGGTGACTATGCCGGCGATGATCAGCTGCTTCTTGCCGGTGGCCTTGACCGCCTTGACGAATTCCTCGTTATCCCAGGCGTTGATCTGCCCGGGGCGGGCAATGTAAGGGGCGTCAGGGAAGGTCTCCTTGAGCTCTGTCATCAGCGGGCCGTTGGGCCCGTTTTCGAAACTGGTGGTCAGTATGGTCGGCAGCTCGAAGTACTTGGCCAGCGCGGCCAGCGCCAGCACGTTGTTGCGAAACTTGTCCGGCTCGATGTCGCGCACCAGGGAGGAGAGGCCGGCCTGGTGATCCACCAGCAGCACGGCAGCGTTTTGCTTGTCGAGTTTGACGTAGGGCTTGTTCATGACGTTTCTCCAGGTTGGTTGGTCAGGACATTCACGCTGGGGATCCAGCAGTGCGTGGTTGTTGCAGTACGATTGATGCCTTGCCATTCGACCGCCTCCACCGGGCTATCCAGGGGGAGCAGGCCAGCCAGCACGGGAGTCAGTGTGATGTCCTGCGCCATCCCGGCGTGGCCGGATCTGGCGCCGCCGGGATGGGCCGGGCCGTTCACAGTACTCCTGTTGCCGGACTCGGGGTTCTAGCGTCCGATCTGGCCGAAACGGCCGCTGTTGTAATCATTGATGGCCTGCACTATCTCTTCCTGGCTGTTCATCACGAAGGGGCCGTGACCGACGATGGGTTCATCGAGGGGAGCGCCATTGAGCAGCAGCAGCGTCGTCTCTTCCTCGACCTCCATCACCAGTTTGCTGCCACGGCGCTCCATGACTGCCAGCTCGGCGGTGCGGACAGGGTGGCGGTTGCCGAGGCGAATGGCGCCTTTGAGCACAAACAGCGCAGTGGTGTGCCCTTCCGGCAGTTCGAGCGTCACCCGGTGATGAGCCTTCAGTCGCATGTCCCAGACGTTCATCGGGGTGAAGGTTCGGGCGGGGCCAGCGGTCTCGCCGAAGCGCCCGGCGATGATTCGAGCCTCCCCTGCGCCCTCTGGCAGTGCCACTCGCGGGATCTCTTTGGCGGTGATGCCCTGGTAGCCAGGAGCCGTCATCTTGTCCCGGGCTGGCAGGTTCACCCACAGCTGGACCATTTCGAAGGCGCCGCCCGTCCTGGCAAAGTCCGGGCTGTGGTACTCCTCGTGGATCAGGCCAGATGCGGCCGTCATCCACTGCACATCACCCGGACCTATGGTGCCGCCGCCCCCCGAGGAGTCTCTGTGGGAGACGCCGCCTTCATAGACGATGGTCACCGTCTCGAATCCGCGGTGAGGGTGCTGGCCGACGCCGAGTTGATGGGAGGTGGCCGGGAAAGTGGCCGGGCCCGCGTAGTCCATCAACAGGAAGGGGGACATCTCCTCGGCGATGTCGTTGTAGGAGAAGATGCTCCTGACGGGGAAGCCGTCACCCACCCAGTGCCGTCCGTTGCTGCGCTTGATAAATGCCAGTTCTTTCATCTCAATGTCTCCGTTGACGCGATGGGAACAGTGTAGGAAGTGGTCATCTCTCCAACTAGGTGGTTAAATCAGAAAACACTTTCTATTGAGTTGGAAAATGGACTTCAATCAGGTCGTTGTATTCGTCAAGGTCGTGCAAGCCGGCAGTTTCAGTGCCGCGGCTCGTCTGCTGGGATTGCCGACCTCAACGGTCAGCCATCGGGTGGCCATGCTGGAGAAGCGCCTGGGCGTGACCCTCTTGCAGCGGACGACCCGTCGCCTGCACCTGACCGAGGCCGGACAGCTCTATTTCGAGCACGCCTCGGCCGGGCTGGCGCATGTGTTCGATGCCGAGGCCGCCGTGACCGAGTCGCGGGAGGAGCCCTGCGGGTTGTTGCGGATCACGGCGCCCGTGGATATCGGCGACCAGATCCTGTCGTCCATCCTGGGGCAGATGCGCAGTCAGTGGCCCAAGGTCGATGTGGAGCTGGTGCTGATGAACCGCTACGTGGATCTGGTCGCCGAGGGGGTCGATGTTGCCATCCGTACCGGCCCTCTCAAGGACTCGACACTGATAGCCAGGCAGGTGGGCGTTGCGCGCTGGGCACTGTTTGCGAGCCCGGATTACCTTGCCAGTGCCCCGGCGCTCGATGCACCGCCAGCGCTGCGTCATCATGCCTGCCTGCAGTTCACCCCTCTGGGGAAGGAGGCCTGGGTACTCCACGACGAAGCCGACAACAGCCTGATCGTCTCTCTGGCCCGACAGACGCTGATCAACGATGTCGGCTTGATCATGACCATGGTGCAGGCTGGCTGTGGGGTGGCACTCTTGCCCTCCTACCTGTGTCGCCAGGCCTGTGAAGAGGGGAGACTGGTGCCTGTCCTGCCCGAATGGCATGGCAAGGCGGATCCCATCCATATCGTCTACCCCAGGCAGCGCTTCATGCCCCCCAGGTTGCGCGCCTTCGTGGATCTTGCCACGCTGACGCTGCGGCAATGGCTCGAATGACGGGTCGTCGATCTGGTAACGGCTGCCGGCCCGCATAAAGAAACAAAGCGCCTGATGGCGCTTTGTTTCTTTGATATAGCGTCAACCTAGCTGAGCCAGCCCATCGCCATGGCCAGCCGGCCGCACAGGGCTGCCAGCAGGATGCCAAGCAGGGTGCGCAGCAGCCAGATCACCACCAGTTGCCCCAGGCTCACCGGGATCTTGGTGGCCAGGACGCAGGGAATGGAGGCGGAGAAGAAGAGCACCGAGCTCACCGAGACCACGGCGGTTACATAGCGCACCAGCAGATCCGCATCCTTGAGCAGGATGGCGGGCAGGAACATCTCCGCTAGCCCCGCCGAGAGCGCTCTTGCGGTCTCCAGCGGTTCCCCAAGATCCAGCAGCCAGGTGAGGGGCCACAGCAGCCAGCCCAGCAGATCAAACAGCGGTGTGTGCTGCGCCAGCAACAGCCCCAGCAGGCCGACGGACAAGATGGTGGGGACCACGGCGGCGGCCATGTAGAGGCCATCCTTGAGGTTGTCCTGCAACTGCCGCAGCACGGGATCCGCCTGGCTGGACTGGGTGAGCCCGGAGGCCAGCGCCGCTTGCCAGCGACTCATGCCGGCCGGCAGCGGCTCGTCGGTCTCGCCCTGGTGCGCCATGGTGCTGATGGGGGGAACCCGCGCCAGGATGGCGGTGATGACGAAGGTGATCACCAGGGTGGACCAGAAGTAGAAGTTCCAGTGCCCCATCAGGTTGAGAGTCTTGGCCACTATGATCATGAAGGCGGCGGAGACGGTGGAGAAGCCGGTGGCGATGATGACGGCTTCCCGTACCGTGTACTTGCCCGCGAGGAAGACCCGGTTGGTGATGAGCAGGCCCACCGAGTAGCTGCCGACGAAGGAGGCGACCGCATCGATGGCGGAGTGGCCGGGCGTGCGCCAGAGGGGACGCATCACCGGCTGCATCAGCACGCCGATGAGCTCCAGCAGGCCGAAGCCGAGCAGGAAGGTGAGGGCCATGGCGCCGATGGGCACTATGAGGCCCACCGACATGGCCAGCTTGTCAAAGAGGAAGGGCAGGCGATCCGGCGTCATCAGCCAGGCGGGGCCCCAGTCGGCCACATACATGATGGCCAGCCCCAGCCCGAGCAGCTTGAACAGGGTCAGCAGTCTGTCGATGGGGCGGGCGCGCCAGCGACCATCCAGCAGCGGGCTGATGGCGCCATAGGCGATCAGCAGCAGGATCAGCCCCAGAGCGAGCGGGCGCTGCGCCATCAGGAAGCCCGCCAGGTGATCCACCAGTATGGTACTGCGACCCGCGAGCTCGAAGGGCACGAAAAAGATGGCGATGCCGAGCACACTGGTCAGCAGCAGTTTAATGCCAGCCCCTGAGCGGGCAGGGGCGGTAAGTGCGTTTTCAGGTTCCATTTCCTCTCCTTGTGATCCACATGGTTCAACTCCCTTGACGATCTAATTTGTATATACAATATCGACGCAAGCCCAAAATGGAAACAACAAATACACCAAAAAGCAACATTCGATGAAAATGGAATCCGTATGAAGCTTTTCTATGGGGGAGTACGATAGGGGCACTGTGGGCAGCTGTCTGGCCGTGACAGAGCGGCCGCACAAGGGACAGTCATGGCAAGAGAGGCAAGGAGGCAGGAAGGGCAGACAGGAACCAGGCAAATAAAGATTTTCCAGAACGACCAGAAAAGCGGAAAACCTGAGCCCGGGTTTAAACATTTTCACGGCCCTCATCGAGGGAGGCTTTCTTATAACTATTTATGAAATAGTCATAAAGCCTTTGTTCATTTGACTACTTTTCGCGTATCTCATTGCGGAGTAAGATGCCACTTCAATAAAAATAAGAATTAGGAGTTCGGGTGTGAAGGCATTAGAGAAAGAAAGGATATCGCCCTATATCAGCCAGTTATACGAGTGCGGTATTAATGATTCTGACATTAAGTTGGTGGTGGACCAATTTCGCGCCGACCTGTCCGGCAGTTCATCCCTGTTTTTATTGCGGGATGATGACAAGAGCGACGGAATAAAGCTCTTTTCCAGCGGCTTGACCGAGGCCCAGCAGCAATTTTATGTGCAACACCATCGCCAGGATGTGTGGTTCAATCATTATCTGGACAAGGGCTGCCAGGGGATCGTCAGTGCCAATACCATCTCCAGCTCGGTGGGGCTGCTGGCCAGCTTCGGTGCCCAGTTTGCGGCGGGCGGCGTCTGTCGGGTGAAGGGGCGGGGCCTCAGCTCGCTGTGCAGTTACCGCGGCGCCACTCAGGATGACTTCAGCAGCCGGGATCTCACCTCCTTGACAGAGATCTATTCTGGTCTGGCCGCCTGGAGCCAGCATTATTGGAACCTGCTGGCCCTGGAAACCCAGAACTATCAGCTGCAGCAACTGGTGAAAAACCATAATAAGCCCAGCGCCATCATCGATGACAAGGGGCATATTCATTATTCCAATGTGGCCTTCAACCGCATCGCCGATGAAAACGTCGAGCTGCGGGCGGTCAATGGTATTTTCTCTTTGCAAAATAAGGAGCAGCAACGTCAGCTCAAGGAGACCTTGAATGGCTTTGCCTATTTGCTGCCAGGCGCCAGCGCCTATATGTCCATTCCCCGTCAGTCCAATCTCAGGCCCCTGCTGATCCAGTGCACCCTGATGAGCGGCCTCAGCCGCTTCGAGCGCTATGTGGAAGTGGTATTGCGCGATCCCGAACACTCCTTCAACCCGGACATAGAGGCGCTGGCCAGCCTCTATCCCCTCACCATTGGCGAGAAGGAGCTGCTGGTGCTGATGAGCAAGGGCTACAGCAGCAACGACATCGCCGAACTGCGCGGCGTCAAAGTGGAAACAGTGCGCTCCACCCTCAAGGGGGTGTTCAAGAAGACCGACTGCCACAGTCAGAACGAGCTGCTGCTGTTGCTGCAATCCATCTCCTGATCGGCACCAGCTATGCTTGGAGTGAGCCGGGCATTGTGCCTGGCTCGCGCCTCCCGTCGGGAGGCCTGTCGGGGGAAGCGTCATGGAATCACTCAAGGCAAAGGATTATATGCAGACCAAGCCCATCACGTTCAGCGCGGACATGATGGTGCAAAATGCGGTCACCAAGTTTCTCAACAGCCATCAACTCGGCGGCCCCGTGGTGGACAGCCTGGGGCACCTGATTGGCTGGGTGTCCGAGCAGGATTGCATTGCCGTCATGTTGAAAGAGGCCTATCACTGCGAGCAGGTGGCCCAGGTCAAGGATGTGATGCGCAAGGAGGTGCTGGCGGTGGGGCCAGACACCAGCATTCTGGATCTGGCGGAGATGATGATGGGCCAAAAGCCGAAGATCTACCCAGTAGTGGAAGAGGGTCGCCTGCTCGGGGTGATCAGCCGCCACAACGTGATGCAGGCCATTCACGCCCAGCTTGGTACCTGCTTCGTGCATCAGGCCAGGGTCTGATCCGGTTTTGCCGGATCATGGGGAGCAGGCCGGGTGCCTGCTCTTTTTATTGCCCGCCGCGTCTTTGAGCCAGACCGGTGCCGCTTTAAGGCTTGCACCGCTCCCGCTCGCTCTTTAGGATCGCTCCCAGCTTATCGATATGGCCCCTCTGGGCACTTATTTAAGGAATTCCTACCTTGTCTCTCTCTATCGAGGCGCTGCGCCGCCGTCTCTCTGCCTGCATGAATCTTGACGCCCGCCGTCTTTCCAGCCGTCTGCACGGGGTCAAGAAGCTGCCGGAAGGCAAGCAGGCCGCCATGCTGGAGACCATCGCCGCCGATCTGGCGGTGGCCGAGGCCCGTTACCAGTCCCGTCTGGCGGGTGTGCCCAGGGTCACCTATCCGGACAACCTGCCGGTCAGCCAGAAGCAGGCGGAGATCGCCAAGGCGATCAGTGAACATCAGGTGGTGATCATCGCCGGGGAAACAGGCTCGGGCAAAACCACCCAGATCCCCAAGATTTGTCTCTCGCTCGGGCGCGGGGTCAAGGGCTATATAGGCCACACCCAGCCGCGTCGCCTCGCGGCCCGCACGGTGGCGGCCCGCATCGCGGAAGAGATGGAGTCCGAACTCGGCCACTATGTCGGCTACAAGGTGCGTTTTACCGATCAGGTGAGCGAGCAGACCCACATCAAGCTGATGACAGACGGTATCCTGCTGGCGGAGATCCAGCACGACCGGATGCTGACCCAGTACGACACCATCATCATCGACGAGGCCCACGAGCGCAGCCTCAACATCGACTTCATCCTGGGTTACCTCAAGCAACTGCTGCCCAAACGCCCGGATCTCAAGGTGATCATCACCTCGGCCACCATCGACCCCCAGCGCTTCTCCCGACATTTCAACCAGGCGCCCATCATAGAAGTCTCAGGTCGCACCTACCCGGTGGAGGTGCGCTACCGCCCGCTGTTTGTGGATAAAAAGAGCAGCGACAAGAGCGCAGATAAGAGTGAGGGGCTGGAGGAGCGCGACGAGCTGCAGGGGATCTTCGATGCGGTGGAAGAGCTGGCCCGGGAGGGGCTGGGGGATATCCTCATCTTCATGAACGGCGAGCGGGAGATCCGCGATACCGCCGATGCCCTGCGCAAGCTCAACCTGCGCGACACCGAGGTGCTGCCGCTCTACGCCCGCCTCTCCAACGCCGAGCAGAACAAGGTATTCCAGCAACATGCCGGGCGGCGCATAGTGCTGGCCACCAACGTGGCTGAGACCTCGCTGACGGTGCCGGGCATTCGCTACGTCATCGATCCGGGTACCGCCCGCATCAGCCGCTACTCCTGGCGCACCAAGGTGCAGCGCCTGCCCATAGAGCCGGTCTCCCAGGCCAGCGCCAACCAGCGTAAAGGGCGTTGCGGCCGGGTGGCGGACGGTATCTGTATCCGCCTCTATTCGGAGGAGGATTTCAACAACCGTCCGGCCTTTACCGATCCCGAGATCCTGCGCACCAACCTGGCGTCGGTCATCCTGCAGATGCTGGCGCTCGGCCTTGGCAACATGGAGGCCTTCCCCTTCGTCGAGCCGCCGGAGTCACGCCACATCAAGGATGGCCTGACCCTCCTGAAAGAGCTAGAGGCGGTCAAAGAGCTGCCCGGCACCCGGGAGCAGGAGCCCAAACTGCAGTTGACCGAAACCGGTCGCCAGCTCTCGCGCATTCCCCTTGATCCCCGTCTGGCGAAGATGGTGATCACGGCGGCGCAAACCGGCTGTCTGAGCGAGGTGATGGTGATCACCGCGGGCCTCAGCATCCAGGACCCCCGCGAGCGGCCCATGGAGAAGAAGCAGGCCGCCGACGAGCAGCACAGACGCTTCGAGGACAAAGATTCCGACTTCCTTGCCTTCGTCAATCTGTGGAATTACCTCAAAGAGCAGCAGGATCTCCTGGGCAGCAACCCCTTCCGCCGCATGTGCCAGAAGGAGTTTCTCTCCTACTTGCGGGTGCGCGAGTGGCAGGACATCCACTTCCAGCTGCGCCAGACGGTGAAAGAGCTTGGCTTCAAAGCCAACCATGAACCGGCGGATTTCAAGACGGTGCACTGCGCCCTGCTGACGGGGCTGCTCAGCCATATCGGCAACAAGGATCTGGAGAAGCCCGAGTTTCTCGGCGCTCGCAATGGCCGCTTCCACCTCTTCCCGGCCTCGGGCCTGTTCAAGAAGCCGCCCAAGTGGGTGATGGCCGCAGAATTGGTGGAGACTTCCCGCCTCTATGCCCGCATCAACGCCAGGATCGAGCCCGAGTGGGTGGAGCCGTTGGCAGGCCACCTCATCAAGCTGCACCACAGCGACCCCCACTGGTCGAAGAAAAACGGCGCCGTCATGGCCAAGGAGAAGGTGACCCTCTACGGCCTGACCCTGGTCAACGAGCGCACCATCAACTTCAGCCGCATCGATCCGGCCCAGTGCCGCGAGCTGTTTATCCGCCGCGCGTTGGTGGAGGGGGACTTCGAGACCCGCCACCGCTTCTTTGGCGAGAACCGCAAGCTGCTGGCCGAAGTGGAGGCGCTGGAGCACAAGTCGCGCCGGCGCGACATCCTGGTGGATGACGAGGATCTGTTCCGCTTCTACGACGCCCGCCTGCCGGAGGAGGTGATCTCCGCCCGTCACTTCGACAAGTGGTGGAAAGAGGCGCAGAAGCAGGATCCCGAGCTGCTCAACTTCGAGAAAGAGATGCTGATGAAGGGGGACGCCGCCCACATCAGCGATCTCGACTACCCCAACTTCTGGCAGCAGGGGCGCCTCAAGCTCAAGCTGACCTATCAGTTCGACCCGGGGGAGGCCGCCGATGGCGTCACCCTGCATATTCCACTGCCGCTCTTGAATCAGGTGGAGGTGAAGGGGTTCGAGTGGCTGATCCCCGGGCTGCGCCACGAGCTCCTGGTGGCCCTCATCAAGTCGATGCCAAAGCCGATGCGCAAGAACTTCGTGCCGGCCCCGAACTACGCCGATGCGCTGCTCGCCACCCTCAATCCCGATCAGGGGCCGCTGCTGGACGAGATGGAGCGCCAGCTGCGCCGCATGACCGGCGTCACTGTACCTCGTGAATCTTGGGACTGGAATGCGGTACCCGATCACCTGAAACTCACCTTCCGGGTGGTGGACGACAAGCACAAGAAAGTAGCGGAAGGCAAGGATCTGGAGGCGCTGAAGGAATCCCTGCGCGGCAAGGTGCAGGAGACGCTCTCCCAGGTGGTGGACGACGACATAGAGCAGTCGGGCCTGACCCTGTGGAGCTTTGGCGAGCTCCCCCAGGAGTACAGCCAGAAGCGGAGCGGCTTCGAGGTGAAGGCCTATCCGACCCTGGTGGATCAGAAAGACTCGGTCGCCATCCAGCTGGTGGAGAGCCCGGTGGCCCAGCAGCAACTGATGTGGGCGGGCCAGCGCCGGCTGGTGCTGCTCAACGTGCCATCTCCCATCAAGTATCTGCAGGAGAAGCTGCCGAACAAGGCCAAGCTCGGGCTCTACTTCAACCCCTTCGGCAAGGTGGCCGAGCTGATCGACGACTGCATCGCCTGTGGCTGTGACAAGCTCATGGAGCAGCACGGCGGCCTGGCCTGGGACGAGGCCGGTTTCGAGTCGCTCAAGGAGTTTGTCCGCGCCGAGCTCAACGATGCCGTGGTGGAGGTGGCAAGCCAAGTGGAAGCCGTGCTGACCCTCTCCCATGAGATCAAGAAGCGGCTCAAGGGCAAGATGCAGCTCGACACGGCCTTTGCCATGTCGGATATCCAGTTGCAGCTGGGCAACCTCATTCACAAGGGGTTCGTGACCGAGACCGGATGGCAGCGGCTGCCTGACTTGTTGCGCTACCTGCGCGCCATCGAGCGGCGCCTCGAGAAGCTGGCCATCGATCCCAACCGGGACAGGGTCCATATGCTCAAGGTGCAGAGCGTGGAGAGCGACTACAAGGCGCTGCTTGCCAAGATCCCAAAATCCCAGCCGATCCCCCCCGAGGTGGCCAATATCCGCTGGATGATAGAAGAGCTGCGGGTCTCCTTCTTCGCCCAGCAGCTGGGGACGCCGTATCCCATCTCGGATAAACGGGTGCAGAGCGCCATAGCCCAGTGCTAAGCTGCTATCTATCTGTTTTCTGAGCCATAGTGTGGCGAAGAGTGCGACGAAGAGTGTGGCGATAAGAGCCAGGGAAGCGCAGGAAGGGAGGCCATCACATGCTGGGGATCTGGTTGGGGGTTGCGCTGGTCAACATCAGCGGCTATCAGCCCATTGCGGAGCAAACCTGGGTGCAGCTCAACCCGGAGTACTATCCGGTGCACAGAGCCGTGCCTCCCATCTTCGTGGCCTGGCGGGGAAACCAGTTTCCGCCGCTCGAACAAAAGAAGAAGAACGGCCACTGGCAGATCCTGTTTCCCGCCCGTCTGGTGCCACCCTTCGATCTGTTCGAAGGGGAGGCCCAGCTCTCCAAGGCCTATCTGGCCAGGCTCAAGCGCATCGATGAGATGGCCTATGGCATGGCCCCGCATTCGGCCGTGAAGCCCGTCGCCAGCGGCTCTCTCGCCCCCGAGGATCAGGGAGGGGCGGCCTTTATCGCCGAGTTCTCCTTGCCGGGATCGAGCGCGGGGAGGGGACGGATGCCGCAGAGCGAGCCGCTGCTGGCCAACCTGATGGGGCGGGCGGCGTCCATCCCTCAGGGAACTCCCGCTCAGATAGGGGCCGTGCAGATCGCCAGCCTGGGCCAGGGAGCCGAGGGGACTACCCTGACCCTGTCCGCGACGGGAGGGGCGTCGCGAGTCTGCCATCAGGTGGCGGCGGGGGAGACGCTTTGGCGCATCGCCAGCCAGCTCCAGGCACAGGTGGGCAGCGGGTCTGATACCTACAGCTATCTGCTGGCGCTGGTGGAGGAGAATCGCCCCGGTATGGGCAAGGGGATAAGGGTACAGACAGGCCAGCGCCTCTACTGCCCCAAGGCCGAGACCCTGGCCCAGTTTGACGCCATGAGCCCGGCCCAGCGCCAGCAGCAGTTTGCCCGTCTGGAGCAGGGGCGCTGAACCGCGTTTGGATAAGATCTGATGCCGCTGTGGGGAGGGGCTGATGGCGAGTCGCGCGTCCCTTGTATCCACCCCGGGCCCATGCTAGTATTCGCGCTCGTTTTGCGAGGTGCTGACCGGTCGCAGTCAACACCATATATTCATCTTAAAAGAGATAACCACTATGTCTTTCGTATTCCAAGCTGAAGTCCGTTCTGACCTGGGGAAAGGTGCGAGCCGCCGCCTGCGTCATGCTGACCAAGTTCCTGCCATCGTTTACGGTGCAGGCAAAGAAGCCGTGTCCGTTACCCTGGACCACAAGAAGCTGATCCTGGCCCAAGAGAAGCCGGAGTTCTACTCCTCCGAGCTGACCCTGGTCATCAACGGCGAAGAAGTAAAAGTAAACGTCAAGGCGATCCAACGTCACCCGGTACGTTACAAGCTGGTTCACCTGGACTTCGTTCGCATCTAATCGGCAACGAACTTTCCAGTAAAGAGGCCACCCAATCGGGTGGTCTCTTTGTTTTTACGGTATTTTTGCCGGGAAAATAAAATACTCAAACAGCACTATTGGTCTTTACTTGCAGGCATGATTGACAGCAGGACACTTGTTGTGGTGCTCTGATGTCCACAAGGTATTCGTTCAAGGCCACTTTTTGGGGTGATGTTGACCGTTATGAAGGGAATCGTACGGGCATATTTCCTGCTGTTTTCACCTATTCTGCTGTTGGTCCTGGCGGGGGGCTATCTGCTGGGCAATGCACTGATCGAGCGAGAGCTCTACCGCGTTCGCAGCGATGAGAGCACCTTCCTGGCGCTCGCCAGCGGCCGCCTTGACGACGAGCTGGCGGTGCCGCTGCGCCATGTGCGCAGCATATCGGAAGAACCCATCTTGCTCGAGGCGGCGGGTCGCAATGACCGTGACACCATAGCAGTCCAGTTCAGCATCCTGATGAACCGTAATCCCGACTATGCCCAGGTGCGTTGGCTGGCCCCGGATGGGATGGAGCGGGTGCGCATCAATCGTCAGGGCCAGCGCCTGCTGCGTGTGGCGGACGACCAGTTGCAGAACAAGGTGGAGCGATATTATTTTCGCGACGCCATGGCGCTGCCCTGGGAGCGAGTCTACGTCTCTGCGCTCGATCTCAACGTTGAACAGGGGGTGATCGATCGCCCCTTCAACCCCATGATCCGCATTGCCAAGCGCCTTCGCCTTGGGGGACATGATCTTGGTTTGCTCCTCATCAACGTGCAGGCTGCTCGTATGCTCAAGGCGTTCGCCAACAGCAGCGGCAAGGCGGCGGATCACACCATGCTGTTCAACCAGGACGGTTATTGGCTGCGTAGCCCGGACCCATCTCAGGAGTGGGGTTTCATGCTCGAACGCCCGGAACTCACCCTGAAGCAGGCTTCTCCCCAGGCCTGGCAGGCGTTCTGGGGCGCTCCGAGCGGCCAGATAGAGTCTGCCGACGGGCTGTGGAGCTGGACCACCCTGTACCCGGCGCAGAATCACGATCAGCTGATCTGGAAAGCCGCCTCCCTGGTGCCGCGCAGCGAGCTGCTGGCCATTCGCACTCACATCTGGGGGATCATCTCGGTCACCTGCGCCATGCTGCTGTTGCTGTTCGGTGCCGGAGTGGCTGCGCTGGTGCGCAGCAGGCACAGGGAGCAACTGGCGCAGCAGGAGGCGGCCAGGCTGGCGCAGGTCAAAGGGGATTTCATCGCCAACATGAGCCACGAGATCCGTACCCCCATGAACGCCATCATGGGGCTGACCTACCTGCTCGAGCAGGGAGGGCTCGACGATGGCCAGCATGCTCTGGTGCGCAAGATCCACCAGGCCGGGCAGGCTCTGCTCGGGATCATCAACGACATCCTCGATTTTTCCAAGATTGAGTCGGGTCGGCTCGAGCTTGAGCGGATGCCATTCAGCCTGGAAGAGGTGCTCGATCACGTGGCGGCCATCATGTCCACCTGCGTTGGCCAGAAGCACCTCGAACTGGTGGTGAGCAGTGCCCCAGAGCAGGTTTCCCATCTGATCGGTGACGCCCTGCGCCTCGAGCAGGTGCTGCTCAACCTGACCGGCAATGCCATCAAGTTTACCGAGCGCGGTGAGGTGGAGGTCAAGGTCGAGCTGGAAGCCGAGCAAGACGGCATGGCCACCTTGCTGTTTCGGGTACGCGACACCGGGATCGGCATTCCGCCCGAGCAGCAGGCCAACATTTTCAATGCTTTCTCCCAGGCAGACTCCTCCACCAGCCGCCGTTTCGGGGGCACCGGGCTCGGTCTGACCATCAGTCGCCGCCTGGTGAACCTGATGGGGGGGGAGATCGGCGTCACCAGCGAACTGGGCAAAGGGAGCGAGTTCTGGTTCCGCGTCCGGCTGGAGCAGGTGGAGCGGCCCGATGCCTTGAACGAGCGTCTGCAGCACATCTCGCTGCTCATCGCCGACGACAATCAGGTGACCCGCGACGCCCTGTCGATGACGGTGGGTTCCCTCGGTTGGGAGTCACGGGTGGTGGAATCCGGTGAGCAGGCGCTGCACCATCTGCTGCGCCAGGGGGAGCGTTTCGACGTGATCCTGCTCGACTGGATCATGCCGGGCATGGACGGACTCGAGACCTGCCTGGCCATTCGCCGCGCCTTCGAGCGGCAGGAGCGTTCACCCATCATCATCATGGCGACCGCCTATTCCCAGGATGAGCTGATGCACTGCCCCGGCTCGGAGCAGGTGGATCTGGTGCTGCACAAGCCGGTGACTGGCTCCAGCCTCTACAACGCGGTGGCACGTCTCATTCACGAGAAGCGCGAGCACGTGGAGCCGCTTGAGAGTGGTCAGCGCCGTCTTCGCCTGCCGGGCGTGCATGTCCTGCTGGTCGATGACAGCGACATCAACCTGGAGGTGGCGACCCGCTTGCTGCAACGGGAGGGGGCCGAGGTGATCACCGCCATCGACGGGGAGCTGGCCCTGGCTTGTCTCGCCGATCCGGCGCGGCGCATCGATCTGGTGCTTATGGATGTGCAGATGCCGGTGATGGATGGATATGAGGCGACTCGTCGCCTGCGCCAACTGCCGGGACGGGAGGAGACTCCCGTACTGGCACTCACCGCCGGGGTATTCAAGGATCAGCGCGAAGCGGCGCTGGCCAGCGGCATGAACGACTTCATCGCCAAGCCGCTCGACGTGGAGCAGCTCATCGCGACCTTGCTGCGCTATCTTCCGGACTGTGTCCTTCCGCTCACCGTGAGCGACGAGCCACTCGCCCAGGAGCTGGTGACCGGCATCGATATTGATACCGGACTTCGCAACTGGGGTGAAGCCTCGGTCTATCTCAAGTACCTGCGCCGTTTTCGCGATGACTACATGACGGTCGGCACCGTGTTGCCGGACTATATCGCCCAGCACGAGACCGATGCGGCCGCGAGCCTGACACACAAGCTCAAGGGGGTGGCGGGCAGCCTGTCGCTCACCGATGTGGCGCGCATCAGCGCCGAGCTGAACGAGGCCATCGAGCAGGGAGGCGACACCAGTCAGCTCATCGCGCCCTTCCTCGAGGCGCTGGAGCGGGCACAACACTCCA
The DNA here is from genome assembly GCF_037811135.1 of Aeromonas rivipollensis. Lineage (NCBI taxonomy): Bacteria > Pseudomonadati > Pseudomonadota > Gammaproteobacteria > Aeromonadales > Aeromonadaceae > Aeromonas > Aeromonas rivipollensis. Next base: position 2,317,932 of record NZ_CP149130.1, on the reverse strand, counting down.
TCGACACCTATGCCGGGCGCGAGCCGGGCGCTGTCAGCTCCCCGCTGGCCCAGGGGGAGGCGCGGGAGGTCTGCCTGCAAGCCCTGCATCAGGCCCTGGTGAGCGAGGATCTGGAACTGATTGAGCCTGCGCTGGGCCAGGCCAGGAGTTACCTGCCTTGCGAGCTGGTGAGCGAGATAAGTGCGGCTCTGGAGCTGTTCGATATCCCGTTCGCCACCCGCAAGCTGGAGGATTATCTGGAGGATCGGGAGGAACCTGCGCCATGAATCGACCACGAGTGCTGATCATCGACGACGAGCCGAGCAACCTCGGGCTGCTGCGGCAAATCCTCAAGGAAGAGTACAACCTCTTCTTTGCCAAGGGGGGAGAGGAGGGGCTGGCCGCCGTGGGGCGTCACGAGCCGGCCCTGATCCTGCTTGACGTGCGCATGCCCGACATGGACGGTTACGAGGTGTGCCGCCGGCTCAAGGCCGATCCGGCCCACGCCGGGATCCCGGTGCTCTTTATCACTGCGAGCGACAACGCAGACAGCGAGAGCCAGGGGTTCGAGGCGGGCGGGGTGGATTACATCTACAAGCCGGTCTGCCCGAGCACGGTGCGTGCCCGGGTGCGCAATCACCTCTCCCTGGTGCGCCTCGATCAGCTCGAGCGCAGCTACCGTACCGCCATCGTGATGTTGAGCGAGGCGGGTCACTACAACGACACTGACACCGGGGTGCATATCTGGCGCATGGCCGCCTATGCCCGTGCCCTGGCCGACGCGCTTGGCTGGAGCCCGGAGCAGTCTGAGTTGCTGGAGCTGGCGGCCCCTATGCACGACATGGGCAAGATTGGGATCCCCGATCACATCCTCAAGAAGCCTGGCCCACTCACCGAGGAGGAGTGGGTCATCATGCGCAGTCACCCCCGCATCGGTTACGAGATCCTGAGGCGATCCGATGCTCCCATCTTTCGCATGGCGGCAGAGATTGCCCTGCATCACCACGAGAAATGGGACGGCTCGGGTTATCCCGCCGGCGAGACCGGCGAGGGGATCCCCGAGGCGTCGCGGATAGTGGCCATCGCCGATGTGTTTGACGCCCTGAGCGTGCGTCGTCCCTACAAGGAGCCCTGGCCTCTGGACAGAGTGCTGGCCACCATGCGTGACGGTGCCGGTCAGCACTTCGATCCCCGGCTGCTCGCACGTTTTCTCGAGATCATGCCGGAGATCTTGCGCCTCAAGACCCAGTGGGACACCCGCGAGGCGCGGGGGGATTACCAGATAGGTTGCGTCAGGTAGGGATTGCTCGCCTTCTCGCGACCGAAGGTGGAGCTGGGACCGTGGCCGGGCACGAAGACGATGTCATCCCCAAGGGGCAGCAGGGTCTCGGTGATCGACTTGATAAGCGTCCCGTGATCCCCACGGGGGAAGTCGGTACGGCCTATGCTGCCGGCAAAGAGCACATCCCCCACCCAGGCGAGTCGCTCGGTCTGGCAGAGCAGCACTATGTGCCCCGGGGTGTGGCCCGGGCAGAAATAGACCTCCAGCTCGCAGTGGCCCAGCTGCACCTTGTCGCCTTGCTCGAGCCACTGGTCGGGACAAAATGCCGGGGTATGGGCAAAGCCGAACATCTGGCTCTGCTGGGGCAGCATGTCGAGCCAGAAGGCATCCTCCTTGTGGGGACCCGTGATGGCCACTCCGGTTTGTTCGCGCAACTGGGCCGCGGCTCCCACGTGATCCAGATGGCCGTGGGTCAGCAGTATATGGGTCAGGGTCAGCCCTCGTTTGGCGATGGCCGCCAGCAGTTTGTCCGCCTCGCCACCGGGGTCGATCAGCGCCGCCTGATGGGTCTCGTCACACCAGACGAGGGAACAATTCTGGGCGAAAGGGGTGACCGGGATCACCTCGAACTTCAACATGTGGGACTCTCCTGAGGGGTCTGACGGGCGTGCTGCTCGGCGAAGTAGGCGAGGCAGGCCTGCTTGTCACCGCGAAACTGGATCCGCTCGCGCTTGTTGTTCAGCTGATAGAGGTACATGGGGTCGTAGTAGCGGGTCAGCAGCAGGAGGATCCAGGCGAGGTGCAGCGCCGTATCCCCCGTGCTGGCCTGCTCCTGGAGGGCGGCCTGCATCAAGCCATCCAGCTCCCGGTGATCCTTGTCCCCGAGGCGGCGCTTGAGCCGGGCCAGGGCATCGGTCAGGTAGCCGGCAAACAGCGGCCAGCCCGCCTCGCTGCCATACATCTCCAGATAGCGTTGCCAGAGATCCTGCACGTAATCCACCCGGATCTGCTCTGCTCGCTCCTCCTGGGGCACCTCTACCACCACCAGGGGGGCCTGGCACATGGTCTCATAGAGGCTAAGAGGCAGGGCGCAGCGACCGATGAGGCGGCTCTCGTCTTCCACCACGAAGGCATGTTCGCCCTTGTGGCGGCGCTTGAGCAGCTCTATGGCCAGCCGGTTTTCGAAGTTGATGTTGCTGGGCTGGCCTCCCGGCAACTGGCCAAAGGAGGATCCCCTGTGATGGGCGTGCCCTTCCAGATCCACCGACTGGGCAATGCTGGCCAGCATGTGGGTCTTGCCGGAGCCTGTCATGCCGGTCAGCACGTGCCAGTGGCACTGGGCGCTGGCGCTCTCCTGGGTATCGATGAGAAAGCGGCGCAGCTCCTTGTAGCCGCCGGCCACTCGCGGGCGGATGACCCCCACCTCGGACAGCCACTGCTGCACCGTCTGGGAGCGCAGGCCGCCGCGAAAACAGTAGAGCAGGGCATCGGGCTGCTGGCGCAGCTGCGCCAGCCATCCTTCAATACGGGCGGCGCGCACGGCGCCCCCCACCAGCTTGTGTCCGAGTTCAATGGCCGCCGCCTGACCCTGCTGTTTGTAACAGGTGCCCACCTGGGCGCGTTCGTCATCCGTCATCAGCGGCAGACTGACGGCGTTGGGGAAGGCCCCTTCCTTGAACTCGACGGGGGCGCGCAGATCGATGAGGGGGATGTCCTCCAGAAAGATGGCGGCGAGATCCCTGGCCAGTGGCAGCTCACTCATCGCAGATCCCTCGACCGATCAGGACAGCCTGGGCAACAAATCGCAGTGCACTCATTGGATGACCTCGATAAAGCGCGCGCCATCCAGTGCCTGCAAGCGGCCAATGGGGGAGAGGCTCAACCCGGCCTGCTCGGCAATGGCGAGGAATTCGGCCTCGGTTTCCTGACCGACGGCCACCAGCAGGCCGCCGCTGGTCTGGGGATCGCACAGTATGTTGCGGGTGCGATCACTCATGGCATCGAGCTTGTGGCCGTAGGAGTCGTGGTTGCGCAGGGTACCGCCCGGCACGCAGCCCTCATTCAGGTAGTGATCCACCTCATCCAGCAGGGGCAGCGCCTTGAAGTTGAGGCGGGCACACACCCCTGAGCCTTCGCACATCTCCAGCAGGTGGCCGGCCAGCCCGAAGCCGGTGACGTCGGTCATGGCGTGCACGCCGGGCAGGGCCGCAAACTGCTGGCCAATCTTGTTGAGGGTGCACATGGCCTCGGGGGCCAGCTGCTCGTGCTCGGGTTTGAGCTTGCCCTTCTTCTGGGCCGTGGTGAGTATGCCGATGCCGAGGGGTTTGGTGAGATAGAGCACGTCACCCACCTTGGCGGTGTCGTTCTGCTTGATGGCATCGAGCGGTACTATGCCGGTCACCGCCAGGCCGAAGATGGGCTCGGGGGCATCGATGCTGTGGCCACCGGCGAGCGAGATGCCCGCCTCGTGACACACCTGACGACCGCCGTCGATCACCTGCTGGGCCACTTCAGGCGCCAGGGTATTGATGGGCCAGCCGAGGATGGCGATGGCGACGATGGGCTTGCCGCCCATGGCGTAGATGTCGCTGATGGCATTGGTGGCGGCGATGCGGCCGAAGGTGAAGGGATCATCGACGATAGGCATGAAGAAGTCGGTGGTGGAGACGATGCCCTGACCGTTGCCGATGTCCACCACGGCGGCGTCATCCTTGCTGCTGTTACCCACCACCAGGGTCGGATCGTCAAAGCCCGGGATCTGGCTCTTCAAAATGGTGTCGAGCACCTTGGGGGAGATTTTGCACCCACAGCCAGCGCCGTGGCTGTATTGGGTCAGACGAATGGAAGACATACTTACCCCTTGTTTGTGCACCTTGTGCAGAGGCTCGGTGGAGCCGTCAAATGCGCGCCTCAGGAGCGCTGAATAGGGATGGCCTTGGCTGCCTCAGGAGGCAGCGATGCCAGACAGTCACGCAGGGCTGCCGGACAGGACGGGGAAGGAGGGGCGACATGGTGCGCCAGAGCAGCCCCGCCAAGGGCCACAGGACGGGGCATTATGCCACAATCGCCCCCTTTGGTTCGAATGGGAATTTCTGCCAGCGCGCATCCGGCTGGCAGAAATGAGCGCTTTACGGCTCTCCCGTCAACCTGCCTGCTCCATCACAGGTTGACGAACCTTGCCAATGCGGCGCAGACGCCGTTGCAGCGGCCGCTCCAGCAGGTTGTAGCTAAGGGCCGAGAGGCCGATCAGTACCGCCAGCATCAGCAGGGTGGCCAGCACCCCCAGCAGCGGGTTGGTCTGGGCATACCACCACTCGGTAAGGTCCGGCGCCAGATAGTGGATGAGCTCGCACCCGGTGAGCAGCACCAGCGCATGGAGAAGGTAGATGGAGTAGGATAAATCCCCCAGCCAGTTGGTGAAGCGGTTATCCAAGAGGCGCAGCAGCGGACTCTGGCGCTCCCCTTGGGCGGCGGCAATCCAGATCAGCAGCACGTAGGCGCCGATCAGCAGCAGGGTCCGCTGCGGCGTCATGGTGAACTGCATCAACAGGAAGGGCAGCACAAAGGCGATCAAGAGCGGCAGATCCCGTTGCATCATGGGCAGGCGTTGCGCGGCCCTGACCCTGGGCAGCAGCCAGAGCCCGAGCACGAACTCACTCACCCCCCGTCCCACCGCCAGTGCCCCGCTGGTGACATCCAGGGTGCCGCGGCTGTGCACGATAAAGGCCAGCACCGTCAGTGCCAGCAGGGGCGCGAGATGGCTCCAGCGACTGCGGGTCACGGCAAGCGGGATAAGCAGCGGGAACAGCAGATAGCTTATCCACTCCACGCTCAGGGACCAGGCGGCGAAGTTCCAGGTCAGTCCCTGATCCGTCACCACCTGCATCAGCAAGAAGGCGCTTGGCAGTGCTTCGGCCGGGGTGAAGGGGGAGCCGAAGGGCGGCATGCCTTCCCACTCCCACATCTTGAACAGGGGGCCGGCATAGAAGCCCACCCCGTGCTTGGCCTTGTAAAGCTCCCAGCCAACCAGCAGCACCAGGGTCACAAAGTAGAGGGGGTAGACCCGGGTCAGCCGCAGCCAGAGAAAGCGGCCATAGCCTATGCGGCGAGGGCTTGTGAAGGCCTCCCCGTAGACATGGGCCAGCACCAGCCCGCTTAAAATAAAGAAGAGATCGACCCAGAGGTAGCCGTTCTCGATGAGTTGGGTGTGGCCTGCGATGGACTCCATCCACTGGGGAAAGAGCAACAGGCGGGCATGAAACAACACCACCATCAGGGCAGCTATGCCCCGCAGCGGCGTTAACAGCGGCAATGATTGAGTCATGACGGTATCCCTTGCGATGTTCAGCTTGGCCTGACATCGATTTTGTTGTTGTACGGGGGCATCAAGCTGATACCCCCGCAGCCTGGACTCATGCTGGTCACAGGCGGGATCACACTACCGAAAAGAGAGCCATACGAGCGTGATTCTCGTCATGAATATGCGCTTATCACGCAAAATCAGCCGGCTGTCTGAAGGTGCGGTCAGGGACTGGCGTGGGGATCTAGACTAGGGATGTCGTCCATCTGATCTCAAGGAGCACACCCGATGAAACTCTATGCCCATCCTTTTTCGTCCTACAGCCAGAAGGTGCTGATCGCCCTCTACGAGAATGACGTCCCCTTCGATTACCTCAACCTGGAGGCGGCGACGGTGAAGGCCGAACTCGCCAGCCTCTGGCCCCTCAAACGCTTTCCGGTGCTGGTGGATCAGGGGCGCACCCTGATTGAGAGCAGCACCATCATCGAATATCTCCAATGCGCCCATCCCGGCCCCCATTGTCTGGTACCTGAGGGGGAGGCGGGGATCGAGGTTCACATGCTCGATCGCCTGTTCGACAACTTTGTGATGACGCCCATGCAGAAGGTGGTGCTGGACAGGATGCGCCCGGCGGGGGATCACGATGGCTACGGCGTTGCCCAGGCCAGGGAGCTGCTGGACAAGATCTACCCCTGGCTGGACCAGCGCCTCGCCGGACGCACCTGGGCGGCAGGGGAGGCGTTCACCCTGGCCGATTGCGCCGCCGCCCCCTCGCTCTTCTATGCCGACTGGGCCCATGAGATCCCGCACTCACTCACCAGGCTGTGTGCCTACCGCGCCCGTCTGCTGGGTCACCCCTCCATAGTCCGGGTGGTGGATGAGGCGAGGCCCTATCGCCACTACTTCCCCCTGGGGGCGCCGGCCCGTGACTGAGCCGGGCGGCGTGATCCCGGCAGGGGGCTGGAAGAGGGGGATTAACCTTTTATGCATAAAAGCGAATTATGATGCGCTATTGTCCGATATTTCACCGAGAAATTTCCAATATGTATGATTTTATTTTCATGTTAATGCATAAAGACATCAGCCATCCTCACCCCTGGTGAGGGCCATCTGCCGGTGAGCATGGACCATTGGCTAATGGCGAGGCAACGCAGAGGAATGACAGCAAGTTGAGGAGGAGAGAGGCGGAGTGAGCTCTATCTCTTGGGAACGCAAAACAGAGAAGGCCCGCTATCGCTAGCGGGCCTTCTCTGTGGTGTGGCTTGGCATCAGCCCCGGTCTGGCACCGGGGGCGCGCTGGTTGGCGCCTCCTAGCGGGCGCGCACCACCAGCCCCTTGAGGTAGAAGCCTTCCGGATAGGCGGTACCTATGGGGTGATCGGAAGCCTGGGAGAGCAGCTCCAGGATCTGGGCATCGCGACCGGCATCGAGGGCCGCATCGGCCACTATCTTCTGGAACAGGCTCTGCTCCATCAGGCCGGAGCAGGAGTAGGTCAAGAGCACGCCACCCGGCGCCAACAGCTGGAACGCCAGCATGTTGATGTCCTTGTAGCCGCGGCAGGCACCCAGCAGCTGGGCCTTGCTCTCGGCAAACTTGGGCGGATCCAGCACTATGACGTCGAACTTCTCGCCCTTCTCGCGGTACTCGCGCAGCAGCTTGAACACATCGTGGCGCACGAACTGGGTGGTGCTGGTATCCAGACCATTGAGCTCGGCGTTCTGGCGGGCGATGTCCAGGGCATTCTGGGAGAGATCGACGTTGACCACCTCACGGGCGCCGCCCTTGAGGGCGTAGACGCCAAAGCCGCCGGTGTAGCAGAAGCAGTTGAGCACCCGCTTGCCTTCGGTGTACTTGGCGGCGGCCAGGCGGTTGTCGCGCTGATCCAGATAGAAGCCGGTCTTGTGGCCGTTGCGAATGTCCACCAGGATCTTGACGCCGCCGTTCTCCTCGATCACCACAGGCTCGGTCGGAGTCTCGCCATGGATAACGCCGGTGCGCTCCTTCAGCCCCTCCTTCTTGCGTACCGCCACGTCGGAGCGCTCATAGATGCTGCACTCGGGGTAGAGGGTACGCAGGGCCTGGGTGATGAGCTCGCGCTGGAACTCGGCTCCGGCGGAGAGGATCTGGCACACCAGGAAGTTGGCGTAACGGTCGATGGTCAGGCCCGGCAGGCCGTCGGATTCGGCGGCGCACAGGCGATAGCCGGTGAGGCCCTGACGCTTGATCAGCGGATCCCGGGACTCCTGGGCATACTTGAGGCGACGGATGAAGAAGTCGAGATCGACGGTCTCGTCCTTGTCGAAGGTCCAGACCCGGGCACGGATCTGGGAGCTGCCTGACCAGGCGCCCCGGGCGAGCCACTTGCCATCGTTTGAGTAGATCTCGACGGTATCGCCGTCAATGGGGTTGCCCTGCACCTTGTCGATCCCCTTGGAGAAGATCCAGGGGTGACGGCGCAGCAGGGATTTTTCGCGGCCTTTGACGAGATAGATGGAAGCGCTCATGGGTAGTTGCCGATGCTAAAAAGAGAAGGGGGCATATAGTAGGGGCTGTTGCGGTTGGTGCGCAAGCCGCGTCGCAGCGATAAATGCACAGGCGCAGCTGTTGTGGCGACGCGCGCCATGCGCAAAAACGCCTTGTATCGCCCCGACGGGATGCTGGAAAGGGGGTGAAAAAAAGGCCATCCGCGAGATGGCCTTTCTGTGACATTGGGCTGGGGTCAGATCCTCAGGCCCGTCATGGCCTGACCGAGCTCGGTGGCGGTGGCCTTGAGGCCAGTGGTGCCGGCCACCGAGGCGCTGGCGGACTCTTCCACCCGGCCGGCCTCGTGGCGCACCTGATCCAGGTTGCGGGTGATCTCCTCTGCCACCGAGCTCTGCTCTTCGCTGGAGGTGGCGATCTGGGTGCTCATCTCCAGCACGGCGTCGCTGTGGTTGCTCAGCTTGTCGATGTCCTGGCCCACCTCGGTGATGAGCTGCTGGCTGGTGGCGGCGCGCCCGACCGTCTTCTCCATGATGTCGTTGAGCGCCCCTGTGCCGGCCTGCAGCTCTTCGATCATCTGTTGGATCTCTACCGTGGCCTGTTGGGTGCGGCTGGCGAGGGTGCGTACCTCGTCTGCCACCACGGCGAAGCCGCGGCCCTGCTCGCCGGCCCGGGCGGCCTCGATGGCGGCGTTGAGCGCCAGCAGGTTGGTCTGCTGGGAGATGGCGTTGATGACGTTGACCACCTCGTTGATGCGGTTGGCATTGTGGGTCAGACGCTCGACGGCGCCGGAGGCGTTGCCAATCTCGTCTGCCAGGGTACGGATGGCGGCAATGGTGCGCGCTACCCGCTGGGCGCCGTTGGCCGCCTCCTCGCTGGACTGGCGGGTCTGCAGCAGGGTGTCGTTGGCGTTGCGGGCCACTTCGCGGATCGCCGCAGACATCTGCTCCATGGCGGCGGCCAGGGAGTCCATGTGCTGGCGCTGGGCGCGGGCCAGGGTCTCTCCGTCACTGGCGTGCTCGCGGAACTCGTCGGCGGCCATGGTGAGCGCCTCGGCGGACTCCTCCACCAGTTGCACTATCTTGTGCTGACGATCGGTGAACTTGTCGATGCTGCCCGCCAGGATGGAGAACTCGTCCCGCACCGGGAAGAAGTTGAGGCGGAAGGTGAGATCCCCGTTCGCCACCGTCTGCAGCGCCTTGTTGGTGGAGTAGAGGGCCCCGGAGACGAAGGTCATCAGATAGTGGGTGATGAGGGCAAGCAGGGCGGCCAGCACGGCGATGATGGTGAGGGTCGTCCCCTGTCCATCCCACATGGAAAAGTTGCCGGAGTCCAGGGTGCTGCTGACAAAACCGGCCTGACCGGCCTGGGCACTATATTGAAAGCGATCCCCCTGCTGGGTCAGACCGACGCTGCCGGTGGGGGCCAGGGTGAGATCGGCCGGCAGGGTGAGGGTGGGCTGCTGGGTGATCAGCTGGGCCGTGGTCTCTACCCGTTGCTTGAGTTGATCCAGCCGGATCTGCATCTGCTGATCATGGCCGTCTGCCAGCAGGTACCAGGTGAGAAAGGCGATGAACAACAAGGGGCACCAGAAGGTGATGAGAAATTTTTCGCTGATCGTGAGATGAATGAGATAACGGTCAACCCACCGGAATTTAACTTCTTTCATAATGGTATTGCGTCCTGCAAGGGGGAGAGAGTGTCGTGCTCATTATCGCCTTGGGGGAAAATTTCTTAAGGGGAAGGTGTGATAAATGGGAGAGCAATCGTTTGTCGTGCGAGTGTGGGGCCAGGTACAGGGGGTGGGGTTTCGTTACTTCACCCGTGAGCGAGCACTGCAGCTGGGGCTCAGGGGGCATGCCTACAACCTGGAAGATGGCTCTGTGGAGATCCTGATCGCCGGCCCTGAGCAGAAGGTGCAGATGATGCTGGGCTGGCTGGAACATGGGCCCCGAACGGCCACAGTGACCAAAATGGAGTGCACCCGGGCATTGCCCCCCACGGGCTCCGGTTTTCATACCAACTGAGCAGGCAGGAGGCCGGTAGACGATGGATCAGGGCAAGGGGCTAGAGCAGGCACGCCGTCTCATGGATCAATACTGGGCCGCCACCCTGGCCCTGCGCCAGCGGGCAGGATCGGAGGAGGTCCATGGCTACCGGATTGCGACCCGTCGCTTGCTGGCCCTGCTCGCCCTCTGGCGTCCCCTGATCCATGAACCCGGGCTGGAGCTGCGACTGATGCGCGCTGTGGGTAGGCTCTCCGCCCTGCGGGACGCCCAGGTCTATGCGGCGCACTTTGGCGGCAAACCCCTCCCTTTGGCCATGCCCCGGGTGCCCATGCTGGCGGTGCGACTGGCGCGCTGGCTGGATCGGATGCTGCAAGTCCCTGCCGACTTCAATCCCCTGCCGCTTTTTCAGATGCATCTGGCGCTTGGTCTGGCGGATTGCCTGGCCGAGCCCGGGCTGGAGCACTCTGCCGGCAACAGGCTGCGGCTGCGCCACTGGCACAGGTTGCGGCTGGTCCTGAAACAGACCCGTTATGGGGTGGAGCTGCTGGTGGGGCAGGGGGAGGGCGATCCGGCCTGGCTCTCCATGCTGATCGAGTGGCAGGACAGGCTGGGTCAGTTGCAGGACGCCCGGCAATGGCGCAGGCGGCTGCGTCGCCAGAAGGGGCGGAACAAGCAAGTGCGCGCCCTGCGGGAGGCGATACGCTGCCAGTTGCACCAGCTGGACTGCCGGCAGGCTGAGCTGATTGGTCTGCGGATGGCGTTGCAGCGCCAAGATTCGCGCTAAGAAAAGGGGATAAAAAAAGAGAGGCGCTGGGCCTCTCTTTTCATCTGGGTGTGGCTGCGCTTATTTGACGCGCATGCCTGGCTGGGCGCCTTCCTGGGGCTCCAGGATCCAGAGATCCTTGCCGCCCGGGCCTGCGGCCAGCACCATGCCTTCGGACATGCCAAAGCGCATCTTGCGCGGGGCCAGGTTGGCCACCATCACGGTCAGCTTGCCTTCCAGATCTTCCGGGTTGTAGGCGGACTTGATGCCGGCGAACACCTGACGGGTCTCACCGCCGATGTCGAGCTGAAGTTTCAGCAGCTTCTCGGCTTCCGGTACCGCTTCGGCCTTCTTGATCAGCGCCACGCGCAGGTCAAGCTTGGCGAAATCCTCATAAGAGATGGTTGGGCTTATGGGGTCGTCTGCCAGCGGGCCTGTCGCTTTTGGCGCCTGCTCCTTGGCCAGATCTTCCTTGGAGGCTTCCACCATGGCTTCCACCTTGGCGGGCTCGATGCGGGAGAAGAGCGCCTTGAAGGGGGCTAGCTGGTGGTTAGTCAATGGCTGTGCCACGCCATCCCAGGAGAGGGTTTCACCCAGGAAGGCTTCGGCGCGCTCGGCCAGGTGCGGCATGACGGGCTTCAAGTAGGCCATCAGCACCCGGAACAGGTTGATGCCGACGGAGCAGACGTCCTGCAGCTGCGCATCCGCCCCTTCCTGCTTGGCGATGACCCAGGGAGCCTTGTCATCCACATAGCGGTTGGCCTTGTCGGCGAGCGCCATGATCTCGCGAATGGCGCGGCTGAACTCACGGGCCTCGTAGGCATCGGCAATAGAGGCGCGGGCGCTCGCGAACTCGCTATAGAGCTCGGGTTCGCTGCAGCTGTTGGCCAGCTTGCCGTCGAAACGCTTGGCGATAAAGCCGGCATTGCGGGAGGCCAGATTGACCAGCTTGTTGACCACGTCGGCATTGACCCGGGAGACGAAGTCTTCGAGGTTCAAGTCCAGATCGTCGATGCGGCTGTTGAGCTTGGCGGCGTAGTAGTAACGCAGGCACTCGGGATCCAGGTGCTTCAAGTAGGTGGAGGCCTTGATGAAGGTGCCCTTGGACTTGGACATCTTGGCGCCGTTGACGGTCACATAGCCGTGCACGTTAACCTTGGTCGGCTTGCGGAAACCCGCCCCTTCCAGCATGGCCGGCCAGAACAGGCAGTGGAAGTAGGCGATGTCCTTGCCGATGAAGTGATAAAGTTCGGCTTCGGAGTCTGCCTTCCAGTAGCTGTCAAAGTCGATGTCGCCGCGCTTGTCGCACAGGTTCTTGAACGACGCCATATAGCCGATGGGGGCATCCAGCCAGACGTAGAAGTATTTGCCCGGTGCGCCCGGGATCTCGAACCCGAAGTAGGGGGCATCGCGGGTGATGTCCCACTGCTGCAGGCCGGATTCGAACCACTCCTGCATCTTGTTGGCCATCTCTTCCTGGATGGCACCTGAGCCGCGCACCCACTCTGCCAGCCATTTTTCAAACTGCGGCAGATCGAAGAAGAAGTGCTCGGAGTCCTTCATCACCGGGGTGGCGCCGGAGACGGCGGATTTCGGATCGATCAGCTCGGTCGGGCTGTAGGTGGCGCCGCAAGCGTCGCAGTTGTCGCCATACTGCTCCGGGGACTTGCACTTGGGGCAGGTGCCCTTGACGAAGCGGTCCGGCAGGAACATGGACTTTTCCGGATCGAACAGCTGGGAGATGGTGCGGATCTTTATCTTGCCGGACTCTTTGAGGCGGCCATAGATAAGCCCGGCCAGCTCGCGGTTCTCGTCGCTGTGAGTCGAGTGATAGTTGTCGAAGCTGATGTTGAAGCCGGCAAAATCCCCCTGATGCTCCTGGGATACGGCAGCGATCATCTCCTCGGGAGTGATCCCCATCTGCTGCGCCTTGAGCATGATGGGGGTACCGTGCGCGTCATCGGCACAAACGAAATGCACCTGATGGCCACGCATTCGCTGATAACGAACCCAGATATCGGCCTGGATGTGTTCCAGCATGTGGCCAAGATGGATGGAGCCGTTGGCATAGGGGAGGGCGCAGGTTACCAGCATTCTACGAGGATCAGTTGCCATAATACGTTCTTGATGTGCCTGTTGGGATGATACAGTGCCGAGCATGTTACCCGAATTGGGGGCGGCCTGCCTAGGGTTGTGGCCCGCAGGCTCGCAGCGGACGGCATCATGAGAACGTCGGCAAGCCACTGATTTGTGTGCGATAACCCTTCACCTCAGCATAACGACAACATAATGGGGAGTTAATGGTGATTGATTCAGTAAAACAGATTCTTGCCGAATTTAAGCCGGCTGGATGGGGCCAGGATCTGGTGGCGGCCGGATTTGTGCGTGCCATCGAGCTGCATGGGCAGACCCTGACCATCAAGCTGGTGCTGCCCTTTGCCAGCCAGACCCTGTTCGAGCAGATGAAAGAAGCGTTCGATGCCCAGATAAGGGCCGTGACGGGGGCCGCCATCGTCGACTGGCAGTGCGACATCGAGGTGGCGAGCATGCCCCGCGCCCAGCAACTGGCGGCGGTACAGGGTATTCGCAACATTCTGGTGGTGGCCTCCGGCAAGGGCGGGGTGGGCAAGTCCACCACGGCCGTCAACCTGGCGCTGGCGCTGCAAAAAGAGGGGGCGCGGGTCGCCATTCTGGATGCGGACATCTATGGCCCCTCGATCCCGACCATGATGGGAACCCTCAAGGAGCGCCCCCACAGCCTGGATGGCAAGTTGATGGAGCCTGTCATGGCCTGTGGTCTCAAGACCAACAGCATCGGCTACCTGGTGGCGGAGCAGGATGCCACCATCTGGCGCGGCCCCATGGCGAGCAAGGCGCTGGCGCAGATCCTCCACGAGACTCGCTGGGGAGAGGTGGATTACCTGGTGGTGGACATGCCGCCAGGCACAGGGGACATCCAGCTCACCCTGGCCCAGCAGGTGCCGACCACGGCCGCCCTGATCGTCACCACACCGCAGGATGTGGCGCTGGCGGATGCCCGCAAGGGGATCGCCATGTTCAACAAGGTCAATGTGCCGGTGCTCGGCATCGTCGAAAACATGAGTTATCACGTCTGCAGCGCCTGCGGTCATCACGAGGCGCTGTTCGGTACCGGCGGTGGCAAGAAGATGGCAGAGCAGTATCAAGTGGCGCTGCTTGGTCAGTTGCCGCTGCACATCGACATCCGCCAGCACATGGACGATGGCTGCCCTACCGTGTTCGGATCTCCGGAGGGGGGACTGGCCGAGTCCTATCTGAAACTGGCCCGTCGGGTGGGGGCCGAGCTCTATTTCAGCGGTAAACCGATTGCGACCCCGCTCTACACGGTGGCGCTGGACGAATAATCGGCTGTCGGCCGGTTGCAACAGATTTAGGGTGGGCATGGCCCACCCTTTTTTATATAATGGATCGGTTTAAACAATCCCCAGTGCTCTTCTCTTTAGGTATTTTCAATGTCTGATACTCAACATTCGTGTGTGATCATCGGTATTGCTGGTGCGTCCGCATCCGGCAAGAGTCTTATCGCTCAAACCATCTACGAAGAGCTGGTGGCCGAGCTGGGCGCAGGTCAGATTGGTGTGATCACCGAGGATTGCTACTACCGTGATCAGACCCACCTGACCATGGAAGAGCGGGTCAAGACCAACTATGACCATCCCAATGCCCTGGATCATGATCTGTTGGTGCAGCATCTGACCCAGCTGGTGCAAGGGGATGCCGTCAATATTCCCCAGTACTCCTATACCGAACACACGCGCTTGAGCGAAGTCACCGCCTTCGCGCCGCGCCGGGTCATCATTCTGGAAGGCATACTGCTGCTGACCGACAGTCGCCTGCGGGAGCTGATGGATGCCTCCATCTTCATGGATACGCCACTGGACATCTGCCTGCTGCGCCGTCTGGTCCGTGACGTGCAAGAGCGTGGCCGCACCATGGACTCCGTCCTCAAGCAGTATCAGAAGACGGTACGCCCCATGTTCATGCAGTTCATCGACCCGTCCAAGCAGTATGCGGATGTGATAGTGCCCCGTGGCGGCAAGAACCGCATCGCCATCGACATGCTCAAGGCGCGCATCCGCCACATGTTGATTGGTTGATATGAAACAAGCCGGGTGATGCCCGGCTTTTTTAAATGAAACTTTTGTCAGGAGAGTCGCCGAATGCGTCTTTGTGATACCGATATCGAACGCCATCTGGATGAAGGCAAGATCGTCATTGAGCCGAGGCCCGGTGTTGAGCGGATCAGTGGCGTCAGCGTCGATGTGCTGCTCGGCAACGAGTTTCGCGTGTTTCGCGATCATACCGCCCCCTATATCGATCTGAGCGGTCCGAGCAGCGAGATGGCCGATGCCATCGATCGGGTGATGAGCGACGAGATCCACATCCCGGACGGCGAAGCCTTCTATCTGCACCCGGGTCAGCTGGCGCTGGCGGTGACCTACGAATCCGTGACCCTGCCTGCGGACATCGTCGGCTGGCTGGACGGACGCTCCTCCCTGGCACGGCTCGGCCTCATGGTGCACGTGACCGCGCACCGCATCGATCCGGGCTGGTCCGGTCGCATCGTGCTGGAGTTCTACAACGGCGGCAAACTGCCGCTGGCGCTGCGCCCCAAGATGAAGATAGGGGCGCTGAACTTCGAGATGCTCTCCGGCGCCGCGGCCCGTCCCTACAACAAGCGGGAAAATGCCAAGTACAAGAGCCAGCAAGGTGCGGTGGCCAGCCGCATCAACCAGGACTGATGTCCGCCTTCATGCTGCTTATATAGAGGGTGCTTCGGCACCCTCTTGCCTTTTCTGCGAAGGGGAGGGGGCTGCGTACGGCCGCCAGTGGCGTGCGAACCTGATGGCGAAACGCGTGTAAAATCGCCAACTTGGCGGTGCGTCAATGGATGTTTGGTGTTGATTGACACCTACCCATGAGGTGTAAACGGGCTTTAATTAATCCATGACAAGTCCGATTCCAGCAGGGCCTAAGACATTTTCTGACTGAATGCCCTTTTTTTTTCTTACTGAAATATTTCAACAACGGGTATGGCGCACCGAGCCTTCTGGCATAATCCGCCGCAACTCATAAACAGGTTCGTTTTTATGTTTGAAATGTTTAGTGGTTTGGGTTTGTGGTGGTCAATAGGTTTGGTATTGGCCGTTTTTTTTGTGCTGGCCTATGAGTTCATCAATGGCTTTCACGATACCGCCAACGCGGTAGCAACGGTTATCTATACCAAGGCCATGCCCGCGCATACCGCGGTAGTGGCTTCCGGCCTGTTCAACTTTGCCGGTGTCATGATGGGGGGATTGGGGGTGGCCTATGCCATCGTCCATCTGTTGCCCATCGATCTGCTGCTCGGCATGGATTCGACCCAGGGTCTGATCATGGTGTTCTCCCTGCTGTTTTCAGCCATTGTCTGGAACCTGGGAACCTGGTACTTCGGCATCCCGGCGTCCAGCTCTCACACCCTGATCGGCTCCATTCTGGGGGTAGGCGGTGCCTATGCCCTGATCAGTGATCAACCTCTGAATGAGGGCATCAACGTCGGCAAAGCCATCGACATCATGCTCTCCCTCATCATCTCTCCCACCGTGGGCTTCATCATTGCCGCCTTGTTGCTGTTCGCGATGAAGCGGATCTGGCTTGGCAGCAAGATCCACAAAACCCCGGAAGAGCGACTGCTGGTGGACGGCAAGAAGCATCCGCCGTTCTGGGCCCGAGTGACCTTGATTTGTTCTGCCATGGGGGTGAGCTTCGTGCACGGCTCCAACGATGGTCAGAAGGGCATAGGTCTGGTGATGCTGGTGCTGATCTGCATGGCGCCCGCCTACTTCGCACTGGACATGAGCAGCCGCTCCTACGATCTGGACCGAACCCAGGATGCCAACCAGCGCATCATGGAGATCTACCAGCGCAACCAGGAGCAGGTGTCTACTGTCGTGAACTTCAGCGTTCCTGCCCATGCCCAGGAAGAGTTGATGACTCACTGCGAAGCCGGTGAGGCCCTCGAGGCCATGGCCACCCTGGACAACCGTCTGGGCCAGGTACGCACCTACGAGGAGATGAGCCTGACCGATCGCCGCGAGGTGCGCCGTCTGCTGCTCTGTATCGACGACACCGCCCGCAAGGTCTCCAAGCTGCCGCTGCCGGCCAAGGAGCTGACCGACCTCGCCAAATGGCGCAAGGACCTGACCGCCACGGCCGAATACGCGCCGACCTGGGTCATCGTCTCCATCGCGCTGGCGCTGGGTTGCGGCACCATGGTGGGCTGGCGTCGTATCGTCTACACAGTGGGCGAGAAGATAGGCTCTTCCGGCATGACCTACAGCCAGGGCATTGCTGCCCAGATCACGGCTGCGGCCTCCATCGGGGTGGCCAGCTTGACCGGCATGCCGGTATCCACCACCCATATCCTCTCCTCTGCGGTGGCGGGGACCATGGTGGCGAACAAGTCGGGCTTGCAGAGCCAGACCATCAAGACCATCTTGCTGGCCTGGGTCCTGACCCTGCCGCTCACCATGCTGCTCTCCGGTGGACTGTTCCTGATCAGCAACAATCTGTTTGGTGGCTGACAGCCAGCACACAACATCAATGACAAAGGGCCTGCGGGCCCTTTTTTCATGGCTGGGATCCGGCCGCTGCTAGCCGCCATGCCCGGTAACCGGCAAAACGATTCTTATATGCCATCAAACAAGAAGGCTAATTCACTGATAGTTTCCTGCCAGCCTGCATCTTCCTCATTAAACCCCCTTGTCAGCAGAGAAGCCTGACCGCAGCCCATCTCCCCTGTCAGGGGCCAGCATCATCTCACTCTCTCTCGGGGCCTCAGCTCTCGTCCTTCATTCCTTGAATCCAGCCGCTCATGACGCTCGGCGTCGGTGCTGCCGACTATCATTTAGTGCAGTGTTGCGGGATGGCCGGCTCTTTCCTCATGGCAGGCACCGCTTTGGTGAACCTTGTAACGAAGTAACAGGGCGATAGTGTGGGCGGGATAGCGTGAGCAAGGGTGGCGCTCCTTGGCATGTCCCTGAGGTCTTGATCGCGGCAAGGCAACAGGCGAGGGGGAAGGATGGCAAAGAGTGCGGGTTTCCGAGTCTGCCTTGGCCTGCCGTTTGTGTTCCCTGGAAAAAGTAAGAGGAGGGGGCAGGGAATCGAGGGGCTGGACCAACTGTCAGGCAAAAAAAAGAGCCACACCTTGTGTGGCTCTTTTATCAGACGAAACAGACTAGTGGATCAGGGACGACCCGCCGGGCTGGTTGCCACGTTGACTGCCGCAGTGCTACCCGCATGGCGGCCTGAGCTCGCCACTTCGTTGCGTACCAGAGGAGCCTGCTCAACCGGCTCACGGGGGGCCGGGGCGGGCACTGCTGCCGGCGTTGCCATGGGCGCAGAAGCCTTGCGGGCACGGGCCAGTACGCCAGCGCCTTTGGCAACCGGCTTGGTGGCCGGGACGGCAACAGGCTCGGGCTGCGCGACCACGGGGGCGACAGGCTCGGCGGCAGGAATCACTTCCTCGGCTTGCGGGGCAGGAACCGGCTCCACCACAACGGGGGCGGTTTCTGCCACAGCCTGGTCAGCGATGCTTGCCTCGACCACGACCGGAGTCTCCTCGGCAATCACCTCGGCCACCGGCTCGGCAGCGACAGGAGTTGCTTCGATTGCTACCGGGGCCGGCTCTACGGCGGCAGGCGCCGCTTCGATGGCAACGGGGGCTTCAACCACCTCGGCAACCACAGGGGCGGCGACCTCGGCCACAGCCGCTTGAGCCTGCTCATGGGCCTCTTCGGCCACGGCTTCGGCGACCACATGCTCGGTCAGGGCGGCAGAGGCTTGCAGCGCGGCGGCAACGGCCTCGGCACTCGGGATGGTGATGACAGGCACGGCGGGCTCTTCCACCTTCACCTGAGCAGCATCCGCCTGGGCGGCTGTCGTCAGTTGAACTTCGGCCTGAGGTTCATCATCACGCTGGCCACGGGCATCTTCGTTGATGCGCTTGCGACGCTGGCCTTCGATCCGCTGACTACGCGGAGTACGGCGAGAGCGGCGCTGACCTTCGGTCTGCTCCTCTTGCTCACCGACCAGGGCCGCAGTCTCGACCAGGTCATGGGCCTGCTCGTCTACCGGCAGGGCAGGGGTGTCGGTGGCGGCGACATCGACCCGAACCTGCTTGCGCAGTTGGCGACGTTCGCGGCGCTCGGCCACTTTCTGCTCTTTCTCCTGACGCGGCTCGGCGCTGACGGCGGCAGTCTCGACGGTTTCTACCGCTTCAACCACGACCTCGGCACGGGGCTCGCGCGGAGCACGGGGTTCGCGAGCCGGGCGCGGGGCGCGGGGTTCACGTTCCTGACGGGGCTCACGGGGTTCGCGATCCGTACGCGGCTCGTTGCGTGCTTCGCGGGGCTCGCGCTCCATGCGCTGTTCGCTGCGCACTTCACCACGGGGTTCACGCTCCTGACGGGGCTCCCGCTCTTTACGCGGACGACGGTTGCGGCTCTCGCCACCCTCGCGGTTGGCGGCGCCTTCACGCTTCTCGCCAGCGTCGGCCGGGTTGCGGTTGCTGCGGTTGTCATCGCGACGGCCACGCTGGCCACGGCTGCGGGTCTCGTCACGCTGATGACGGTGACCCTCATCCTTGCGCGCTTCCCGTTGTGCGGCCGGCTTATCGGCAGCAGCTTTCGCTTCAGCCGGGGCTGCATCTGAGCCGAATAGACCGGAGATGGCCTTGAACAGCTTGCCAAACAGACCCGCTTCGGCGGCGACCGGTGTCGGTGCAGCGACGGGGGCAGGGGTGGCAACAGGAGCAGCCGGTTGAGGCGCCTGGACGAAGCCTTGCAGCAACGGCTGCTCGCGCTCGATGACCTGAGCTTGCTTGGGCTGGTAGACCGGCTTGGCAATCTCGGTTTTCAGCTCGTAGCTGGCCGCTTCCGGGATTTCGTTCTGACGGATGCGGGTCACTTCGTAGTGCGGGGTTTCCAGATGCTGGTTCGGAATGATGTAAACACGGACATCATTGCGCTGCTCCAGACTGGCGATGGAGGCACGCTTCTCGTTGAGCAGATAGGCGGCAACATCGACCGGCACCTGGCCGTGAACCTGCTCGGTATTGTCCTTCATGGCCTCTTCTTCGATGAGACGCAGGATGGACAGGGCGAGAGATTCATTGTCACGGATGACTCCCTGACCCTGGCAACGGGGGCAGATGTGACTGCTGGACTCGTTGAGGGAGGGGCGCAGACGCTGGCGAGACATCTCCAGCAGACCGAAACGGGAGATCCGGCCCAGCTGGATGCGTGCCCTGTCCTGGTGGACAGCTTCACGCAGACGGTTTTCCACTTCGCGCTGATGGCGAACCGGTGTCATGTCGATGAAGTCGATGACAATCAGGCCCCCTAAGTCGCGCAGACGCAATTGACGGGCAATTTCGTCGGCCGCTTCCAGGTTGGTCTGCAGCGCCGTCTCTTCGATATCGCCGCCCTTGGTGGCGCGGGAGGAGTTGATATCGATGGAGGTCAGCGCTTCGGTCGGGTCGATGACGATGCTGCCGCCGGAGGGCAGACGCACTTCACG
Organism: Aeromonas rivipollensis; assembly: GCF_037811135.1. Taxonomy (NCBI): domain Bacteria; kingdom Pseudomonadati; phylum Pseudomonadota; class Gammaproteobacteria; order Aeromonadales; family Aeromonadaceae; genus Aeromonas; species Aeromonas rivipollensis. The sequence goes on along the minus strand of NZ_CP149130.1, from coordinate 2,297,521 downwards.
CTGGAAGGCCGACTCGATTTGGCTCTCGATCTGGAAGTGGTTGAACAGGGCGACGTCACCCTTGTACAGCTTCACGCGATTGAGGAAATCGGGGCGAACCAGCTCGATGTGCGACTTGGCACGCTCGAAGATGACCGGGTTGTCGATCAGGATCTCGCCCACATCGCGACGCAGATAGTCACGAATGGCACGCACTATGACGTTGCTCTCCTGGTGGATGAGCACGGGCGCGGAGCGATTCTGTGATGCCTTGTGGATGGAGTCCCAGTGGTTGAGCAGGACGTTCAGATCCCATTCCAGCTCTTCCGGGGATTTGCCCACACCGGCGGTACGCACGATGAGGCCCATGCCGTCCGGCACTGTCAATCCGCTCAGGGCTTCTTTCAACTCGGTCCGCTCGTCACCCTCTATACGACGGGAAATGCCGCCAGCACGGGGGTTGTTCGGCATCAGCACCAGGTAGCTGCCGGCCAGACTGATGAAGGTGGTGAGGGCCGCACCCTTGGTGCCACGCTCTTCCTTGTCAATCTGGACGATCACTTCCTGGCCCTCGCGGACCACTTCTTTGATGTTGGGACGACCCTGATAGGAGTAACCGGAGGGGAAGTAATTGCGGGCGATTTCCTTTAACGGCAGGAAACCGTGGCGTTCGGCGCCGTAGTCAACAAAAGCAGCTTCAAGACTGGGTTCTACGCGGGTGATCTTACCCTTGTAAATGTTCGCTTTCTTCTGCTCGTGTCCCGGACTTTCAATATCCAAATCGTAGAGCTGTTGTCCGTCAACCAGCGCTACGCGCAACTCCTCTTCCTGAGTCGCGTTGATTAGCATTCTTTTCATTGAGTTCTCATTATTTTGTCATTTTGATTCCTCCACAGGATCCTGCTGGCGCCGGCCTCGGGTCTTCAGCATGCTTGGGCAACCTCCCGGTTGGGGTATGCATGAGGCGCAAACTAAGGGCACTCTGGTTCAGCCTTCTCGAGAAGGCATGAATTAAGGATACCGGTGTGGAGACAATTAAATAGGTTCTGTTTGCGTTCTCCATGCGTTGTACCTCGCACCCGGGAACCGTCATGTTCTTGTATACACGGTGTTTCGGGATTGGGTGGCATACTTTTTGGCCACTTAGTACAAGGCTTGAACACAATGACAAAACCTTGTTTATTATCCCATTTAAACCACTTTTATAGCAAGACGCCATTTTTTAACAAAGCATGCAGCCAAGGGCTGCCGGCGGTGTTAAAATCCGCGCCATGACACAGATACATCAACAAGTGCAGCTGCTCACCATCGAAGCTGAGCATGAAGGGCAGCGCATCGACAATTTTCTCAAGACTCAGTTAAAGGGCGTCCCCAAGAGCCTGATCTATCGCATCCTTCGCAAAGGAGAGGTGCGCGTCAACAAGAAACGCATCAAACCGGAATACAAACTCTGCGCAGGCGACGAGGTGCGGGTACCCCCCGTGCGCGTGGCCGAGAAGAACGAATTGCCCTCTGCCAACCTCGGCAGCATCCAGCGTCTGGAGAGCCAGATCCTGTTTGAAGACGAGGCCATGATAGTGCTGAACAAGCCGTCCGGCATGGCGGTGCACGGCGGCAGCGGCTTGAGCTTTGGCGTCATCGAGGGGCTGCGTGCCCTGCGCCCGGAAGCCCGCTTCCTGGAGCTGGTGCATCGACTCGACCGCGACACCTCCGGCGTGTTGCTGGTCGCCAAGAAGCGCAGTGCCCTGCGCAGCCTGCACGAGCAGCTGCGGGTCAAGACCATGCGCAAGCAATACCTGGCGCTGGTGCGCGGTCAGTGGCAGTCCCACGTCAAGGTGGTCAATGCGCCGCTGCGCAAGAACGATCTGCAATCCGGCGAGCGGGTGGTGCGGGTCAGCAGTGACGGCAAGCCCTCCGAGACCCGTTTCCGGATTGCCCGTCAATTTGCCGAAGCCACCCTGGTGGAATGCAGCCCGATCACCGGTCGCACCCACCAGATCCGGGTTCATACCCAGCACGCCGGTCACCCCATCGCCTGTGATGACAAATACGGTGAGGCGGCCTTTGATGAGAAGATGCGGACCCTGGGGCTCAAGCGCCTCTTCCTGCACGCCTGGAAGCTGAGCTTCACCCATCCGGCGGATGATCGCGAGATGCAGGTGGAAGCGCCGCTCGCTCCCGAGCTCGATGCCTTCCTGAACAAGCTGGCACGCTGATGCAGCGCATCCGACTCGCCATTTTTGATTGGGACGGTACCCTGATGGATTCGGTGGGGTGGATCGTCGCCTGAGTTGATGAACACCAAGACAACAATGGGAGCCAAGGCTCCCATTGTTGTCTCTATGGCCTGCTCAGGCTCAAGGCAGATTGAGGCCGTGGCGCGCCAGCAGCTCGATCAGACCGATGAGGGGCAGGCCGAGCAGGGCGTTGGGATCCCGCCCTTCCAGCCCCTTGAACAACATGATCCCCATGCCCTCACACTTGAAGCTGCCGGCGCAATCGAGGGGCAGCTCCGCCGTCACATAACGGCGCAGGGCTGCCTCATCCAGGGAGCGAAAATGCACGGTGAAGGGCTCCACGAGCTGCTCGGCCCGGCCGTTTGCGGCATTGAGTACGCACAGGCCGGTATAAAATGTGACGCTCTTGCCCTGGGCCATCATCAGTTGCGCCACAGCGTTATCCACAGTGCCCGGCTTGCCGAGGATACGGCCGTCACAGACACACACCTGATCCGAGCCTATGATCAACCCCTGATCATGTTGGTTGGCGATGGCGCTCGCCTTGGCATGGGCCAGGCGGCTGACCAGTGCCTCGGCCGGTTCCCCGGGCAGCGGGGTTTCATCGACCTCCGGGGAGGCACATTGGAACGGCAGGCCGAGTTTTTCCAGCAGCGCCTTGCGATAACGGGAAGTGGAGGCGAGGATCAAGGGCGTGTGCATGTGTTGATGATATCCATTTATAAATCAATTGGTTGATTCTAACTGTGCCAGAAGGCCCACGCAAACTACCCCAGAAGGCCAGCGCACCGGCTTTGGCTTACAACAACATGCATGCTGGCGGGCCGAGAACGGCGATAGATACAGCGTGATGAGGCAGGAGTGCGAGATGACAAGATACGGTGTGCTGGCCCTGATGCTGCTCTCCCTCGCGAGCTGGGGACAGGAGTGGCAGCCAGAGAAGGGGGAGGGTGGCGTGCAGCTTTGGACTCAGGTACGCCCACCGTCCCCCTTCCTGGCCTTGCGTCTGGAGATGCGGGTCAAGGCAGATCCCATGGCGTTGCTGGCCGTGCTGCGAGACACGGCGCGCCATCGGGAGTGGCTACCGTCCAGTCGCGAGGTTAGGCTGCTGGCAAAATCCGGCCCGGATGACGATCTGGTTTACACCCGATTGGCGTCCCCTTGGCCGGTGCAGGACAGGGAGCTCATCACGCGATCGCATCTGATCAGGCGGGCCGGCTGCGCGCTGGTGCTGGAGGTGTGGGCCGAGCCGGACGCCCTGGCACCCCGCTCTGGTCTGTACCGGATCCGGGAGAGTGCCGGTCGCTGGGAGGCGTTGCCACAACCCGATGGCAGCACCTTGATCAGGCTCGAAAGCTATACCAACCCAGGCAGCCATTTGCCGGGCTGGCTGGTCAATCCAATGACCATCAAGGCGGCGCTGGGCAGTTTTCAGGCCATACGCCGGTTGATGGAGGCCCAACCTAGAGCCGCGCCTCGGCAACTGTTGCTCGGTGGCGGGGGCTGCCCTGCCACGCCCTGAATCCGGCAATGAAGGCGCTGATAGCCAAGCCGGGTGCCTGGTGAGTGGGACGCTTGATGGGGAAGGGGCCTGCAACGCCGTAAAGGACTCACTGAACCCGAGATCCTGGCCAAGGAGGATGGCCGCACAGGATCCTGTGCGGGATCCCGCGGTTTATGGCATAATCGGCCACCGATGAACACAAGTTCCTCCATGCAGGGGCTTGTGCAGGTAAAATCATCGGCGGTAAGGACTTTTTCCTTTGACTATCCCTTGTTGGACCTATAATATTCGCGCCCTATGCAAAAGGTGAAGTTGCCCGTTAAGGTTGATCCAGTCCGTAATGCCTTGAAGCTACTCGATTATGTCGGGATAGTGGAAAAGTCGCAGATGCCCAGACTGGAAGCATCAACCGAAGGCTTGCGAAGTGATGTGGACGTCACTCTGCAGTTTGGCAAAGATATCCAGAAGTTGACCGTTATGAAAGGCACTGCCCATGCCAAGGTTGACCTGGTTTGCCAGCGTTGTGGAGAGGCTTTCGAGCACCTTTGTGAAGCTAGTTTTATTTACACTCCGCTGTTCGAGAGAACAAACGAGGAAGAGCTGCCGGAAGCTTATGAGCCCATTGAATTGGACGAAAACGGCGAGATAGATCTTCATCAAATCCTGGAGGATGAACTCATCCTCTCGTTGCCTCAGGTGGCCATGCATCCCATGGATGTCTGCCCCAGAGGAAACATGGAAATGACTTGGGGTGACATCGAGCCTGCTGATGAGCGGCCGAATCCCTTTGCAGTTCTTGAAGAGCTCAAACGTAAGTGAATTTTAGGAGTTAGCCTACCATGGCCGTACAACAGAACCGTAAAACCCGCGCCAAGCGTGGCATGCGTCGTTCCCACGATGCGCTGACCACTGCAGCCCTGACTGTTGATCAGACCAGTGGCGAAATTCATCGTCGTCACCACGTGACTGCCGATGGTTTCTACCGCGGTAAAAAGGTAATCGCTTAAGGATTGCCTTTGTCTACGCAAACTGTCGCGCTAGACATAATGGGGGGAGATTTTGGCCCCTCTGAAACAGTGCCTGCCGCCGTGCAGGCACTGTCTCTTCTGCCTCAACTAAATCTTGTTCTGGTCGGTGACCAACACCTGATCGCCCCTCTGTTGCAGCAACATGGCTTGCTGAATCATCCCCGCGTTCGTCTCGTACATGCATCCCAGGTCGTGGGCATGGGCGAAAAGCCGATCGTGGCGCTGCGTACCCTGAAAGATTCCTCAATGCGGGTTGTGCTCAATCTGGTTAAAGCCGGTGAGGCCGATGCCTGCGTCAGTGCCGGCAATACCGGCGCCCTGATGGCCATGGCCAAATGCGTGCTCAAATCCCTGCCCGGGGTCGACAGGCCCGCCCTCATCAAGGCGCTGCCGACACTGAGCGGCAAACGCACAGTGATGCTGGATCTGGGGGCGAACGTGAGCTGCGATGCCGACACCTTGCTGCAATTTGCGGTGATGGGCTCAGTGGTGGCCGAGCAGGTCGAGGGGATAGCTTCCCCCCGGGTGGCGCTGCTCAACGTGGGGGAGGAGGAGATCAAGGGCAATGACCTGGTACGCCACAGTGCCGAATTGTTGCGCCAGTGCGCCGCGCTCAATTTTGTCGGTTTCATCGAGGGGGACAGGATCTTCAGCGGTGACAGCGACGTCATCGTTTGTGACGGTTTCGTCGGCAATGTGGCGCTCAAGACCGCTGAGGGTGTGGTGCGGATGATGGCCGAACTGGCCGGATATCCTCGCAAAAAACGCAGTTTTCTTGGTCGACTCGCCGGATTTATGTTCAAACGGCGTTTTTCTTACCTGAACCCCGACCAGTATAATGGCGCGAGTCTGTTAGGATTGCGCGGCATTGTGGTAAAAAGCCATGGGCGGGCCGAGCGCCGCGCTCTGTGTCATGCGATTCTGCTGGCCGCACAAGAAGCCAAACACCAACTTCCATTGCAAATTGCAGATCGCCTTGAATCTGTCTTTTCCGACAGGGATTTATAAAACTCTATGCATAGCAAAATTCTGGGTACTGGCAGTTATCTGCCGAGTTCGGTTCGTACCAACGCCGATCTTGAGCAGATGGTTGAAACCAGTGACGAGTGGATCGTGGAACGTACCGGGATCCGTGAACGCCGCATCGCCGGGAGCGACGAAAGCGTCGCGACCCTGTCTCATCAGGCGGCCTTGCGGGCGCTGGATGCCGCTGGCCTGACCGCTGCCGATCTGGACATGATAGTGCTGGCGACCACCAGCGCCGAGAACGCCTTCCCGGCCGCGGCCTGCGAACTGCAGGGGCTGCTCGAGGTACCGGGGATCCCGGCCTTTGACGTGGCGGCGGCCTGCGCCGGTTTCACCTATGCGCTCTCCATTGCCGATCAGTTCGTCAAGTCCGGCGCCGCTCGCCATGTTCTGGTGGTTGGTGCCGACGTGCTCTCCCGCATGTGCGATCCGGAAGACAGGGGCACCATCATACTGTTCGGTGATGGGGCCGGTGCCGTGGTGATCGGGGCGAGCGAGACCCCCGGTATCCTCTCCACCCACCTCCATGCCGACGGCCGTTATGGCGAACTGCTCAAGTTGCCGCAGCCTCGTCGTGGCATGCCGGGTGCCGAGCTCGAAGCCTACATGTATATGAAGGGCAACGATGTCTTCAAGGTCGCGGTGACGCGTCTGAGCGAGATCGTGACCGAGACCCTGGCTGCCGCCAACATCGATCCGAGCGAGCTGGACTGGCTGGTCCCGCATCAAGCCAACTTCCGTATCATCAACGCCACAGCCAAGAAACTCGGCATGGGGCTCGACAAGGTGATCCTGACTCTGGATCGCCACGGCAATACCTCCGCCGCCTCCGTGCCCATCGCCTTCGATGAAGGGGTACGTGACGGCCGTATCAAACCGGGCCAGTTAGTATTGCTGGAAGCCTTCGGCGGCGGTTTTGCCTGGGGTTCGGCGCTGGTTCGCCTCTGATACCAAGCGGCGCCGCGAGTCTCGGGCGCCCGCTTACCGATTTCGTCTTACCTTAAAGGAATCAATGATGACCCGATTTGCCATTGCCTTCCCGGGACAAGGCTCCCAGAGCGTCGGCATGCTGGCGGAACTCGCCGAGCAACACGCCGTGATTAAAGAGACCTTCGCCGAGGCGAGCCAGGTGCTGGATTATGACCTGTTTGCCCTGGTGCTGAATGGTCCCGCCGAGGATCTGAACAAGACCTGGCGCACCCAGCCGGCACTGCTGACCGCATCCGTCGCCCTGTGGCGCTTGTGGCAACAGCAGGGCGGGGCAACCCCCGCCGTCATGGCCGGTCACAGCCTGGGTGAGTACTCCGCCCTGGTGTGCAGCGGTGCCCTGGCGTTTGCCGACGCCGTCAAGCTGGTTGAACTGCGTGGTCTGGCCATGCAGGAAGCTGTGCCGGAAGGCACAGGTGCCATGGCCGCCATCATCGGTCTGGACAACGATTCCATCGCCGCCAACTGCGAGAAAGCGGCGCAAGGCCAGGTGGTCTCTCCGGTCAACTTCAACTCCCCGGGCCAGGTGGTGATCGCCGGTCACAAGGAAGCGGTCGAGCGCGCCAACGTGCTGATGAAAGAGTCAGGCGCCAAGCGTGCACTGCCGCTGCCGGTCTCAGTGCCGTCCCACTGTGCCCTGATGAAACCCGCCGCCGAAAAACTGGCCGCCGCGCTGGATGGGATCGAGATCAAGGTTCCAACCATCGCAGTCATCAATAATGTCGACGTGTCCTGTGAACAGGATCCGGCCGCCATCAAGCAAGCCCTGGTGCGTCAGCTGTTCAGCCCGGTCCGTTGGACCGAGACGGTAGAGCGGATGGCAAACGACGGCATCACCCTCGAGATCGAGATGGGACCGGGCAAGGTGTTGACCGGGCTGGCCAAGCGCATCGACCCGCGCGTGGAAGGCATTCACGCCAACGATGCCGCCTCTTTCGAGCAGGCGCTGGCCCAAGTCAAATAAACAGGAGCAAGTCATGAGTTTTACCGATAAAGTTGTGCTGGTCACCGGCGCCAGCCGTGGCATAGGCCGTGCGATTGCCGAAACTTTTGCGGCCCGTGGCGCCAAGGTAGTGGGCACCGCGACCAGCGAGAGCGGTGCCGAGGCCATCAGCGCCTATCTGGGCGAGCAGGGCTGCGGCATGGCGCTGAACGTGACCAGCCAGGAATCCATCGAAACCGTCTTTGCCGCCATCAAGGAACGCTTTGGCGACATCGACATCCTCATCAACAACGCCGGTATCACCCGCGATAACCTGTTGATGCGGATGAAAGATGACGAGTGGAACGAGATCATCGACACCAATCTCACCTCCCTGTACCGTCTGAGCAAGCCGGTGTTGCGTGCCATGATGAAGAAGCGCCATGGTCGCATCATCAGCATCGGTTCCGTGGTCGGTACCATGGGCAACGCCGGTCAGGTCAACTATGCTGCCGCCAAGGCCGGTCTGGTGGGCTTTACCAAGTCATTGGCCCGTGAAGTGGCTTCCCGTGGCATCACGGTGAATGCGGTGGCCCCCGGTTTCATCGAAACCGACATGACCAAGGCGCTCAATGAAGAACAGCGTGCCGGCATCATGAATCAGGTGCCTGCCGGTCGTTTGGGCGATCCGAAAGAAATTGCTGCCGCTGTGGTATTCTTGGCGTCTGACGACGCTGCCTATATCACCGGCGAAACCCTGCATGTTAATGGCGGGATGTACATGGTGTAATCAATTTGTCGTGAGATCTGTTCAAATTTGCGATAGTACGCCGAAGTTTGGCGAATTTCGTGGTTTGACCAGCGGCAAGTCACTTGCAAACTCACGTCAATTGAATACACTACCCCAACCAGACGCAATAGCGTATTTTTAAAGGAAAATTCAGGTCATGAGCAACATCGAAGAACGCGTAAAGAAAATCATCATCGAACAACTGGGTGTTAAAGAGGAAGACGTCAAGAACGCTGCCTCCTTCGTCGACGACCTGGGCGCTGACTCTTTGGATACCGTTGAACTGGTAATGGCGCTGGAAGAAGAATTCGATACCGAAATTCCTGATGAAGAAGCCGAGAAGATCACCACTGTTCAAGCGGCTATCGACTACATCACCGCTAATCAGGAATAAGTTCCTGTTCTGAAAGAAGCGGCCCAAGGGCCGCTTCTTTTATGTTTACTCCCTTTCAAAATACCTCTCGGAGACTAGCTCAGTGTCAAAACGCAGAGTCGTGGTAACCGGCCTGGGGATGCTTTCCCCTGTGGGCAACACTGCCGAATCCAGCTGGCAAGCCCTGCTCAACGGGCAGAGCGGCATTTCTCTCATCGATCACTTTGATGCCAGCGAGTTTGCGACCCGTTTCGCAGGCCTGGTCAAAGAGTTCGATCCCGAACAATACGGCATCAACCGCAAAGAAGCCCGCAAGATGGATCTCTTCATCCAGTACGGCGTGGCGGCGGGGGTGCAGGCACTGGATGATTCCGGCCTCGTCATCAACGAAGAGAATGCGGAGCGGGTCGGCGTGGCCATCGGTTCCGGCATCGGCGGCCTGGGTCTCATCGAGCAGAACCACAGCAGCCTCGTCAACGGCGGCCCGCGCAAGCTGAGCCCCTTCTTCGTGCCATCCACCATCATCAATATGGTGTCCGGTCATCTCTCCATCATGAAGGGGCTGCAGGGACCGAACATCGCCGTGACCACGGCCTGCACCACCGGTACCCATGCCATCGGCATGGCTGGCCGGATGATCGCCTACGGTGATGCGGACGTGATGGTTGCCGGCGGCACCGAGAAAGCCTCCACCCCCATGGGGATGGGTGGCTTTGCGGCGGCCAAGGCGCTCTCTACCCGCAACGACGAACCGCAGAAGGCGAGCCGTCCCTGGGACAAGGATCGCGATGGTTTCGTGCTGGGTGATGGCGCCGGGGTACTGGTGCTGGAAGAGTACGAACACGCCAAGGCCCGTGGCGCCAAGATCTATGCCGAGCTGGTTGGCTTTGGCATGAGCGGCGACGCCTACCACATGACGGCGCCTCCCTCTGATGGCAACGGTGGCGCGCGCGCCATGAAGAATGCCATCAAGGATGCCGGCATAGCGCCGGAGGCGATCGGTTACATCAATGCCCACGGCACCTCCACCCCGCTGGGTGATGTGGCCGAACTGCGTGGCATGAAAGAGGTGTTTGGCGAACATGCCAGCGCCCTGATGATCAGCTCCACCAAGTCCATGACCGGCCACCTGCTGGGTGCGGCGGGGGCCATTGAAGCTATCATCACTGTGTTGGCCCTGCGCGATCAGGTGGCACCGCCCACCATCAACCTGGACAACCCGGATGAGGAGTGCGATCTGGATCTGGTGCCCCATGTGGCCAAACCCGGCCAGTTTGAATATGCCCTCTCCAATTCGTTTGGTTTCGGCGGCACCAATGGCTCCCTGATCTTCAAACGCGTATAATTCGCTTTGGGCGAAATGATAAGGCCCGATACGACCGTATCGGGCCTTTTTTATCGGAGGGATCCCCTTGCTGATTAATGGAATACCGACAGAAGCTCTGTCCGCCAGGGATAGAGGGCTGGCATACGGGGACGGCCATTTCACCACCATGCTGGTGAAGCAGGGGCAGATGATCTGGTGGCCGGCACACCTGGCAAGGTTGCAACATGCCTGCGCCAGACTCGGATTTGCGGATCTTCCCTGGGATGCCCTGGCCGCCGAGGTGGCGCAATTGGCAGTAGGGCAGACGCAGGCTGTCGCCAAGATAGTGCTGACCCGTGGCAGTGGGGGACGGGGCTATGATGGAGCGGGATGCAATTCTCCCACCCGCATCGTCTCCCTGGCACCATACCCGGCCCACTACCTTGGTTGGCAGCAAAACGGCATCGCTGCCCTGGTCTGCCAGCAGCAGCTCGGCGATGCTCCCATGCTGGCAGGGCTCAAGACCCTGGGTCGTCTGGAACAAGTTCTGCTCAAAAGCGAACTTGCCGCGCGGGGCGGAGTCGAAGGTATAGTATTGAACAGCCGTGGATTTCTGGTAGAAGGAGTCAGCGCGAATCTGTTTTGGCGTCGTGGCAAGACGGTGTTCACACCGGATCTCTCCCGCGCAGGGATAGATGGCATCATGCGCAAGCGCGTGATCATGATGCTTAAACAGATGGGCATTGAACTGCGTGTCGTGGAGGCTCCGCTGGAGTCACTGTGGCAGGCCGAAGAAGTCTGGTTGACCAATACCCTGATGGGCATAGTGCCGGTCACCAGCATTGGGGATGTGCATTATCCCAGCCCGGTATTGATCCGCCGTTTACAGGAGCGTTTGGTCATTGAAGTTTAATCGGCTCTACACCCTGCTCGCGGGGGCGGCACTGACCGTTGCCGCCGCCGGGGGTTATGTGTATTACAAATGGCAGCAGGTGGAGACGCTCACCAACAAGGGGCCGACGCGCCTCTTTACCGTCGAAAAAGGCGCCCATGCGGCGCGTCTGATCACCGAATTGGGGGAGGGGGAAACCAGCCCCTGGGCGGTGCGACTCTGGCTGCGTGGCCACCCCGAACTGGTTGCCATCAAGTCTGGTACCTATGAGATCAAGGAAGGGGCCCCGCTCAAGGAGACCCTCTCCCTGTTTGCCTCCGGCAAGGAGTTTCATTTCAGCCTGACCTTTGTCGAGGGTTCCCGTTTCGAGGACTGGTTGAAGCAGCTCTCGAGCGCCCCTTACTTGGAGCGGCTGACCGTGGAGCAGAGCGAGACTGAGCTGGCGCAGGAGCTTGGCATCGACAACGGCAAGCTGGAAGGCTGGTTCCTGCCGGAAACCTACGCCTATACCACCCATGCCAGTGACATCTCCATCCTGCGCCGCGCCTACCAGGACATGAAAGCCTTCCTGGACGCATCCTGGGAGAAGCGTCAGGCCAATCTGCCCTACAAGACGCCCTATGAGGCGCTCATCATGGCCTCCATCATCGAGAAAGAGACGGGCCAACCGGATGAGCGGGCGCAGATCGCCTCGGTGTTCGTCAATCGGCTTCGCCTTGGCATGAAGCTGCAGACAGATCCTACCGTCATCTACGGGGTGAAGGATCGCTATGACGGCAACATTCGCCGCAGCGATCTCACCGATGTGAACCCCTACAACACCTATGTGATCGATGGCTTGCCGCCCACGCCCATCGCCATGCCGGGCAAGGCCTCCATCGAGGCGGCGCTCAACCCCAAGTCGACCGACTATCTCTATTTCGTCGCCAAGGGGGGCGGGGCCCACTATTTCTCCAGGACCCTCGATGAACACAATAGAGCGGTTCGCGAATTCATTTTGAAGAAACCCTAATGTCTAAATTTATCGTGATTGAAGGACTGGAAGGGGCAGGGAAGAGCTCCGCGGTGCGCTATGTGACCGACTATCTGCATGCCCATGGCATCGACAGGATTGAGTGTACCCGTGAGCCGGGTGGCACCCCCCTGGCGGAGCGGATGCGCGCCATCGTCAAGGAGGTGCACGACGAGCGCCTCACCATAGAAGCCGAGTTGCTGCTGATGTATGCCTCCCGGGTGCAACTCGTGGAGACCCGGATCAAGCCGGCGCTGGCCGAGGGCATCTGGGTGGTGGGGGACAGGCACGATCTCTCCTCCCAGGCCTATCAGGGGGGCGGTCGCGGTATCGATGCCCAGCTCATCGGCGCCATCAAGCAAGCGGTGCTCGGCGACTTCAAGCCAGATTTGACCCTCTACCTCGATATCGATCCCGCCCTCGGTCTGCAACGTGCCCGCCATCGCGGCGAGCTCGACAGGATCGAGCTGGAGCAACTCAGCTTCTTTGAGCGCACCCGCACCCGCTACCTGGAACTCGCGGCCAAGGATGACAGCATCCTGGTGATCGATGCGAGCCAGACGCCGGATCGAGTCAAGGCCGCCATCGAAGCTGCACTGGACAGCACCCTATGTATCCCTGGCTGATCCCGGATTGGCAGGCCCTGAGCCAGACCGCTCAGGCCGGTCGCCTGGGTCACGCCTGGCTGCTGCTCGGGGATCCCGGCCTTGGCAAGGAGCAGCTTGCAGAACGATTGGCGCGCCTGTACCTCTGCCAGCAACCGGATCGCGGTGAACCCTGCGGTCACTGCCACGCCTGCCAGCTGCTGTACAAGGGCCATCATCCGGATCTCGGCATCATAGGTGCCGACAGCAAGAGCATAGGGGTCGAGGCCATCCGCGAGATCTGCGGCCGCCTGCAGAGCACCTCCCAGCTGGGGCGCGGTAAGGTGGTGATCATTCCGGACGCCGAGCGGATGACGGAGTCCGCCGCCAATGCCCTGCTGAAAACCCTGGAAGAGCCGGCCGGTGACAGCCTGTTGCTGCTGATCGCCTCCAGGGTTTCCCGCCTGCTGCCCACCATCCTCAGCCGTTGCCACAAGCATGTCTGTCAGCTGCCGACGGAGGGGGAGACACTGCGCTGGCTGGGTGAACAGGGTCATCAGGCCACTCAGGCCCAGGTGCGGATCTGTCAGGGGGCACCGCTTCGTGTGCTCAGTTACATCGAAGAGCAGCAGGATGGGGCCAGACGGATGCTACTCGAGAGCTTCGTCTCCCTGTCGCAGACGCCGACCCGGGCGGCGAGTGTCTGTTCCCAGCTGGCAGAGGAGAGCCAGATCAGGTTGCACTGGTTGCAACTCTTCCTGTGCGATGCCCTCAAGACCCAGGCGGGCTGTGGTCATCATCAGCTGGCGATGCCGGACTTGGCTGCCCTCAGCGAGCAGCTGGCACAGTTGCACTCCAGCGAAAGATTGCTGGAGGCCGAGCAGCAACTGGTGACGCTCAAGGCCGCCTGCCAGCCGGGTCAACTCTCCAATCCCACCATCCATCTGATGAACTGGCTCAATCGCTGGTTATGACAAGTTACAAGGTTGTCTATGTTACTCGTTGATTCCCATTGCCATCTCGACCGTCTCAGCTATGGCAGCAAGCAGACCGACATGGCCGATGTCTTGGCCAAGGCCGCAAAACTGGATGTGGGGTATTTTCTCTGCGTCAGCGTGACCCAGGCGCAGTTCCCGACCATGCTGGCGGCGATCGCCCCTTATCCCCAGGTGTTTGCCTCCTGTGGTGTTCATCCCCTCAATCAGGATCCCGGTGTGGACGCCGCCTTGCTGCTGACCCAGGCGGCGGATGAGAGAGTGGTGGCCATAGGGGAAACCGGGCTCGACTACTTCTATTCGCCGGAAAACAAGGAGGTACAGCAAGCCTCCTTCCGGGAACACATCCGGGTGGCCCGGACACTGAACAAGCCCCTCATCATTCACACCCGGGATGCCCAGCAAGACACCTTGCAGATCATGCGTGAAGAGGGGGCCGATCAGGTGGGAGGCGTGCTGCACTGTTTCACCGAGTCTCTCGAGATGGCCCAGGCCGCCATGAAGATGGGCTTTTACATCTCCATCTCGGGGATAGCCACCTTCAAGAATGCCTCGGCCCTGCAGGCCGTGGTCAAGGCATTGCCACTGGAGCGATTGCTGATAGAGACGGACTCCCCTTATCTTGCCCCTGTTCCTCACAGGGGGAGGGAGAACGAGCCCGCCTTCGTACGAGATGTCGCGCAATTTATTGCCGATCTGCGGCAGATATCGCTGGCCGAATTGGCAGAAGCCACCAGCCACAATTTCTTTGAGCTATTCAAGCTGGCGAAGAAATAATCATGAAGAGCCCCGACAGACGGGGCTCTTTATTTAAAATCATCAACCTAAAACTGCCCCCGCAAATATCAACTTCCCACATCGTTATCTCTCACAAAGTATCAGGTTCGGACTCCTCTTCTGGAAAACGCCGGTTACGGATATCGAAAGCTCTGACTCACTATCCCGGGAGGTTGGAGGCATTAAATCAACACACTATAAGTATCGATAATATTCATTATCGATACTTGATGGATCTGAAAGATCCTGTAAGATCCTCCTAAACTCCATACCGAATCATAGACTTACGTGGCTTATCCAACCATTTCACCCCCTGCTCATCAGTCATTGCAGACAGTCTTCGATCCTGCGCTCAATAGCCGTGCCCGACGTTTCCTGCGCAGTGCAAAAGCGAATTCCACCCTCAATGCCTATCAGGCAGATACCCGTATCTTCGTATACTGGTGCCAGTTGCATGGGCTGGATCCACTGCAAACCAGTCATCACGACATCATGAACTTTCTGGCAGATCAGGCCGACGGCATATTGGCGGACTGGGTATGGTTGGATAAAGAGGAGGGGAAGGGGGAGCTGCGCAATGGGGAGCCACGAAAACCAGCCACCCTAGTGAGACGGCTCGCAGGGATCCGCTATGCCTTCAAGCAGAAGGGGATTCATCCCATGCCGACCGAACACGCGGAGATCAAGGAGATGATGCGGGGCATAGTACGCCTCGGTGATAACCGCAAACGCAAGACGGGAGCCCTGACCCTGCAACCCCTGACACGGGTACTCGACGAGATAGACACCTCCACCCTGGCAGGGCTGCGGGATCACACCTTGCTGCTCTTGATGTTCAGTGGCGCCTTGCGCCGCTCGGAGGCGGCTCGCATCGAGGTGGGCGATCTCGACTTCGTGGGGCAGGGGATAAGGCTTCGCCTCAAGCCGAGCAAGCATCAGCTCCATGAAACCGAGATAGCACTCATTCCTGGCAAGCAATATTGCCCGGTGTCGGCGCTGGCCAACTGGCTCAAGAAAAGCCGGATCGGCGAGGGGCCGCTGTTTCGCCGCATGAACCGTTGGGGTCAGCTTATGTCTGAGCCACTCGGACCCCAGGGCATCAACCTGATGATCAAGCGGCGAACCGGCCAGGTCATCGACGATCTCTATGTCAGTGGCCACAGCCTGCGCCGAGGCTTCATCACCTCGGCGGTGACCGCGGGCAAGCCCATGAACAAGATCATCGAGGTGACACGGCACAAGGACATGCGTACCCTGCAGGAGTATTTCGACGATGCGCACAAGTTCTCCGATCATGCCCTCGCAGGCTTGCTGTAAGATAACCGCGCCACGGTGTTTTTTATGTTAAATACCATCTGATTGATTTGATGATATATTTATAGCCCCCCGAAGCAGTGCCGGTGAAGCGTCAGTACCATGAAGGGAAAAGAGCCAGGCACGAGCGGTGGCTCTCACCCCTTGCAGGGGAGTGTCATTCCAGCGCCCTCCAGTCGAGCAGAGGTGAGAGATAACAAGTTCCACTCTCTTAGTTAGCAAGGTCGTATGAGCCAGGAAATAAAGATGAATGTGGCGCAAGACAATGCCGAGCGGCAACGCCAACACGTGAAACGCAAGCAGGAAACCCACAGCAGGCTGCAATGCTGGATCAGTAATCGCCACGCCCAGCGCTTGCAGGAGCTCGGCCAGCATCTGGAAGACAACCAGACCTCCCTCATCGAGCAGGCGATCGACTTGCTCTATCAGCACGAGCTGGTGCCGCAATATGTTGAAGAGCACAGTGACCAGCACGCTCACCATGAAAAGCAATCCCGGGCAGACACCATAGATTGAGCAGAGTGAGCAAATAGTGGGAATAAAAAAAGCCAGGTACGAATTCCTTGTACCTGGCATAGGGGAATTGGCTCCTTGCAGAGCCGTGCGCTAATTGATATGCGGATTGCCTTAAGCTTAGACAAGGCGCGAGGCATTTCAAGAAGTGACTAAAAGTTCAACCAGAGTGTAGGTTTTCCAGACTCGAACAGGTGTCAGCCCTCGAGATGGCCGCCGACATCTCACTCATTGAACAAGTTGTTGTCCCGCACCAACTCACGGGGCAGGGCATTCTTGATGCGGCTCCCCACCCATTTCCCCATACCGAGCGGGTGCCCCTGATAGCGGACGATCACTTCCCCCGTTCCCGGTGCCAGCTCGGGCCAGACATCCCGTCCCATCATGAATTCACGCCCGTTGGCGGCATCCAGCTCGACACACCCCCGGGTGGCCAGGCTGCCGTAGGCCAGTGCCCATTCGTGGGTGAGGCGATAACCCTTCTTGAAGGTTTCCGCCAGCTTGATGCCGATGCGATCGAAGCGCAGCTTGCCCTGTACCTGCTCAAAGGCGTGAGGGAAGAGCCAGATCTCGTCATTGCGACCACACAGCTGCCCACACGGGATGACCCCGAAGCTCGCCTCTATCTCCCGCAACATGGGCTCGGCCTCTTTCGCCGGCAGAGGGGAGAAGGGGAATTTGCCGAGCTTGCCCGGCTTGAACATGGTATTGGGCACTGAGTGATGCTTGCTGATCCTGGCGACGAAGAAGCCCTCGCTGTCGAAGATCTGGGGCCAGACATGCAGGTAACCCTCAGGGGTACAGGCCTGCCCGGCACCGGGGAAGAGGTCGGCCAGGGAGTCGACACTCAGGGCGTCGCCGAACTTGTCTTGCAGCGACTGACAGACGGCCTGGTTCTCCTGCAGGCTCAGGGTGCAGGTGGAGTAGACCAGCACGCCGCCGGGCTTGAGGGCGTGGAAGGCACTCTCCAGCAGGCCTTGCTGCACAGCGGCAATCTCCTTGATGCTCTCCAGACTCCAGTTGCGCAGGGCATCTTCATCCTTGCGCACTGTGCCTTCCCCCGAGCAGGGGGCATCGAGCAGGATGGCATCGAAGGTTTCCGGCAACCACTGGCCAAACACCTTGGCATCGAAATGGGTCATGCCCACATTGGTCACGCCACAGCGCTGGATATTGGCGCTCAGCACCTTGAGCCGGCTGCTGGAAAACTCATTGGCGACCAGCATGCCCTGGTTGTCCATGAGGGCCGCTACCTGGGTAGTCTTTGAGCCGGGCGCCGCCGCCGCATCCAGCAGCATGCCATCGTGCTTTATCCGCTCGCTGGCAAAGAGCGCCGTCACCGGCAGCATGGAGCTCGCCTCCTGGATGTAGAAGAGGCCGCACAGGTGCTCGGCGCTGTTGCCAAGGGGCACGCTCTCGTCGGCACGGGTCAGCCAGAAGCCGGTCTCGCACCAGGGCACGGGATCCAGCTGCCAGCCCAGTGGCGCCATGCGTGTCACGAAGTCGGGCACAGAGATCTTGAGGGTGTTGACCCGGATGCTGCGCCGCAGCGGCCGCCGACAGCTCGCCACGAATGCATCCATGGAGAGATGGGCCGGCATGATGTCCGCGATATGACGCAGGAAGTGTTCGGGAAGGTAGGTATTGTCGTGCACAGTGCCGTCTCGCTGACCCAAAAGAGGGGCGACATAGTACCACAGGGGTCGGAATATTCTGAATGGGCGATGGGCAAAACGAACAAGCCCGGCGCTGGGCCGGGCTTGGGTCAAAGGGTCAGGGGAACATCAGGGCTGGATGCGGGGGCTCCACTCCAGCCACTCCTTCTCCGCCTTGCCATAGAGCGGGTAACTGTGGCCGGCCTTGACGGTCGGCCCCATCTCCCGCTCCGGGGTGTTGAAGGCGATGCCACCGGTCAGCAGACTCTGCACTGTTTCCACCTCTATTGTGCCGCCGGTCAGGCCGATGTCGGCCTTGACCCCGGACACGTTCCAGAAGCGGCTGTTAGCGCGCACCAGATGGGCGTATTCCTGAGCGACGTTCACCTCGATCAGCACCTCGCTGCCATCCCGTGCCAGTGCCACCCCGCTGACGCTGCCCACCACCATCTTGCGAAACAGCAGGGGGCTGCCGACGCTGATGCCACTCACGGAGGGGCTCTTGAGGGTCAGGGCCAATCCGATGGGGGTGCTCTGACTCAGGGGGAATCGCTCCTTGCCCGCACCCTGGCCCGGGCTGGCCTCCACGAAGGCGCCCTTGATCAGGGTGTCGAGGTGGGAGACGCCCCCCAGCCCGAGCTTGGCCTGCACCAGGGTGTAACGTGCTCCACTCTGCAGGAAACGGGCGGCGTACTGCCCATCCAGCTCGGCCCTGAAGCTCACCTGACCCAGGGTGGGATCCAGTTCAATCTGCTCCACCTTGCCGATATCCACCCCGCGATAACGGATAGGGCTGCCCACACCGAGCCCGGGGTTGCTGTCGGCGGTCAGGGTCAGGGTGCGCACCTGGGTGCTGGCCTGCTCCTTGCTGTCAAACAGCTGATGGCTGCTGCGGCCGGTGCCGAGCCGGTCAAATTCGATGGCCCCCCGCAACAGGGTGGCGAGGTTGCCCATCTTGACCTGCACCCCGTCGAGCCGGATCTTGCCGTCGATAGCCGCCTTCTTCCAGAACTGGGGCTGCTGCTTGAGCAGGGGGGCGTAGACGGCGTCTATCTCCAGGGTGATGACCACCCCGCGCTCCTCGGCTTTCAACGCCTTGACCTTGCCCGCTTCCAGCCCCAGATAGAGGACGGGGGAACCTACGCCTATCCCGTCCGCCTGTTCGGCGCGCAGTGTCCAGCGCTCGGGTCTTGCATCACGACTGCCGAGCAGGGCCAGCTCCTGACTGGGATAGAGACGGTCGATACGCTCCCCTCCGGTGGCCTGGACCAGCTTGATCCCGCCTGCCAGCCAGGCACTCGCCGGGCTGGCCTCCACCTTGAGGCCGCTCAGATCGGCCTGCACCTGCAAGGGGGCAGCGCGATAGAAACGGGCCCGTTTCAGCAGGTGCTGATAACCCTCGTTCACCACCAGGTTGACGCTGGCATTGCCTTTGGCATCCAGGGTCAGCGCCCCCAGCTGGCCTATCTGCAACCCCTTGAACCAGAGCGGGGCGCCCTCGTTCAAGCCGGCCAGATCGTCCGCCTGCAGGGTCAGCCTGATGCCATCGCGCTGCTCCTGGCTCGCCAGCGCCATGGTGCTGACCTTTTCCCCTGCCACATAGTCGAGGCGGATGGCCGGTCCGGCCAGCAGGCGATCCGCATGCTTGACCCCGGTGGCGGAGAGGGAGACAGTCTCCCAGATCAGACGGCTCTTGCCGGTCATTCGAAATGCCTGCTCGGGGTTGATCAGCGCCGTGACGACCCGGCCCTGCTCGGTCAGGCGAATGGGGTCTATCCTGCCAATCTCTATCCCTTCATAGAGGATGGGCATGCCTTCCTTGACAGGCAGAGAGCCCGCCTGGATGGTGATGCGCTCGCCACGTGCCGCCTCGGCCAGCCCTTTATAGAGGGTGAAATTGAGCCCCTTCTGCGCGACGGGCGACTCCTTGGGGGAGTCGAACGCTATGCCGCCGCTCAGTATGGAGGTGAGGCTGCCAGCCTCCACGCTGACACCGGCCAGGCTGAAGGAGCCCTTGATGCCACTGATGTTCCAGAAGCGGGTATCCACCTTGACCAGGTGTTCGAAGCGCGGCTCTATCACCAGATCCAGGATCACATTCTGGTTATCCTCTCCCAGGCGGGTATTGATGACGCTGCCGACCTCGATCCCGCGGAAGTAGATCTTGGCACCGATGCCGACCGACCCCAGGGAGTCGGCGGTCAGGTGCAGGGTGCGCCCCTGGGCCTGGTAGCCGGGGGGAGGGCCGTCCAGGGCATCGAATTCGTCCTCCAGCGGGTTGTTGTCCCGACCGGGTTGCAGGTTGATGTAGTTGCCGGAGACCAGGGTATCGAGACCCGAGATCTCGGTGAGGGAGGCCTTGGGGCTCACCAGCCAGAAGTCGGAGCCCTTGCGGATGAGCGGGCGGGCGCGGCTGTCGACCTTGGCGAGCACGGCTATCTTGCGACCGTCCTGTGCCAGCTCCAGATCCTGGACCACCCCTATGGCCACCCCCTGATAACGCAGTTGGGTCTTGCCCGGCAAGATGCCGTTGCCCTGGGCAAAGTTGATGCGAATGAGTTGACCGCTGCTCGTCCACTGCTGGTAGATGAAACCACCCGCCAGCAAGAGGGCGATGAAGGGCAACAACCAGACTGGGGATAACCAGCGATGTTTCTCAATGACGGGTTCAGCCCCGATCATACCGACTCCTTAAATTGGCTGTGATGCCACAGCACATCCGATACAGAAAAATTGCATTAACGGGCCGCCTTGTCCCACAGCAGACGGGTGTCGAGCATCCGGGCCGACATCATGGTGAGGATCACCACGCCGGCGAAGGCAGTTGCCCCTGGCCCGGCCCGCACGTTGAGCAAGACCCCGCGATCCACCAGGGCCACCATCAGCGAGATCACGAACAGGTCCAGCATGGACCAGCGACCGATGAAATCGATGATGCGATACATGATGAGCTGACGCTTGCGTCGCACCGGCTTGCTGCGCTGCAACTGCCAGCAGATCCAGCCCAGTCCCAGTATCTTGCCGATGGGGACTATGATGCTCGCGGTCAGCACTATGGTAGCTATCCCTGACATCTTGCTGCGATAGAGCGCCATGATACCGCTGAAAATGGTATCGGACTGCAGTAATCCCTTGTTGTAGAAGTGGGTGATGGGTAGCAGGTTGGCGGGCAGCAGCATGAAGGCGGCGAGCGCCAGCAGGCCCCATGACCAGGCCAGCGAACGGGGGATCCGCATCTGCAAAGGACTGTGGCAGCGGGGGCAGCTCATGGCGCTCTGGTAACGCACCAACAAACCGCAGGTGTGGCAGCGGCAGAGCCCGAGTTCACGGGCGCTGGTCGGTATCATGTTCCGGCTCCTGCGAGGCGTTGTGCAGCGGTATCCGCTCCCAGTAGGGGGCGGGGTCGAAGAGGATGAGCAGCGTCATGTTGAGCAGCATCAATATTCCGAGGCTGAGCAGACCGCCCCCCAGACGCACGTCGGCGATGTCGATAAGCTTGAACAGGGCGACCATCAGGCTGACGATGTAAACCTCCAGCATGGCCCAGTGCCGGAACACCTCCACGGCCTTGAGCGTCGGGGCCAGCATGTGCCAGCGTTTGGAAAGGCCGGAGGCAAGCGCAAAGATGCCGAGCAGCAACCCCGCCGGCGCCAGCACGGCGCACCAGAGCACCAGGCTCGCCACCCAGAGTTCACCTTCCTTGAACAGCATCACAATGCCTTTGAGCAGGTTGGCATCGGAGTTGACCCCGGCCAGGCGCAGGTAGAGCAGGGGTTCGAAGAGGGCGGAGGGCAGCAGCAGGAAACCGGTGATGGTCAGGGCCATCAGCTGGGAAGGACGAAAAGCATAGCGCCCATAGAGATGCTGATGACAGCGCGGACAATGGGCGTGACGACGCAGTGGCAGCAGCTTGCGTTCGATCAGCAAGTCACACGCCGGGCAGACGATCACGGAGTGGGGATCCGACATACGATTCAACCTGTTGAAGGAATTGATAAAATTTACCCTAAAACGCCTTCGCTGTCTTGCCGGAGCGCAGCCTCTGGCCAAGAAAAGATGGCCCGGCCGGCCAACCCCCAGAGCCATGGAGAGAAACATGGGATACCGTTGCCAGTCCAGGGGGACCTGATGCGGTGATGGACGGGGTGATGGATCCTGAGTGTTATTTGCAACACTGTATATTCATACATATACTTGCAGTCACTATCATGAGGAGGACGCCACTATGGCCGTTGAGATCAAGTATGTTGTCGTGCGTGGGGGAGTGGAGAAGATGACCTTTGCCAGCAAGAAAGAGGCGGATGCCTATGACAAGCTGCTGGATACCGCCGATGAACTGATGGCGCTGCTGGCCGGGGCACCGGTTCAGCTGGCACCCGAGCAGCAGGAGAGCCTCGCCTTTTACCTGGCCGAGCAGCGGGATCTGCTGCAAAACGTGCTGCGCGGTGGCAAGGGGCAGGGGATCAGCCCCAAGGAAGAGAAGGTGGATGCCGAGAAGCCCAAGGGAAAATCCCTCAAGAGCGTGGCCTGACAGAATAAGGGCGGGGCAGGGCGTCCAACCCTGGCTTCCGCCCCACAATATTCAAGCAGAGTCCATTTTCAGTCATTTTTGTCGCTATTTACCCCGAGAAATTTCCAACAAGACTGCATAGTCATTGAATAAACACCATATACCATAGTGTCCGCGGTCCGCCAGGGAAGCCTTGATGACTCATCCCCGGGCCATCTGGCATCCCCTGATGCCGATAACCCCATTTATCGGCATCAGGATTGCGCGGCGCCGAGCCAGCTTCACTCAACAAGACTCACAAGCACCATCATGACTCATCCGTCACTGCCACCCGCCATGCCGTTGTTCGATAATCTGCTCCATCTGGAGGCGGGCAATCCCCAGGTCAACCAGTATCTGGCCACGCTCAGCCTGGGCAATGTACCCGATGCCGGCCTCGTCTATGAGCTGGCCGTCGACTGGCTGCTGGAGCAGCGCCACAGCGAGAACAACTACAAGACCTACCGCAGCGAGCTGACCACCTTCCTGCATTGGTGTTTCTGCGAGGTGGCCATCAGTCCCAAGGATCTCACCAGGCGTATCATGATGCGCTACCTCGACTACTGTCAGGCTCCGCCACAAGGGCTTATCGCATACCGAAACGTGGCCCAGTTCGTGCTCGACAAGGAGTGGGGAGAGCGGTTGCCCAACCCCTTGTGGCGACCGTTTCTCGGCAAGCGGGAACTGGGCCGCGAGCTGCCATACCGTCTGAGCGAGCAGGCGATAAAGACCAAGCTCGCCATACTGTCGGCCTTCTTCCAGTTCCTGATCCAGGAAGAGTACATGGACCGCAATCCGGCGCTCCTGCTGCAACGGGTGAAGCGGCCGGACAGCCAGGATGCCGGTGAAGAGGCCCAGTCCTTTACCGAATTGCAATGGTCCTATGTGATGCAGGCCGCCGAGCGGCTGGCAACCGAATGTCCGGCCCAGCATGAGCGCAGCCGGTTTCTCATCTGCCTCATGTACGCCTGTTATCTGCGTATCTCCGAGGTGGCGGCCAGACCGGGTTTCAGTCCCGTCATGAGCCAGTTTCGTCGCGACAGCAAGACTGGGGTCTGGGGCTATGACATTCCACGCAGCAAAGGCGGCAAACGCCGCACCGTGGCCGTCTCCCAGGCCTTGCTGGATGCCTTGGCACGCTATCGCACCTTTCTTGGGCTCTCGCCGCTGCCAGCCCCGGGCGAACAGACCCCGCTCTTCGTGCGCCACAAGGCGGCGGCCCATGGCCGGGAGCAAGGCGAGCTCAATGCCAATCTCGGCATCCGCCAACTGCGGGATCTGGTGATGGCGGTCTTCGAGCAAGCGGCCAGCCTGGCAGAGCAGGATGGCTTTGTCCAGGATGCCGCCGAGATGCGCACCCTGACACCGCACTCCATCCGCCATACCGGCATCACCCACGACATCAACCTGCATGGCCGGCCACTGTCACACGTACAAGCCGACGCGGGACATGACAGCATAGACACCACCTCCAAATACCTGCACACCGGCAACAGCGAACGCCACGAAAGTGCCAACCATAAGCCGCTGGATCGCCTGCATGAGTGAGTGCCTGTGTGCAGACTGCTAATGTGCAGCCCAGAGCCTCAGTCAAGCCTAAGATGACAGGAAAATATGCCCGCCAGTCGCCTTCATATGCAACCGCGCATAATGTATATTATGTTAAATGACATATGCTTGTTTCCTGTTACCGCCAATTGAACTGTGTATAATGGAAACAATTGATCCTATCCCCGACCGGATGTCTTAAGTGGCTGAATTAACATCAGAACAATTAAAACCTGCTTTCACGATTGAGCAGTTCCCCACGCTCAGCGAGCTCGAACCCATCCCTTTTGCCGCCCTGCAACCCAGAGCCATTTCCGGCATCAAGCGACTGGCCAGTTTTGATGGTGACTGCCCGGTCATGCTGCTCAACGGTTTCCCGGGTGCGGATTATGAGAGTGTCTGCCAGACCTTGATCGCCTCTTCCAATGGCAAGGATGGCGATCTGTTCGATCTCTGTTACACCGAGAACCTCAACAACCCGTTCAAGCCTATCTGGCTGCGCCTGCAACCCGGTACCGGGTTCGAATTCTGCGAGATGGTTGGCGAGCTGCTCAAGCTGATGAGCCATCATCTGGATGCCGAGCGCCTGGTCACCCGCATCATCCGCAAGCAGGAAAATGACCCCAAGATCGTGGACTTTCTCTCCGATCTGTCAGCGCACGTGGCCCAGGGGCTCGAATTCCAGCATCCGGTGCTCATCAACCTGCTGATCCATCACGAAGAGCAGCAAGCCCCCGTCATCTATGGCCGGGACTTGAACTGGGACACCCTGTTTGGCTCCATCAACTACCAGACGGAGCAAGGCTCCGTCTATGCCAACCAGCACTTGCTGGAGCCGGGCCTGCTGCGGGAAGCCAACGGCGGCTACCTCATCTTGCAGCTCGACGAGCTGCTCGATCAACCCCATCTCTGGTTCAAGCTCAAGAACGCCATGCAAAAAGGCGAGCTGGACTGGAATGCCTATCAGGAAGGCAAGACCCTGACCCCCTTCTTTACCCCTGAGGCCACGCCTATCCGGTTCAAACTGATCCTGGTGGGCGACCGACTGGATGTGGCCGAGTTCCAGATGCTGGACAGAGACATGTCCGAGCGTATCTTCCTGCGCGCCGATCTGGTGTCCGAGGTGAACATCGAAGAAGACTTGCCCGAGTTCCTGCAATACCTGGCCTGGCTGCGGCTGCGCTGGAACCTGCTGGACTTCACTCCGGGTGCCCTCCTCGCCCTGTGTCGCCATGCCAGCCGTCTCTGTGACCATCAGGAGTGGCTCTCCCTCTCGGAAGTGCAGCTCAGCGCCATCATGCGCATGGCCGACAGCCTGGCCCGCGAGCTGGAGGCGGAGAAGGTGACCGACGAGCACATATTGCTCGCCCTGGAGGAGCAGGATTACCGCCTCAACTACCTGGTGGAGCAATCCGATCAGGGGGTCATCGATGGCCAGATCCTGCTGCAGACCGACGGTGAAGAGGTCGGTCAGATCAACGGCCTCTCCGTCATTCAGGTAGCCGGTCATCCCTATGACTTCGGTGAACCGGTGCGATTGACCGCCACAGTGCATCTGGGGGATGGCGACGTGGCCGATATCGAGCGCAAGGCAGAGCTCGCCGGCCACATTCACGCCAAGGCGATGATGATCATCCACGGCTATCTCTCCAACAAGTTCGGCGCAGAGAACCCCTCGCCCCTCTCTGCAAACCTGGTGTTCGAGCAGTCCTATCACGAGATTGACGGCGACAGCGCCTCTCTGACAGGTCTGTGCGCCCTGCTCTCTGCCCTCGCCCGCCAACCCATCTCCCAGCGTTTCGCGGTGACCGGCGCGGTCGATCAGTTCGGCAACGTGCAGGCTGTGGGTGGCGTCAACGAGAAGATCGAAGGCTTCTTCCGGGTGTGCAAAATCCATGGCATCACCGGCAAGCAAGGCATCATACTGCCCGGAACCAACGCCCAGCAGCTCAACCTCTCCGATGAGGTGATTGCCGCCGTCGAAGCGGGCCAGTTCCATATCCACCCGGTGGATCATGTGGAAGAGGCCATCGAATTGCTGACCGGCTGTGTGGCCGGCGAGCCTGACATGCCGGACACCCTGTTTGGCCGGATCCAGGACAGACTGGATGAACTCAACGGCACTGCACCCAAGAGTGGCGTGCTGCGCAACCTGCTTGGCCGTCTATTCGGCCTCTAAATAAAGTGATCGGAGTTGTTTAGCGAACAACTGTAAGCTAAATTGGCCCGGCTTTGACCCATATGAAGGATAAACAGCGTGACCCTAGATAACGACACCACTAATACCCACCTCTCCCTGTGTGAACAAGGTAAAGAGTCGTTTACCCGTGAAGAGCTGCTTGCCTGCAGCCGTGGCGAATTATTTGGTGAGGGTAACAGCCAACTGCCCGCCCCCAACATGCTGATGATGGATCGCATCGTCAAGATCACTGACAACGGTGGTGAACACGGCAAAGGCGAAATCCTGGCCGAACTCGATATCACCCCGGATCTCTGGTTCTTCGACTGCCATTTCCCAGGCGATCCCGTCATGCCGGGCTGTCTGGGTCTGGATGCCATGTGGCAGCTGGTCGGTTTCTTCCTGGGCTGGAAAGGCGGTCCGGGCAAGGGACGCGCTCTGGGCGTGGGCGAGGTGAAATTCACCGGGCAGATCCTGCCGACCGCCAAGAAAGTGACCTACAAGATCACCTTCAAGCGCGTCATCAACCGCAAGCTGGTGATGGGCATTGCCGACGGCGTGGTCGAGGTGGATGGTCGTCCCATCTACAGCGCGACCGACCTGAAAGTGGGCCTGTTCAAAGACACCACCGCATTCTGATCTGCTCTGACCCGGTCAGAGAGTGCCAACGTAAAGGGGCCGCCATGGCCCCTTTCCTTTTTGCAATGAGTGATGAAGTCTCGGTTACTTCATGAAGAGGCCTGAGCCTCGCCCCTCCATGGCGTCGCGCCAACCACCAAGCCAGTGCCCTCTGGCATCCAGGCATTGGTACGGACACGCTTCTTTCTGTTTGCCGACTACGCCAGCCTGATAACCACGAGCGCGTGCTCTTTCCAGACGGTCCCGTTTCTGTCTCTTCATCATCTACGACCCTCTTCGTGGAACAAAAAAGCGACCAAGTTTTCACCGGGTCGCTTTCATCTTTACCCCAGGGGGGAAGCAGGGTCAAACAAAAAATGTCATGCTATTCAGGCGTTGTGACACAAGATACTGAACTGCATTAATTTTTGATGACACATTTTTTTATCGCTGGTAACGGCGCAGCCAGGTGAATGGCAAGGCCAGCAGCGTCAACCAGAACAGGCTGCCACCACCACCATCTTCACCATCCTGACCGGTCTGGTTGTTGACCGGCGCATTGCTGACCACATATTCAGCGGGCTTGTTGCCCTGATAGTTCGCCACGGCCGGTGTCAGCTTGACGGCGACCACGGTCGCGTTGGTGCGCAGGTTCAGATCGCTCTCGCTGTTGTAGCGATAAGCGGTGGCGGCTATGGTGCCATCACTGCTGAT
The DNA here is from genome assembly GCF_037811135.1 of Aeromonas rivipollensis. Taxonomy (NCBI): domain Bacteria; kingdom Pseudomonadati; phylum Pseudomonadota; class Gammaproteobacteria; order Aeromonadales; family Aeromonadaceae; genus Aeromonas; species Aeromonas rivipollensis. The sequence goes on along the minus strand of NZ_CP149130.1, from coordinate 2,270,019 downwards.
GCCACTGGCGTAGGCGATGTGGTAATACTTGCCATTCTGGGCACACTGCTTGGCACCGGCATCATCCAGACCACAGATCAGGTCGTTCAGGTACCAGTTGTTGCTCGGGGACGCCGCATTGAGCATGAAGGCTTCCTGCATGCGGTTGGTGCCGTTGGCCACAGGCTGGGTCTGATGACGGGAGTCACGCCAGCCAACCACCATGTTGTGATCGTTGATGGCCGCGCCCTCTGAGCCGGAGCCGGAGAGCGGCTTGTCCTGCAGGGGGATGCTGGCAGCCGTGCCCGGGGTATTCAGATTGAACAGGAACATTTCGGTCGGCCGGTTCTGACCCTTGTTGATGCTGTAACGCTGGTTACCTATCACATAGCCGTTCTCGTTGACAGACACGGCCCAGCTATTTTGCAGCACGCTGTCATTCTTGCCCGGCTCGCCATCGGGCAGCGGGATGACCTTGGTGGCCCCCACTGTGCCGGCATCGAGATCCAGGGTCCAGTAGCTGGCCAGGTTGCGGCCGTCGAGATCCCCCGACCCTACCTCACCGGTGGAGCTGTAGCCCACGCCGTACAGGGTGCCATTGAAAGTCGCCGCACCGAATGCAGAAGCGGTCTGCAGCACTTCGTCGCGCTGACGGCCATAGTCGCGGGCCTGTATCAGCTTGTTAAGACCGCCCGAGCCATTGAGCAGCCAGAAGCTGGCCTGGGTATCGACCCCGGGGCAGTAACGGAAGTCGCCATACTCATCGTCATTGCCGGCGAAACACCATTTATAGAAGTCACCGCCCACATTGTGGCGATACTTGCCGCTGGCGGCGGTCCCGGTCACCAGGTACTGACCGTTGTCCAGCTTCTTGATGCTGGTCGGGACGCTCAGGCTGTGGGTGCCGGCGGCATCTTTCAGCTCGACCGGGTTGCCGTCATTGACGATGGCAAAGGCGGTGCGCAGCTTGCCGTCCATCTTGTAACCCGCGCGATCGGCCGGGGCATCCCCCAGGGCCGTTACCAGGCCATCGGTCTGAGTGGTGGCAACATAGCCGATGCCGCTGCGCTGATCGACACCATCGAGAAAATCGCGGCGCCACTGGTAGGCAAAGCCCGGATTCTCGTCCCAGAAGGAGTCACAGACGGAGCTTGAAAGGAAGCAACCCTGCTCGAAGCGGAAACGATCGACCAGGAAGTCGGCAGAGCGCACGGTCGAGAAGTACTCGGCCATGTTGTTCTTGGTGTTGATCCCGATGAGTCCGCTGCCATCGGTACTGATCCCGCTGGCATATCCTTTGACTTCGTCATCGACAATGGTGAAGAAGGAGCTTTGTGCCGCCTGCGCGTTGAGGCTGGCGCCGACCAGGATGGCCAGCATGGATAATTGCTTTTTCATCTACTTCCTTAGTCTTGATGTTTCAACGCTTCCAACTCCTCCCAACGGGAGAAGGCGTGTTCCAGTGCGGCCTCTGCCGCATGCAATGCATCCAGTTTGGACTGGGTCTGCTCCGCCGGCAGGGAGAAAAAGCCGGGATGGTTGATCTCCGCCTGCAGGGCATCGAGTTCCGTTTCCAGCTGCTCCAGCCGGGCTGGCAGATTATCCAGCTCCAGTTGCAACTTGTAAGAGAGTTTGCGTGTTTTTTTCGCCGGCTCCGCCGCCAACGCGACAGGCTCTGCCACCTTGGCCGCAGCCGCCCTGGTCGCCTGTTGCTGACTCTGCTGGGCCCGGGTGGCCATCATGTCGGCATAGCCGCCCACATAATCGCTGATCCGCCCATCCCTTTCAAACAACCAGCAGCCGGTTACCGTATTGTCGATGAAGCGACGATCGTGGCTGACCAGCAACAGGGTACCGGGATAATCGGTCAGCAGCTCTTCCAAAAGTTCCAGCGTTTCGACATCCAGGTCGTTGGTTGGTTCATCCAAAATCAACAAGTTACTGGGTTTGAGGAACAGCTTGGCCAACAGTAGACGGTTTTTCTCGCCCCCTGACAAGGCCTTGACCGGGGTCCGCGCCCGTTTGGGTTCAAACAGGAAGTCCTGCAGGTAGCCCAGGATGTGGCGGGAGCGGCCGCGCACCATCACTTCCTGCTTGCCCTCCCCCACGTTGTCCACCACAGTCTGCTCGGGATCGAGCTGCTCGCGGTACTGATCGAAATAGGCCACTTCCAGGTTGGTGCCGCCCTTGACCAGCCCGCGGCTCGGCTCGAGCTGACCCAGCAAGAGCTTGATGAGGGTGGATTTGCCGCAGCCGTTGGGGCCGACCAGGGCAATCTTGTCGCCCCGCAGCACCTGCAGATCCAGCCCCTGGAACAGGGTGCGCTCGCCAAAGTCCAGGCCGAGCCCTTCGGTCTCGAACACCAGCTTGCCGGAGCGGTTGACGTCGTCCATCTGCAGCTTGGCCTTGCCCTGCAGCTCACGGCGTTGGGAACGCTCCATCCGCATCGCCTCGAGGGCGCGCACCCGGCCTTCGTTGCGGGTACGGCGGGCCTTGATGCCCTGACGTACCCACACCTCTTCCTGGGCCAGCTTGCGGTCGAACTCGGCGTTTTTCAGCTCCTCGACCCGCAGCCACTCCTCCTTTCCTTGCAGGTACTGATCGTAATTGCCGGGCCAGGAGGTGATGGCGCCCCGATCGAGATCGATGATCCGGGTCGCCAGCTTGTGAATGAACTCCCGATCGTGGGAGATGAAGACGATGGCGCCGCGAAAGTCCTTGAGGAACTCTTCCAGCCAGTTGATGGCGTCGATGTCCAGGTGGTTGGTCGGCTCGTCCAGCAGCAGCAGATCGGGGTCACAGGCGAGTGCACGGGCCAGGGCCACCTTACGCAGCCAGCCACCAGACAAACTGTCGAGGGTCACGTCGGGATCCAGCCCCAGCAGGGTCAGCACCTGGTTGATGCGGGTCTCGAGCTGCCAGCCGTTCTGATAATCGAGCTGCTCCTGCAATTCGCTCATCTTGCGGATGTTGGCATCGGAGGGATCGTGCCCCAGCTCCAGGGAGATGTGGTGATACTGCTTGAGCAGCTCCCCCACCCCGGCCAGCCCTTCGGCGGCATAGTCGAACACGGTCAGCTCGCTCGATGCGGGAGGATCCTGCTCGAGACGGGTCACCTTCAAGTCCTGCTGCAAGACCAGGCGGCCGTCGTCCAGAGAGAGCTCACCGGCGATGACCTTCATCAGGGTGGACTTGCCCGCCCCGTTGCGCCCCACCAGACAGAGGCGCTCGCCGCGCTCTATGGTCAGCTCGGCGTTGTCGAGCAGCGGGAAATCACTGAACGACAGACAAGCGCCGTGCAATGTCAAAAGTGCCATGTTTGTTCCTTGTTACTTATGAAAAAACGGGCGGCAGACTCTGCCCCCGTTTCATCGTCAAATCAGCCTCACCCCTGACGGGCAAGCCAGCCCTTGAGCTCTGCCAGAGTGAAGGGCCAGCCCAGTTCACGGCCGGCGTCATCCCGCAGCACAGGGATGCGCACCCGGTAGGCCGCAAGCCACTGCTCGTCCTCCATGATGTCACACTGGCGAGTACTGGCGGCAAGGCCAGCCTCCTCCACCAGCGCCCAGGCCTGTTCGCACAGGTGGCAGCCGTCGGTGTGAAACAGGGTCAGCATCAGGCCTGCGTCTCGGCGTGGGTGATGATCCAGCAGTTGTGGATATGCTGGTTGCGCTCAAAATCCTTGGGCCGGGTCTTGCCGGTGATGTTCTGGGCCTTGAGGCCAGCGGCCTCGAGACCGGCCAGATCCATCTTGAAGTGGCGCTTGTTGTTGGAGAACACCAGGGTGCCGTCCACCGCCAGCAGGCGTTTGAGGTGCTGCATCAGCAGCAGGTGATCCCGCTGCACGTCGAAGCTCTCGTCCATCCGCTTGGAGTTGGAGAAGGTGGGCGGATCGATGAAGATGAGATCGTACTGATCTTCGGCCTCGGAGAGCCACTTCAGGCAATCGACCTGGACGAACTTGTGCTGACGGCCCACCAGCGAGTTGAGCCGCATGTTGTCCTGCGCCCAGTTGAGGTAGGTGTGGGACATATCCACAGTGGTGGTTTCGCTCGCCCCGCCAAGGCCCGCGTGCACGGTGGCACTGCCGGTGTAGGCGAACAGGTTCAGGAAGCGCTTGCCACGGGCCATCTGACCCAGCATGCGACGGGTCTGACGATGGTCGAGGAAGAGGCCGGTATCCAGGTAGTCGTAGAGGTTGACCCACAGACGGGCGCCGTACTCCTGCACCTCCATCCGGTGCTGCTCTTCGGAGAGCTTCTGGTACTGCTGCTTGCCTTCCTGACGCTCGCGCACCTTCAGGATCACCTTCTCGCCGTCCATACCGGTCACCTTGATGGCGGCCTGCACCATGTCGAGCAGGCGCTGACGGGTCTTCTGGGCGGGGATGTCCTTGGGCGCGGCGTACTCCTGCACCACCAGGTAATCCCGATAGCGGTCGATGGCGGCGTTGTATTCCGGCAAGTCGGCGTCATAGAGGCGATAGCAGTCGATCCCCTCCTTGCTGGCCCACTTCTCGAGGGTCTTCAGATTCTTGCGCAGACGGTTTGCAAAGTCCTGGGCCACCTCTTTCTGGGAGGCCACGGAGTCGAGCGCTATCTGGTAGTTGCGCAGCTGGCACTCCAGCGCCCCGTTGAACAGGCGATATTGCTTGTCGGCCCGCAGGCGCAGGCAACTCAGCAGCTCAGGCGAGGCAGACAGAATGGTGACCTTCCAGCCCTGGAAGCTGCGGCGCAGGGCATCGCCCAGGGCCTGGTGCACTTCCAGCAGGGCCGGGAACTCTCCCAGACGCTCGCCATAGGGCGGGTTGGAGATGAGCATGCCGACTTCGCGGGCCTCCCCTTCCACAGCCGGCATCGGCAACGGGTTCTCAAGCGCGGTCACGTCGGCCTGCTTGAAGGTGATGAGGTGGGCCACACCGGCCGCCTTGGCGTTGTCGCGGGCCTTCATCAGCACGCGGGGGTCGGCATCGCAGCCAAACAGCTTCACCTCGCAGCGCTGCATGCCACGCTTGGCGCGCACCTGGGCTTCCATCATCAGGCTCTGCCACAGATCGCCATCGTGTTGCAGCCAGCGATCGAAACCGAAGCGCTCCCGGCGCAGGGCCGGCGCCATGTCGGCAGCGATGAAGGCCGCTTCGATGAGCAGGGTACCTGAGCCGCACATGGGGTCCATCATGGGCTCGCCGGTCCAGCCGCTGCGAGCAATCATGGCGCAGGCCAGGTTCTCTTTCAGGGGCGCCTCGCCTGTGCCCTGACGGTAGAAGCGCTGATGCAGCGCCGGGCCTGACAGGTCCAGGGTGATGTTGGCCTTGCCCTTGCCCAAGTGCGCCATGATGCGAATGTCCGGCGACTTCTTGTCGACGTCCGGGCGCACATGGCCGCGCTTGGTGAAGCGGTCAACGATGGCATCCTTGATCTTCAGCGCGCCGTACTGGGTGTTGCGAATGGCCGGGTTGGTACCGGTAAAGTCCACGGCAATGGTGGCGGTACCGGGGAAGTGCTCTTCCCAGGGAATGGTGTGGGCACCGAGATAGAGATCCAGATCGTCGTTCATCTGGAATTCGGAGAGCACCAGCACGATGCGGGAGGCGAAACGGCTCCACAGGCAGGCCTTGTAGCCGATGGCCAGTTCGCCTTTGAAGTGGACGCCGGCCACGGTCTCACGGACCTGCTCCGCGCCCAGGGTGGTCAGCTCGACGGCCAGCAGGTTTTCCAGCCCCTTGGGGCAGGTTGCAAAAAATTCTTTCATCACGCTCACGGGGATGCCATAAAAATAGTGCCGCATTATACCTTATCGGCCCGCACTCGGCATCCGAACCTTGGGGTTCGCGCGAATATAAAGGGTGCTGGTCGGCGCAATGCCCCCGTTTCTGCTCTTGTCGCCAGCACAGGGGCGCGGGCTCGATGACGCGACTCAATATCCAGTGCAGAAGGGCATGCGCCGAACGGCGACGAATTGACTCAAGGAAGCTGCCGCAAGGGCATGGGAGAGACGAGCGATAAATAATCGGCGTCGGTTATTCCGAGGGCGTATGAATATCAACCAAAAATAACGTGCAGAGGCAGCATCAGCTGACCTGTCGATATTGTGCCTGGGCACGGGTCCTGGTCTGCATCCGGTTATTCATCACCTTGATCACCGCGAACCTTGGCAGGATCTTGCTGGCGGTCAGCACCAATTCCTCGGTCAGGTTCAGGCAGACGCTCGCCTGTTCTCCGGCCTCGATGACCATGAACTCTCCCCTGCCATGGGATGTCTGCATCCACACCAGGGAGCCCATATCCGGCGAGCAATGAGTCTGCTGTTCATGAAAGAACCAGCTTTGTGGCATCAGGGGTTTATAAAAGCGGCTGACGGCGATGGCATTGAGTACCAGCTGAACCTGATGGGGAACACTCCAATCGAGTTCGGCGGCCTTGTCCATCAATTGATAATAGAGGGCGGCATCGTCGACACAAAAGGGCTGGGTCGTGAAGGAGCTGGGGACGAGTTGTCGCCCCTTATATTCGGTGGCGAATATCATGCGATCGGATAAATCCAGCATCAGACGATCATCCTGAGCATCATAATGCCACTGCCAATTGTCATTGGGTTGGATACACATGGAGTTGCCCTTACTTAAGCCGTCCCTCGACTTTATTCCATGTCGAGAATTTGAGCAACTTTAAATAAGGGCAAGCGGTTATCTTTTAAATATGGGTAACGATCTCTTTGACCAGACTCGGGCCCTTATAAATAAAGCCACTGTAAATCTGGACCAGACTGGCACCCGCCGCCAATTTCTCCCGGGCGGCCATGGCGCTGTCAATACCGCCCACCCCAATGATAGGCAGGGCCCCATTGAGGGCCTTGGCCAGCTGGCGGATCACCTCTGTGCTCTTGTGCTGGAGCGGACGGCCGCTGAGGCCACCGGCTTCACCGGCATGGGGCATGTCATAAATCATGTCGCGCTCCAGGGTGGTATTGGTGGCGATGACGCCATCGATCCCGTTTTTGATCAAGGAGGCGGCTACCTGATTAATTTCATCCAGGCTGAGGTCGGGGGCAATTTTAACGGCGAGGGGGACGTACTTCTTATATTGCGCGGCCAGCTCCTGCTGCCGAGCCTTGAGGGCAGCCAGCAATTCATCCAGCGCCTCACCATATTGCAGCGAACGCAGCCCCGGGGTGTTGGGAGAAGAGATATTGACGGCAATATAACCGGCATGATCATAAACCTTGTCCATGCAGATCAGATAATCGTCCTTGCCCTGCTCGATGGGGGTGTCCTTGTTCTTGCCGATATTGATGCCAATCACCCCCTGATATTTGGCCTCTTTCACCTTGGCCACCAGATGATCGACACCTTTGTTGTTGAATCCCATCCGGTTGATGATCCCTTCCGCCGGAATTACCCGGAACAACCGCGGTTTGTCATTTCCGCTCTGGGGCTTGGGGGTCACAGTGCCTACTTCAATAAAGCCGAACCCCATGGCACCAAATGCGTCGATACACTCCCCGTCTTTATCGAGGCCGGCAGCCAGTCCCACCGGATTGGCAAAATTAAGCCCCATGACAGTGACGGGGCGTTGGGGGAGTGAATGACGGAAGAAACAATCGAGCGGTGTACCGAGAAGGCGGGGCAAATACTTGATGGAGAGATCGTGTGCCTGTTCCGGATTGAGTTTGAACAGAAAATGCCTGGCGAGGGGGTACAGCATGTTTGCTCCTTAAAAAAGCCCCGGCAACTGGCCGGGGCTTTTGGGGTTATGCCGAGGTTCGGCAATTCAACTGGAGCAGGTTCAACTCTCGCAAGGCCACCGAGAACTTGGCGAACTCGTGAGTGCTCGTGGTCTTGAAGTCGGCCAACATATGGGTCCAACGGGACAAGAGTTGCTCATGCTCCGAAATCCAGTCGGCCAGTATGGTAGCGCATTCTCCCTGCTCTTTGCACCCTTCCAGTACCACTGAGGTGAGGCTGCGTTGCTGCCAGTCCAGATCCTCGCGGAAGGAGGCCCGGGCCATCGCCTGCCAGTGGTTGCCCACCGGCTGATGGTTGATCTGCTCGAGGAACCAGTGCAGATCCAGCTTGGCGCCGAGGCGATAGTAGACATTGGCGGCGCGCACTATGTCGGTCTTGTGCTCCGCGGCAATCTGCGCCAGATCCAGGCTGGAGAAGAGACTGCTCATATGCGCGACCTGGCGGGCGATGGCTTCCGGCACCTGTTTGGCCACCAGGGCGGCGACGGCCTGGCGATGCTCGGCCACTTCGCTCTCGTCCATCACCTCGTAGAGATGCTCCCCCAGGGTCTCGAAGGCCGGACGGAAGAAGGCGATGTTCTCCCCTATGCTCCAGCTGCGGTTGCGGGCACGCAGGAACCAGCGGGTGGCACGGCGCACTATGCGGCGGCTGTAGAACATCATCTCGAGCTGGGTCTCTGCACTCACCAGGTTGTCACAGCCTTCGATGTCACGCCACAGGGTGCCCAGACCGAACACCTCACGGGCCATGGCGAAGCAGCAGGCCACTTCCGCCACCGAGGCACCGGTTTCGTCCTTCATCCGACTGGCGAAGTTGAGCCCCATGTCGTTGACCAGCATGTTGGCCACCCGGGTCGCGATGATTTCGCCCCGCAGGGGATGCTGGGCCAGCTCGGCACCGAACTGCTGCTGCAACTGGGCCGGGAAGCTGGTGACCAGCATGTTGGCGAGGAAGGGCTCTTCGGTCACTTCCGGGCAGTTGAGCTGCTCTTTCAGTACCATCTTGCCGTAGGCCACCAGCACCGCCAGCTCGGGACGGGTCAGCCCCTGCCCTGCCGCCATCCGCTCGGAGAGCTCCTCGTCGGAGGGCAGGAACTCCAGCGCGCGGTCCAGCTTGCCTTCACGCTCCAGCCCCTGGATGAAGCGTTGCTGCTCTTTCAACTGCTCGGCGCCACGGAAAGCGGTCACCGAGATGGACTGGGACTGGCGATAGGCGTTGGTAATGACGATCTGCGCCACATCATCGGTCATCTCGTACAGCATCTGGTTGCGCTGCTTGAGGGTCATGTCACCGGCGGCCACCAGCTGGTTCAGCAGTATCTTGATGTTGACCTCGTTGTCGGAGCAATCCACCCCGCCCACGTTGTCGGTAAAGTCGGTGTTGATGTGACCGCCCTGGCTGGCGTACTCCACCCGACCAAGCTGAGTGAAGCCAAGGTTGCCACCCTCGCCCACGATGCGGGCACGCAAGTCACGGCCATTGACCCGCAGCACGTCGTTGCTGCGATCCCCTACGTCGGCGTCGCTCTCGCGGGCGCTCTTCACATAGGTGCCGATGCCGCCGTTCCAGAGCAGGTCCACGTTGAGGCAGAGCAGCGCCTTGATCAGCTCGTTCGGCGCCATGCTGGCCTTGTCGGTGCCGAGCAGGGTCTGAATTTGCGGGCTCAGCTTGATGGACTTGGCGGAGCGCAGGAAGATGCCGCCCCCTACGGAGATGAGCTCACGGTTGTAGTCATCCCAGCTCGAACCCGGCAGCTCGAACAGCCGCTTGCGCTCGACGAAGCTCTTGGCCGCATCGGGAGTCGGGTCGATGAAGATGTGCATGTGGTTGAAGGCGCCCACCAGCTGGGTGTGTTCGGAGAGCAGCATGCCGTTGCCGAAGACATCGCCGGCCATGTCACCTATCCCCACGCAGGTGAAGTCGGTGGTCTGGCAGTTGACGCCGATCTCGCGGAAGTGACGCTTGACCGATTCCCAGGCGCCACGCGCCGTGATGCCCATCTTCTTGTGGTCATAACCGACCGAGCCGCCGGAGGCGAAGGCATCGCCGAGCCAGTGGCCATACTCCTGGCTTATCTCGTTGGCGATGTCGGAGAAGGTGGCGGTGCCCTTGTCGGCGGCCACGACCAGGTAGTAGTCATCCTCGTCGTGGCGTACCACGGATTTCGGCGGGATCACCTCCCCCTTGATGATGTTGTCGGTGACATCAAGCAGGCCGCGAATGAAGAGGCGATAGCAGGCCTTGCCCTCTTCCTGGATGACGGCGCGGGGCGCCCCCACCGGCATCTGCTTGCAATAGAAGCCGCCCTTGGCGCCAACCGGCACTATGACGGTGTTCTTCACCTGCTGCGCCTTGACCAGACCCAGCACCTCGGTACGGAAGTCCTCCTTGCGATCGGACCAGCGCAGGCCGCCACGGGCCACCTTGCCCCAGCGCAGATGCACCCCTTCCACCCGCGGCGAGTAGACGAAGATCTCGAATTTCGGCAGCGGCAGCGGCATGTCGGTGATGCTGGCCGGGGCCAGCTTGAAGGAGATGTAGGGCTTGGCCTGACCCTCCTGATCCGGCTGGTAGTAGTTGGTGCGCAGGGTGGCGTCGATCATCTCCATGTAGCGGCGGATGATGCGATCGTCGTCCAGGTTCGCCACCTGATCCAGCTTGGCGGCGAGCTGCTCGTGCAGCTTGACCTGTACCTTGGCATCCTGCTTGATCGCGGGATTGAGGCGCTGCTCGAACAGGGTGAACAGCAGCTCTGCGATGTCGGGGTAACGGGTCAGGGTCTCCTCGATATAGGACTGGCTGAAGGAGACACCGGTCTGGCGCATGTATTTCGCATAGGCGCGCAGCACAGAGACCTGACGACCGGTGAGGCCGGCCCCCAGCACCAGACGGTTGAAGCCGTCATCTTCCAGGGTCTTGTTCCAGATGGCGGCGAAGGCCTGCTGGAAGCGCTGCTGGCTCTGGGCCAGATCGAATGGCTGATCGCCGCGCAGCAGCATGGAGAAGTCGAGGATCCAGAAGATCTCGCCGCTCGGGGTGCGTACCTGATAGGGGGTCTCGCCGATGACACGCAGCCCCATGTTTTCCAGCATGGGCAGCACGTCAGAGAGATGGATGGGCTCGGTGCGGTGGAACAGCTTGAGGCGCACCCGGCGATCGTTCTCTTCTTCCTGGGCGCGGTAGAACAGCATGCCCAGGGGCTCGGCTTCACTCAGGCCATCGAGGGCCATGATGTCAGCGACCGCAGAGCCCGGCAGCACGTCTTCCTTGTAGGCACGGGGGAAGGCGGTGCTGAAACGGCGGCGCAGCTCGTTGCCACGGGCCTCCCCATAATGGGAGAGCAGCACGGAATCCAGGCGGTCGTCCCAGCTGCGGGCCGCTTCAATCAGGTTGTTCTGTACTTCGTTCACATCCACATCCACGTTGTTGTTGTTGACCCGCACTATGTAGTGGGTCCGTGCCAGCACGCCCTCGGTGAAGTAGACGTTGAACTCCACCTCTTCGCTGCTGCCAAAATACTTCTGCAAAATCTGTTGGGTCTTGACTCGCAGCGCCGTGTTGTAGCGCTCCTTGGTGACATAGACCATGCAGGAGAAGAAGCGGCCGTAGACATCCCGGCGCACGAACAGGCGCAGCATGTCGCGCTCCTGCATCTCCAGCACGCCGAGACCTGTGGCCAGCAGCTCCTCTTCCCGGGCCTGGATCAACTCGTCGCGGGGATAGGTTTCCAGCACGTTCAGCAGCGCCTTGTAGGCGTGGGAACCCTTCTCGTGACCGGAGGCGGCCATGATGCGCTCGAGGCGATGGCTGATGAGGGGGATCTGGGTGGCACTGGTGTTGTAGATGGAGGAGGCGTAGAGACCGATGAAGCGATCTTCCCCCACCACCTTGCCCTGTTCGTCGAAGCGCTTGATGCCGATGTAGTCCACATAGGCCGGGCGGTGTACCCGGGACTTGCTGTTGGACTTGGTGAGGATCAGCAAGTCGGAGCTCAGGGCCGCGTGACGGGCGCTGGCGGGCATGTTGCCAAGGCGCTGCCCCTCGTCCTTGATGGAGTTCTTCATCAGGCCGAGGCTCGACTCCGGCAGCGGCAGGATCTCGTGATCCCCCTCCACCGCTTTCACGTCATAACGGCGATAGCCCATCAGGGTGAAGTTGTGGGCGGCGACCCATTTCAGGAAGGCGACGCAGGAGTCGACCTCTGCCTGGCTGACCGGGTTCTTGCGCTTGGGGAGCTCCTCGATGATCTCGTTGAGACGACCCAGCATGGGTTGCCAGTCCCCCACTGCCAGGGCCACTTCCCTTGCTACCGAGTTGAGCTCGGCGGTCAGGGCATCCATCTGTTCCTCATCCGTAAGATGATCGATCTCGATGAGGAAGGCGGTCTCGACCGAGGTCTGGGAGGCCGTGTTGTCGAGATCCAGAATGGCGCCTATCTTGCCATCGCTGCCGCGAATGAGGTGCAGCGGCTGGTGCAGCATCATGTGGGCCGTGATGCCACGGCGCTTGAGGGCCATGCGGATGGAGTCCACCAGGAAGGGAGAGTCCTGCAGGATGATCTCGACGATGGTATGGGGAGACTGCCATCCGTGGCGGGTCAGCTCGGGGTTGTAGACCCGGATATAGGGCTCTGTGCTGGTGCGCTGGTTGAGCGCATTCCACAGGCTGAGCGCCGCCCCGTAGAGATCGCTGTCATTGCGATCGTGCAGGTCGGTGCTCGCCATGTTGCCGTAGAACTTGGCGACGAAGCATTCGACCAGGGAGGCGCTGTTCTTGGGCAATTTCTGATGGATCAGGCTGAGAACGTTTTCGAGCAGAACTGAGGTAGGGGCGTCTTTCAATGCCATTGCTAGTTTCCTTATCGGACGACATCACAGACACGGCGACATCCACCCAGGATGCGCGCCGGTACAGAGTTGCTGCGAAGTGTAATGACTTGGATCGCGGAAGGCGAGCAAAGGTGATAACGGGATGTTAAAAACAAGGGGCGGATCACGGCTTGGGTTGTGATAAATTTTGCCAAGTCGCTAAAATTTAGAAAATCGCACTACTTGTCAGTCGATTTACCGGATAGATAGTGACTTAAAGCAGATATTTACCCGGAATAATGTTCATGTTTTGTTAATTTATGCGTTTTGGGTTAATGGGGCGCTCATCGTCCTGCATTTGGCGCCGCAAGCAGGGGTATTCCCCTCTACAGGACGCTCACACCAGCGGTTCGACTACGGCAACCGACCCTTTCGAGGCAGGGGCCACCGGGATGAACGGCGCGCTCTTGGATGGTGAGCTGCCTTCAGGAGAGCCTCTCCAGGCGAACAAAACGGTGATCATCCTGGGTAACCAGCCGAAAGTGACCGTGCACCCCGCTGACGCTGACAAAGGAGCGGATCTTTTCCAGGCCCAGCTCTATGGTCAACCCCTGCTCGGTGCGCACCACCAGGCGTCTGGCCTGGCCCTGGTACATCAGCATGATCTCGTCGCGGCCAAGGGCCAGCCGAAAGGTGTACTGCCTCATTCCCCCCTCCTCTTGATGAAAAACGGGCAGGAGAGCCTGGCTCCCCTGCCCGTGACCAGCACGCTTACTGCGCCAACGCCTTGCTTACCTTCTCGAACAGATCCCGTGCCAGCCCCTCGAGGTTGGCCAGGCGGGTCAGCTCGGCGCGGATCAGCGTCTTGCGCCGCTCATCCAGTCGCTTGAACTGGATGAGCGGCGTGATGAGGCGGGACGCCACCTGGGGATTGACCTCGTTGAGCGCGATCAAGAGATCGGTCAGGAAGCGATAGCCGCTGCCATCCACGGCATGGAACTGCACCTGGTTGTTCATGGCAAAGCTGCCGACCAGGGCCCGCAGCCGGTTCGGGTTGCGGATGCTGAAGGTGGGATGGGCCATCGCCTGCTTCACCTCATCCAGCACGTCGGCGGCAGGCTTGCTGCCCACCAGGCGCAACCAGTTGTCCAGCACCAGTCCGTCATGGGCCCACTTGCCTTCGAAGTCCGCCAGCAGCGCGCCGCGGCACGGCAGCAGATGGTTGTTTGCCACCAGCAACGCCGCCAGGGTGTCGGTCATGTTGTCGGCCGCCGCGTATTGCTCGCGCACCAGCACATCGGCCTGCTCCGCAGCCAGGGCCGCCAGATAACCGAGCACCACGGCCTTGAGGGCACGCTTGGCGGTGTCAGCATGGATCACCCTGTAGCCCGTCAGCCGCAGACCCTCATAGGTGCTGGCCAGCCGGGCACCAAAGGCGTGGGCCAGCGAGGTGTGGATCTCGTTACGCACCCGATGGATGGCGTCGATATCGGCCACCTCGAACAGCTCGGCCAGGGTCGCCTCACCGGGCAGCGCCAGGATCTCCGCCTTGAGGGCCGAGTCCAGCCCGGATTCGTCCAGAATGGCGACAAAGGCCGCCAGCAGGGTTGGGGAGAGCTCAACCCCCTGCCCTTGCTGCACCCGTGCCACTCCGTCGATGACCGCCTTGTTGATCAGCATCTGGGCCGCATCCCAGCGGGCAAACTCGTTGCGGGCAAAGCGCATCAGGAAGGCCAGCGCCTCGTCGCTGTAGTCATAGTGCAGCTTGACCGGCGCGGAGAAGTCCCGCAGCAGGGAGGGAACCGGCTTGACCTGCACCCGATCGAAGAGGAAGGTCTGCTCTTCTTCCAGCACGTCGAGCACGTTGCCGATGGCCTTGCCCTGGTATTGCAGCGCAATGGCAGCCCCCTGCTCGTCATAGAGCTCGATGTCGAGGGGAATGTGCAGCGGCAGTTTTTGCGGCTGATCCTGGGTCGGCGGGGTGTGCTGGCGCACGTGGAGGCGATAGACGCCGCTGGCGGCATCGTAGTCGTCGGTCACGGTCAGCTCGGGGGTGCCGGACTGGCTGTACCAGCGACGGAAACGGCCGAGATCCACACCGGAAGCATCTTCCATCGCCTGCACGAAGTCATCGCAGGTGGCGGCCGAGCCGTCGTGGCGCTCGAAGTAGAGGCGCATGCCGGCCTGGAAATTATCCTCACCCAGCAGGGTGTGCAGCATGCGGATCACTTCCGACCCCTTCTCGTAGATGGTCAGGGTGTAGAAGTTGTTCATCTCGATCACCACATCCGGGCGGATGGGATGGGCCATGGGGCCGGCATCTTCGGCAAACTGCGGGCCGCGCACGGTACGCACGTTGTTGATGCGGTTGACCCCGCGCGAGCCCAGGTCCGAGGAGAACTCCTGATCCCGGAATACCGTCAGCCCCTCTTTGAGGCTGAGCTGGAACCAGTCGCGGCAGGTGACGCGGTTGCCGGTCCAGTTGTGGAAGTATTCGTGGGCGATGACCCGCTCTATGCCGTGGTAGTCGCCGTCGGTGGCGGTGGCCGGGTTGGCCAGCACGAACTTGGAGTTGAAGATGTTGAGCCCCTTGTTCTCCATGGCGCCCATGTTGAAGAAGTCCACCGCGACGATCATGTAGATGTCGAGGTCATACTCGAGGCCGAAACGCTGCTCGTCCCAGCGCATGGCGTTGATCAGGCTCTCCATGGCGAAACCGGCGCGATCGAGGTTCCCCTTGTCGACGAAGATCTCGAGGGCCACCTTGCGGCCGCTACGGGTAGCGTAGCTACCCCGCTCCACGTCGAAGTCACCGGCCACCAGGGCAAACAGGTAGCTCGGCTTGGGGAAGGGATCCTGCCACTGCACGAAGTGGCGGCCGCCGTCCAGCTCGCCGCTGTCGACCTTGTTGCCGTTGGAGAGCAGATAGGGGTATTTGGCCTTGTCGGCGGTGATCCGGGTGCTGTAACGGGCCAGGATGTCGGGCCTGTCCAGGTAATAGGTAATGCGGCGGAACCCTTCGGCCTCGCACTGGGTGCAGTAGGCGTCGCCGGACTTGTAGAGTCCCTCCAGCGCCGTGTTGACGGCGGGATCCAGATCCGTGACTATGGTCAGCACGCACTCGGCGGGCAGGTTGAACAGGGTCAGGCTGCTCTCCCCCTGCTCGAACCGGGTGTAGGGGACACCGTCCACGCTGACGCTGTGCAAGACCAATCCTTCCCCATCCAGCACCAGGGGCTCGTTGTGCTCGCCGCTGCGGCGCAGCCGGGAGATGGCGGTTACCCGGGTCAGGGGCTCCTGCAGCTGAAAATCGAGATCGATGCTGTCGATCCAGTAGAGGGGCGCCCGGTAATCCTGGCGATACTTGGCCGTCATGGCCTGGGAGTGATCGGTCATTATTGTGTGCTTCCACGCGTTGTTATCAACGTGTCAGAGGCTGTCACAACGATCCCGCAGGGTCAAATAGTTTGCATTCAGCCAAAAGAGAGGGCGACCTGAGTCGCCCTTGTATTCATGTGGATGCCACCCTGGACACTCAGCCCTTGCTGAGTCTCGCCAGATCCGCCGTGATGTTTGCGGCTTCGATCTGATACTCGTCGGGGGCCTCGAAATCGGCAGGCAGTTCATCCAGGCTCTTCACCGTCGGCTTGCCAAGGCGGGTCAGTCGCTCGTTGGCTCGCGCCAGCGCCTTCTCGTCCTGCTTGGCCTGATCCGCCAGTCGCTCGGCTTCGTTCAGGGAGACCGACTTCTTGTCCTTGTCCGCCTGATACTCCTTGATGTCCTGCATCACGTAGGCAAATTCAGGATCCTTGGCGATCCGCGCCTCGTGAGCCGACTTCAACTTGGGCAGCAGACTGGAGAAGTCCCCCAGCTTGTCGTAACTGGCCGAGGCTATCTTGTCCCAGGGCAAGGCGTTGAACTCCCGGCTCTCCCCGGTCTCGTCCGGCGAGACGGCGGTCGGGAAGTTGATGTCCGGCGCCACCCCCTTGTTCTGGGTGCTGCCGCCATCGATCCGGTAGAACTTGGCGATGGTGTACTGCACGTGACCCAGCGGCTGCTCGTAGAAGTCGTAGACCTTGGCGAGGCTGCGATGCTGCTGCACAGTGCCCTTGCCGAACGAGTTTTCGCCGAGGATCAGGGCGCGGCCGTAATCCTGCATGGCGGCGGCGAAGATCTCGGAGGCCGAGGCGCTGTAGCGGTCGATCATCACCGACATGGGGCCGCCGTAGTAGACGTTGCCGTCATCGTCGCCATTGACCGTGATACGGCCCATGTGATCACGGATCTGCACCACTGGACCGCTGGCGAAGAAGAGACCGCTCAGGGCCGAGGCTTCCGTCAGGGCACCACCGCCGTTGCCGCGCAGGTCGACGATGAGGCCATCTATCTTCTGCTTGTTGAGGCTGGAGAGCTCCTTGATGACGTCGTCATGGAGATTGACGTAGAAGCTCGGGATCTCGAGTACCCCTATCTTCTTGCCTTCGGCGTTGATCACCTTGGACTTGGCGGCCCTGTCTTCCAGGCGCACCTTGTCGCGGGTCAGCTCCACCAGCTCGGTCTTGGCGGTCGCGCCCTTGCCGCGCTGGATCTCCAGCTTCACCTTGCTGCCCTTGGGCCCCTTGATGAGTTCGACCACGTCGTCGAGACGCCAGCCGATCACATCGACAATCTTGCCATCGTCCTGTCCCACCCCGGTGATCTTGTCATCGGGTTTGAGGTGGTTGGACTTGGCCGCCGGGCCGCCGGGCACCAGGGAGCGGATGACGGTGAAGTCATCCTCGGCCTGCAGCACGGCACCTATGCCCTCCAGCGAGAGGTTCATCTCGGTGTTGAAGCGATCGGCGCTGCGCGGCGAGAGGTAGCTGGTGTGGGGCTCGATGGCACGGGCGAAGGAGTTCATGAAGAGCTGGAACACATCCTCGCTCTCGGTCTGGGACATCCGCTTGATGGCGTTGTTGTAACGCTTGCCAAGCAGCTCCTTGATCTCGGGCCACTCCTTGCCGCTGAGCTTGAGGCTCAGGGCATCGAACTTGACCCGTTGACGCCACAGCTCGTTGAGCTCGGCCTCGTCTTTGGGCCAGGGAGCCCCTTCCCGATCGAAGATGTAATTGTCAGGCTGGGTGAAATCCAGGGGAGTGTCGAGCAGTTTGAGGGCGTATTCGAACCGCTCGTAACGCCGCTGCTGACTCAGGTTGAACATCTCGTAGGCCGGAGCCAGACGCCCTCTCTCGAGGTCGGTGTCAAAACCGGTACGGTACTTTTCAAAACGGCTGATGTCAGAGGCCAGAAACAGGTTGCGGCTGTAGTCCAGATTCTCCAGATATTTGTCAAATATCACGGAGGAAAAGGCATCGTCCAACTTGAACTGTTTGTAGTGAGAGCGGGTAAACAGATTGGCAATTCGCTTGCTGGCCGTAGCATGTTGGCTCTCCTGAGCCAACACAGGCAAATCACTTTCCTTGAGCACCGGCTCGATGGCCTGTGCGAGCCCGGCGAGCGCCAGGCTACAGGCAACGAGGGAAAAACGAATCACGCCATGCTTCAACATTCGTCTCCTTAGAGAACCAGATGCTCGAACTTGACCCGCAACATCATGCCGGTCTGCAATTGAACCTGTACGTCATCCTTGGTCACTTCCTTGATGGTCGCAGGCACAGGAGACTTGCCCAGCACGACGCGCACGCCTTGATCCACTTTCAGGGTGGCGGCATCCACTTTGACCAGAGGAGCATCGGCTACAGGCGCGGCCTTGGGAGCGGACTTGGGCTTGTCGGAGCGAGGGGCATCGGCCTTGCGCGGCGCGTTGCGGCGCGGCTGCTTGGGCTTGTCTTCCTTCTCCTTGGTGTTGGTGCGGCGGCTGGCAAAGACACGCTCTTTGCTCTCCTTGAGGGCCTGTTTGGCATGTTCGATGTGCTCTTCGGTCAGCAGCTCACCGGGGTTGCCATCCAGATCGACACGGGCCTGGCCAGCCTTGAGGCCATGCAGGTAACGCCAGCTGGAGGTGTATTGACGCAGAGCAGAGCGCAGCATGGTCTTGGAGACTCTCTCGTCATCAGCAAGACGCGCGGCCAGATCCTGGAAGATGCCAATCTTGAGTGGCTTGGCCTCTCCTTCAGCGATGAAGCAGGCCGGGAATTTCTCGACCAGGTAGGCAACGATCTCTTTACTGTTCTTCAGCTTTTCAGTGTTTTCCATGTATAACCTTGGCTTTCATATAGACGCACGGGCATGCCCGAACACAACAAAGGCCCTATTATAGAGAGCTTGGGACCTTTTGCGAACCATCTAGCAATGACTTAGAGCATGCTTTCCAAAATTTGCACCGTTTCTTCGAGGCCAATCCGGTCCTCCTGGTCGAAACGGTTAAAAATCGGACTATCCACGTCCAGCACCCCGATGATCTCACCACCGCGACGCAGCGGAATCACGATTTCAGAATTGCTGGCGCCGTCGCAGGCGATGTGACCCGTGAACTGATGTACGTCATCCACCAGCTGGGTCTTGCCCTCGGCCACCGCCGTGCCGCAGACACCGCGGCCCACCGGAATGCGCACGCAGGCCGGCTTGCCCTGGAAGGGGCCGAGCACCAGGGTTTCCCCTTGCAACAGATAAAAACCGACCCAGTTGATGTCAGCCAGCTCCTGATTGAGCAGGGCAGACAGATTCGCCAGGTTGGCAATCAGGTCGGGTTCACCCTCCAGCAGCGCCTGGGCCTGCTGGTTGAGGGTGCGATAAAATGCTTGTTTTTCAATCATGATTAAATGAACTTCACTCCTTGATAATGAATGCAAGGTACCGACCTGCCTGAAAAATTCAAATCAAATTTCACTTCTCCCCCCTCCTGGGCCGCAAACAGCGGCTTCCTGTCAGTGTGAAACCCCCAGCGCCAGTTGCTGGCGCTGGCCATTGCTCCACTCGATATTGAGCAGCCACTCCATGGCCTCAGTGGTGCAGCTCCCAACCTGAGCGGCCCCCTGCCAGCCCCCCTCCTTCGCCTCGAGTTGCACCGGGATGAGCCCCATGAACATGGTCTTGCCCTCCAGCCAGGCCTTGATGGGGGTGATGGCGGGGGATCCCCCCTGAAGGCGCAACACAAAGTCATGTTCAGGGCGGATCGGCAAGCCGTCTATGCTGGCCGTCAGGGGCTTGCCACCGACGAGAAGGGGACAACTGCTGTGGGACAGATCACAAATCTGATCATTTGTTGCCGTCGCCACCCCCCTCGGCGGGCCCGAAAACCAGGTCCGATAGGCCATCAGGGAGAGCAAAATGGCCAGCACTATGGTCAAGTGCACGATTTTGCGTGAAGTGAGTCTCTCTTTCATGAAAAAACAGCCCTGTAAGGTACTTTAAAAATGCGATTTTCGTGATCTTGCGCAAGGTAAAAACTGGCGGACACGAGACCCGCTGGAGCCAAATATATCACTGTTTGTACTGTTATTTTACCGGTCAGTTCAGTATCATTCTCAATGAATTTTCATTTAACCACCTTTTGCTTTTCCTTTTATTAACAGGTGTTAACGAGAGGATTCTGCAAATCAGGGGTGAAAATGGTCCCGAACACCGGGCAAAAAACAAACAACAGCATCGGAAGCGGAATACAACGATGAGCCATACAACAAACCACCCTGAGTACAACTACACCGTTGTACGCCAGTTCACCGTCATGACGATTGTCTGGGGAATTGTCGGTATGTCGGTTGGTGTACTGATCGCAGCCCAGTTGATCTGGCCTGCCCTCAACTTTGATACCCCCTGGCTGACTTACAGTCGCCTGCGTCCCCTGCACACTAACGCGGTCATCTTCGCGTTTGGTTGCAGTGCCCTGATGGCCACCTCCTTTTATGTGGTGCAACGCACCTGCCAGGTCAGACTGTTCGGTGGCAAGCTTGCCTCCTTCGTGTTCTGGGGCTGGCAGGCGATCATCCTGTCTGCCGCCATTTCGCTGCCGCTGGGATACACCACCTCCAAGGAGTATGCCGAGCTGGAGTGGCCCATCGACATCGCCATCGCCGTGGTCTGGGTGAGTTACGCCATCGTCTTCTTCGGCACCCTGGTCAAACGCACCACTTCCCACATCTATGTGGCGAACTGGTTCTTTGGTGCCTTCATCGTCACTGTGGCCGTGCTGCACATCGTCAACAACATGGAAGTGCCGCTGTCCGGCATGAAGTCCTACTCCATGTATTCCGGTGCCATGGATGCCATGGTGCAGTGGTGGTACGGCCACAACGCGGTCGGTTTCCTGCTGACGGCCGGCTTCCTGGGGATGATGTACTACTTCGTGCCCAAGCAGGCGGGACGCCCGGTCTACTCCTACCGTCTCTCCATAGTGCACTTCTGGGCGCTGATCTCCCTCTATATCTGGGCCGGCCCGCACCACCTGCACTACACCGCCCTGCCAGACTGGGCCCAGTCACTGGGCATGGTGATGTCCCTGATCCTGTTCGCACCCTCCTGGGGCGGCATGATCAACGGCATCATGACCCTCTCCGGTGCCTGGCACAAACTGCGCTATGACCCCATACTGCGCTTCCTGATCGTGTCCCTGTCGTTCTACGGCATGTCCACCTTCGAAGGCCCCATGATGGCGATCAAGACGGTCAACGCCCTCTCCCACTACACCGACTGGACCATAGGTCACGTCCACTCCGGTGCCCTGGGCTGGGTTGCCATGGTTTCCATCGGCGCCGTGTACCACCTGATCCCGAACCTGTTCGAGCAGGGCCGCATGTACAGCATCCGCCTCATCAACGTTCACTTCTGGCTGGCGACCGTGGGCACAGTGCTCTACATCGTCTCCATGTGGATTTCCGGCGTGATGCAGGGGCTGATGTGGCGTGCGGTCAACGATGACGGCACCCTGACCTACAGCTTCGTGGAAGCGCTGCAGGCTTCTTATCCCTTCTACTTCGTGCGCTTCCTGGGTGGCTGCTTCTTCGTCACCGGCATGTTGCTGATGGCCTACAACGCCTATCGCACCATCACTGCGCCCAAGGGTTCCCTGGAACCCGTCGCACAGCCAGCATGATTGAAGAGGTCAAAGCATGAGCAACAATAATCGTCACGAGATCTTTGAAAAGAGCGTACCCATGCTGGTGATAGGCATCATCTTTGCCATCAGCCTGGGGGGCCTGGTCGAAATCACCCCGCTGTTCTTCCAGAAACAGACCACAGAGCCGGTGGAGGGCCTCAAGCCCTACACCGCCCTGCAGATGGAAGGGCGCGACATCTTCATCCGCGAAGGCTGCACCGTCTGTCACAGCCAGATGATCCGTCCGTTCCGCGCCGAGACCGAGCGTTACGGTCACTACTCGGTCGCCGGCGAGAGCGTGTGGGAGCACCCCTTCCTGTGGGGCTCCAAGCGTACAGGCCCGGATCTGGCCCGGGTCGGCGGTCGTTATTCCGACGACTGGCATCGCGCTCACCTGATCAACCCGCGGGACGTGGTGCCCGAGTCCAACATGCCCGCCTTCCCCTGGCTCGACACCAACGTCCTGACCGGCGAGCTGACCGGCAAGAAGCTGGCGCTGTTCCGGGACAACTTCGGCGTGCCTTATACCGATGAGGACATCAAGGGGGCGAGCGATGCCGTGAAGGGCAAGACCGAACTCGATGCCCTGGTGGCCTATCTGCAATCACTGGGTCATGCCCTGAAATAAGGAGTCGGGATATGGATTACGGCACATTTCGCGGCCTGTATACCCTGCTGCTGATGATCATCATGATCGGCATCATCGTCTGGGCTTACAGCAAGCGCCGCAAGGCCTCCTTCGACGAGGCTGCCAACCTGGTTTTTGCCGACGACGAGCAACCCAGTGCTGATAACAAGAACGCAGGAGCGAAGCAATAATGAGCACTTTGTTTAGCATTTTTGTGACCGTCATAAGCTTGGGCACCATACTCGGCTGCTTCCTGCTGCTGATGTGGTGCATGAAGGACAAGATGGGCTCCCCCGAGGGTCAACCCATGGGGCACACCTTCGACGGTATCGAGGAGATCAACAACCCGCTGCCGAAGTGGTGGTCCTACATGTTCCTCTTCTTCATCGTGACCGGTCTGGTCTACCTGCTCGCCTTCCCTGGCCTCGGCAACTTCAAAGGCCTGCTGGGCTGGCAGAGTTCCAACCAGGACGTTCGCTCCCTGGCCGAATCCAAGGCCGCGGTGACGTCTGCCAAGGCGGAAGGCCTCGCGGTCGAGTATGATCGTGAGCTGACCAAGGCCGATGAGGTCTATGGCGCCAAGTTCCGCGAGCTGACCTACCAGGCCGACGGCAAGAGCTACAAGGAGATCACCGAGATCGCCAAGGATCCGGAAGCCCTGAAAGTGGGCCAGCGTCTGTTCCTGCAGAACTGCTCCCAGTGCCACGGCTCCGATGCCCGCGGCGGTCGCGGTTTCCCGAACCTGACCGACAGCGAATGGCAATGGGGCGGTCAGCCTGACCAGATCAAGACCACCATCATGGGCGGTCGTCAGGGGGTCATGGCCGCCTGGGGCGAGATCCTGGGTCAGGATGGGGTGAAGGAGGTTGCCTCCTATGTGCTGAGCCTGTCCGGCCGCAAGGTCGATCTGGTGGAAGCCAAGAAGGGGGAAGCCCGTTTCGCCATGTGCGCCGCCTGTCACGGTCCGGATGCCAAGGGCGGTATCGCCTTCGGCGCACCGGATCTCACCAACAACACCTGGTTGTATGGCGGCTCTCGTCAGGTGGTCGAACAGACCATCACCCATGGTCGTCACGGTGTGATGCCGGCCTGGAAGGATATACTGGGAGAAGACAAGGTCCACCTGCTGGCATCCTATGTCTATAGTTTGTCCCACCAGGCGCAGTAAAATAAGCAGTAACATGTGATAAGCACGTGATTACGCAGCAAAAAGCCTCGACTCTTCGAGGCTTTTTGTTATCTTGTGTTGGCAAGAATCCCTCCATTTCGTTAACCATATGTTTCGGTAGCACCATGACTCAACCCTGGTATCGCCAGTTCTGGCCCTGGTTCATCATCGCCCTCCCCTGCGCCGCCGTGATCGGCAGTATTGCCACCGCCATCATCGCCAGCCAGGATGGGGTCAACCTGGTGGCGGAAGACTATTACAAACAGGGCAAGGAGATTAATCAGGATCTCAGCAAGTTCGATCGCGCCGAGGCCCTCGGTATCCGCGTCGAGCTCTCGGTCAGCGACAAGGAGCTGACCTTGAAGCCCCTGTCGGGGGAGATCCCCGCCGGTCAGGCACTGCACCTCTCCCTGTTCCACCCGACCCTGGCAGGTCGGGACAGCGATCATCTGCTCACTGCCGATGGCAAGGGGGTCTATCGTCTGATGCTGGACCAGCCCCTCACCGGCAAGTGGCACATCCGGGTCGATGCCTTCAATCACGAGTGGCGCCTGCAAGAGACGGCGCAACTGCCGACCAAGGCCCCCTTGGAACTCGATCCCAAGGGACGCTGAGCCCTTGATGAGCGGTAACGTTCATCCAGGCATGACGGCGTCCTCCCTTATCTCGCCCACAAGGGCAGCTCCAAAGAGGGATAATGATCATGACCGGCTGTTTTCACTGTGGTGAACCGGTTCCCACTGGCAGTAACTTTACCCTGGAGATCAAGGGGATAGTGCAACCCATGTGCTGCCCTGGCTGTCAGGCAGTGGCACAGACCATTCTCGAATGCGGCCTTGCCAGTTACTACGAACACCGCACCGCCCCAGGTATCAAGGGGGAGCTGGTTCCGAGCGAGCTCGCCGCCCTCACCCACTACGATCTGGCCGAGGTGCAGCAGGAGTTCATCACCGAGACGGGCACCCTGCGGGAGATCCGGCTCAGCGTGGAGGGATTGACCTGCGCCGCCTGCGCCTGGCTCATCGAGCGCCACCTGATGGGGTTGCCGGGGCTGCACTATGTCAACGTCAATACCACCACCCACCGCGCCCGCATCAAGTGGGACCCGGACAAGCTCTCGTTAAGCGACATCCTCAAGGGGTTCGCCAAGATAGGCTACCGCGCCTACCCCTTCCAGACCCACAGCCAGGAGGCCCTCTACGCCCGCGAGGTGCGCAGCTACATGTTCCGCATGGCGCTGGCCGGCCTCGGCTCCATGCAGGTGATGATGTGCGCCGTGGCGCTCTACATGGATCTCTTCATCAGCGTCGAGGAGGAATTCATGATCTACTTCAAGTGGATAAGCCTGCTGCTCTCCACCCCCATCATGATCTACTCGGCCCAGCCGTTTTACGCAGGGGCCTGG
Organism: Aeromonas rivipollensis; assembly: GCF_037811135.1. Classification (NCBI taxonomy): domain Bacteria; kingdom Pseudomonadati; phylum Pseudomonadota; class Gammaproteobacteria; order Aeromonadales; family Aeromonadaceae; genus Aeromonas; species Aeromonas rivipollensis. Next base: position 2,245,253 of record NZ_CP149130.1, on the reverse strand, counting down.
CGCAGCCTGAAACAGGGTCACCTCTCCATGGATGTCTCTGTGTCGCTGGCCCTCATCGGCGCCTTCGTCGCCTCCATCTGGGCCACCGTCTTCAACACGGGTGAGGTCTATTACGACTCCATCACCATGTTCGTCTTCTTCCTGCTGCTGGGCCGCCTGCTAGAGCTCAGGGCGAGGCGCAAGGCATCCGAGTCCAGCTCCAACCTGGCGCGCCTGGTGCCCATCATGGCCACCCGCATCGATGCAGATGGCGAGCACGAGGTGGCCGCCAAGACGCTGCGGGTGGGGGACAGGGTCCGGGTGCTGGCCGGTGCTACCCTGCCCGCCGACGGCATCATCACTTTGGGGCAGGCCAGCCTCAACGAAGCCATGCTGACCGGCGAGCAGCTGCCCCTGCTCAAGCAGGCGGGGGATCCCGTCTTCGCTGGCACCATCAACACGGATGCGCCTCTCGAGATCCGGGTCAGCCACCCCATCGAAGAGTCGCGCCTCGCCCAGATCATGCGGCTGCAGGATCACGCGCTGGATGACAAACCCGCCATCGCTCAGCTGGCGGATGTGCTTTCACGCCATTTCATCCTGGTGCTGCTGTTCATCGCCGCCGCCGTCTGGACCTTCTGGCACTTCCATGCGCCGGAGCGGGCCTTCTGGGTCACCCTGTCGGTGCTGGTAGCCACCTGCCCCTGCGCCCTGTCGCTGGCGACCCCGACGGCGCTCACCTCGGCCACCGCCCACCTGACCCGCAGCGGCATACTGCTGCGCCGTGGCCATGTGCTGGACATCTTGACCAAGGCCAACCGGGTGGTGATGGACAAGACCGGCACCCTGACCACGGGCAACATCAGCCTGGTGGCCATTCAGCCCCTGGCCGGACTCGCTGAAACGGACTGCCTGGCCATAGCCCGCGCGCTGGAAGCCTACTCCGAGCACCCCATTGCCCGCGCGTTTCGCAGCCAGGGGGCAGAGGATGCCATGCTGCCGGCGGCCAGCGAGGTAACCCCCGTCATAGGCCACGGCATCCAGGGCAGGATCGCAGGCAAGCATTACCGCATCGGCAGCGCCCGCTGGCTAGCGCTGGCTGACGAGCAAGAGGCGACCCAGGGGCTGGCCATCTATCTGGCAGACGAGACAGGACCGCTCGCCCGCTTCACCCTGGCCGATACGGTGCGGGCGGATGCCGGTGCCCTGATCCAGGCCTTCAAGGCGGCCGGGCTGCAGACCACCATCCTCACCGGCGACAGCTCCCCTCAGGCCGACGCCGTGGCCCGTGAACTCGGGGTCGATGAGCTGGTGAAAGGGGTCACCCCCGATGGCAAGCTGGCCTACCTCAAGGCCCGGGAAGCGGCGGGAGACATCAGCATCATGGTGGGGGATGGCATCAACGACGCCCCCGTGCTGGCCGGTGCCCATGCCTCCTTCGCCATGGCGGGCGGCACGGATCTGGCGAAGAACAGCGCCGACGCCATTCTGCTGGCCGACGATCTCTCCCGCCTGCTGACTGCCCGTGCCCTGGCGCTGCGCACCCGCAGGATCATCCAGGAGAACTTCGCCTGGTCCATCGGTTACAACCTGCTAGTGTTGCCGCTGGCGGCGAGCGGCTGGCTGCCCCCCTATCTGGCGGCGGCGGGCATGTCCCTGAGCTCCCTCATAGTAGTAACCAACTCCATGCGCCTCAATCGATGAGCAAGTGCGGGAAAAAGCTGAAAATGTGGCCTGCCTCCGATGCAGGCCACATTTCTCGCTGATAGCGGCTGGCCCCCTGCCCGAACAGGGTTACCATGGGGGTCGATTGCCACGGATGAATGCAAGGTAGCCCCCATGAACATCATTTTTGTCCTGATCCCCATCGCCATCCTGTTCGTCATCATAGCGGGGGCCGTCTTCTTCTGGGCCATTCGCTCGGAGCAGTTCGAGGATCTCGACCGCCAGGGCTCCAACATACTGTTTGACGAGGAGCAAGCCACCACCAAGGGCAAGGATCAGCCGAGTGATGACAAGCAGCCTTGATCTGATGGGCGCCCTGCTGGTGGGACTGGCAGGCTCAGGCCACTGCATCGCCATGTGCGGCGGCGTCTCCGCCGCCCTCTCCATGGCCATCCCCGCCGGGAAGCAGCACTTCTGGGGACGCCTTGGCTACCTGCTCAACTACAACCTGGGGCGGATCCTGAGCTATGTGCTGGCCGGCGCCCTGGTGGGTGGACTGCTGGCCACCACCAGCGAGCTCGGGGCCGGCAAGCACGCCATCGCTGGCTTGCGCCTCATTGCGGCCCTGCTGATGATAGCCCTCGGCCTCTATCTGGCGGGCTGGTGGCAGGGGATACTGCTGTTGGAGCGGCTCGGCGCAAAATTCTGGCCCATCATTAAGCCGCTGGCTGGCAAGTTCATCCCCTTCACCTCGGCCTGGCAGGCGCTTCCCTTTGGCATGGTGTGGGGCTGGCTGCCCTGCGGTCTGGTCTACTCCATGCTGACCTGGAGCGCGGCGGCAGGCTCCGCCGGTGGCGGCGCGCTCATCATGCTGAGCTTTGGTCTTGGGACCCTGCCGACACTGTTCGCCCTGGGGGGGCTGGCAGACAGATTGCGCTACTGGTTGACCCTGCGCAGCCTGCGCCTCGGCGGGGCCTTGCTGCTCATTGCCTATGGCTTGCATACCCTCTGGATCGGGCTGGCATCCTTTTGAAACCCTATCCAAAACGGATGAGTTGGTGGTAAACTTGTTTGATATAAATCAATTATTCATATGAGCCTATGATCCCGGACAAGAAACCTGGCAGACGTATTCAGAGCGGTGGCTGTGCAATTCATTGCCAGGATTGCAGCATCAGTCAGCTCTGCATTCCCTTCACCCTGAACGACAGTGAGCTCGATCAGCTGGACAGCATCATCGAGCGTAAAAAGCCGATCCAGAAGGGTGAGGAATTGTTCAAGGCCGGAGATGAACTGAAGTCGCTCTACGCCATCCGTTCCGGGACCATCAAGTCGTACACCATCACCGAACAGGGTGACGAGCAGATCACCGCCTTCCACCTTGCGGGGGATCTGGTCGGTTTCGATGCCATCCACAAGCAGGCACACCCCTCCTTCGCCCAGGCGCTGGAAACTGCCATGGTGTGCGAGATCCCGTTCGATGTGCTCGACGATCTCTCCGGCAAGATGCCCAAGCTCCGCCAGCAGATCATGCGCCTGATGAGCAACGAGATCATGGGCGATCAGGAGATGATACTCCTGCTCTCCAAGAAGAATGCGGAAGAGCGCCTCGCCGCCTTCCTGCACAACCTCTCGGTGCGTTTCTCCGAGCGCGGCTTCTCCGCCAAGGAGTTCCGTCTCTCCATGACCCGGGGTGACATCGGCAACTACCTTGGCCTCACCGTCGAGACCATCAGCCGTCTGCTCGGTCGTTTCCAGAAGTCTGGCCTCATCAGCGTCAAGGGCAAATACATTACAGTGCTGGATCACGTGGCCCTCGGCGTCATGGCCGGCGCCACTCGCCCTGCCTGCGGCTGATCACCCCTTTCCCCTCTGTTGCCGGATCGGTTCACCCTGAAATTTGATCCGGCACACCTTCCCGTCTCCCCCCTTGGGCTAAGCTGTAATGGCTAAAGAGTTGCCATAATTGGCGTTTTTGCCAAGGAGGAGAACATGGTCAAGTACCGAAACATTCTGGTGGTGATCAACCCGGAAGAGGAGCGCCAGATCGCGCTCGAACGCGCGGTCAAGGTCGCCGAGCTGGACGAGGGCGCCCAGCTGACCCTGCTCCTGACGATTTACGACTTCTCGTACGAGATGACCGCCATGCTGTCGGTGGATGAGCGGGAAGAGATGCGCCACGGCGTCATTGCCCAGCGCCGGGAGTGGCTGGACGAGATACTGCAACCCTATCGCGCCAGGGGGCTGGAGTGCGAGATCAAGGTGCTGTGGCACAATAGACCCTTTGAGTGCGTCATCCAGGAAGTGCTGGAGCATCGCCACGATCTGGTGGTCAAGGCGACCCACAAGCACTCCTTCCTGCAAACCTTCATCTTCACCCCCACCGACTGGCACCTGCTGCGCAAGTGCCCCTGCCCCGTCCTGCTGGTCAAGGAGGGTCACTGGCAGCGGGGCGGCAACATCATTGCCGCCATCAACTGCTCAAGCGATGATCTGGAGCAAAAAGTGCTCAATGAGCGCATCACCCGCGAGGGCGTCGCCATCGCCGATCTGCTCGGCTCCAACCTCTATCTGGTCAACACCTACCCCGGCACGCCGGTGAATGTGGCCATCGAGCTGCCGGAGTTCGATCCCAACGCCTACAACGACGCCATTCGCAAGCATCACGAAGATCTGCTGCGAGAGCATGCCGATCAATTCGGCATCAATCACATGTGGACCAAGGTGGCGGAAGGGTTGCCGGAGGAGGTGCTGCCGGACATGGCGGACGAACTCAAGTCTACCCTGATGATCATGGGGTGCGTCGGTCGTACCGGTCTCTCCGCCGCCCTGCTCGGCAACACCGCGGAGCATGTGGTCGATCGGCTCAACTGCGACATCCTGATCCTCAAACCCGATGATTACAGCTGCCCAGTAGATGACAGGCGTCATCCTGCATAAGCGTTTCTTGCCCTCCCCCGGGACATGGCTATAATAAGCCGCTTATTTTTGTCCCGGGTTTGAGGCCATGCTAGAAGAGCTTAACGCCAAAGAGAAATACAGTTTCAACAAGCTGCAGAAACGCCTGCGGCGCAACGTGGGTCAGGCCATCGCCGACTTCAACATGATTGAAGAGGGTGACAAGATCATGGTGTGCCTGTCTGGCGGCAAAGACAGCTTCGCCATGCTCGACATCCTGATGAGCCTGAAGGCCAGCGCCCCCATCCATTTCGATCTCGTGGCCGTCAACCTGGATCAGAAGCAACCCGGCTTCCCCGAGCACGTGCTGCCGGAATACCTGGCCGCCCTCGGCGTCGACTTCAAGATCGTCGAGGAAGACACTTACTCCATCGTCAAGGACAAGGTACCGGAAGGCAAGACCACCTGCGCCCTCTGCTCCCGTCTGCGCCGCGGCATTCTCTACCGCACCGCCCAGGAGCTGGGCTGCACCAAGATTGCCCTCGGCCACCACAGGGATGACATCCTCGAGACCCTGTTCCTCAACATGTTCTACGGCGGCAAGCTCAAGTCCATGCCCCCCAAGCTGGTGAGCGACGATGGCAAGAACGTGGTGATCCGCCCCCTGGCCTACTGCAAGGAGAAGGACCTGGTGCGCTACGCCGAGGTCAAGGCCTTCCCCATCATCCCGTGCAACCTGTGCGGCTCCCAGGAGAACCTGCAGCGCAAGGCCATCAAGCAGATGATGCAGGACTGGGATCGCCGCTTCCCCGGCCGGATAGAGACCATGTTTACCGCCATTCAGGACGTGATCCCGAGCCACCTGCTGGATCACAAGCTGTTTGACTTCAAGAGCATCAACCGCGACTCCGGCATCATAGATGGCGGCGACAAGGCATTCGATCCACCCGAGCTGCCGACCGCGCCCCTGCTCAACATCGATGAGATGGATGTGCTGGATGTGATAGAGGTGCGTTGAGCGCCCTGCCAGCCACCACGAAAAAGGAGCGCCATGCGCTCCTTTTCTTTATCTGTCTGGCACCCGCCGTCTTCAGCCTTTATGCAACCAGGGAGTCAGTCGCAGTATCTCTCCCTCAAGCTGCAACTTGCCCGCCGCGAAGTCCGCGAGTTGCTCGTTGCGAAGCAGCAGCTGACCATCCTGCCAGGGGAGAGGCTGCTGACGGGCACCGTCGATGAGGTAGGCGGTGCCGCTCGGCTGCACCAGGGTCACTCGCACCCCCGCCATGTCCGGCAGGAAGTGCTTGCCGACCATGCCGGCCAGCTTGTCCAGCAGCGACTGCATCTCCTGCTGGCGTGCCACCACCTCGCTCACCCTGAACCCCGGACCATCCGATGCAGGGGGCGCATCGGCCATCACCTGCACCGACATGTCGCAGGCGGCATGTGGTTCGGTCAGCTCCACCACCACGGTCGCCTTGTCGAGATTGAGATCGTCGTCATAGGGCAGCCGCAGCTCGCTGTCTATGGTCACCTCGGCGGCAACGTCCCTGTCCAGGGTCGAGACCCGGGCCGAGGCGAGCCCGCAGCGCTGGCCACTTTGCGGGTCGGTCAGATAAAACCCCAGCCTGGCATCACCAAACTCGCCCTTGGCAAAGGTCTTCATCTGGCTGTAGAAGGTGCTGTATTGCAGATCCAGCGAGGGCGCCGCCACGCACAGCACCGGCACTATCAGCAGACTTGCAGCCATGCCATGTCGAACCAGCTTCATATGCAATCCTTTTGCATCAAGCGTTGAAATGATCGGGCCCTTGCCCGGTGGCGGCATTGTCCGCCACTTCGGTCACCTCCACGGCGACCCCGCACAGATCCCGATAGAGGATCCCCTTGAGGTTGAAATAGAGGGGGGCCACCCAGATAAGGCCTATGCCCATGGGGATGATGGCCAGGAAAAACAGCGCCAGCATGACGCCATGCAACAGCACTATGCTGGGCCAGCCGCGGGCGAACAGCTTGAGGGAGACCAGGATGGCCTGGGCCGGCGACAGGCCGCGCTCCAGCACCAGGGGCACGGTGAACACCAGCCCCATGCCCACCAGGGCTGAGGGAATGAAGGCCAGCATCACCGGCAGGCCCAGCATTTCAAACAGAGGGCCGAACAGGCTGGTGATGAGGCTGCCCAGCAGGCTCAGGGAGCCCAGACGCAGGAAGTGACGGAAGAAGTCGAACACCTGGTTCGGCCGGGCCCGCACCCCCACCGACTGCTGCAACCCCAACATGTCGAGGGAAGAGGTCATGGGAGACATGATGACGGTGATGAGCAGGCTCAATATCAGGGCCATGTCCATGTCACCCCCTTCCTGGGCGACATAGGGGGCCAGCAGGGTGTTGCTCAGCAGGATCCAGATCGCCATGACCCCGGCGATGGCCAGCGTCAGACCGAAACCGGTGCGGCGGGTCTGTTGCCAGGCCTCTTTCAACACCCCTTGCAGGTCCAGACGGTATCCCTGGCTGAGGGACTGTTCGAGGGTTCCACCGATCCGCATTCTATTACTCAATTGACTATCCAACATTCAAAAGCGACTGTTCCAAGGTGGCACATTATAGCGGTTTGACCGGGCATGCGTAGTCGTTTTTCCTGTTATCTTCCGTTCAGAAAGCCATTGATTTCACTGACAAGCAGGCTGTCGCGCTCCCCTCTGCCAGCCCCCAGCTCGCCTGGCTTGGCCCTGGCCCGCCATGGGCGTAGGATGGATGGCCAAGACTCGACAGACTCGCTCTCTCGCGCACTTCATCCCGGATCACCCACACAAGGAAAGCTGCAATGTCCGAACTGACGCTCTATCTCGCCCCCGGTACCTGTGCCATGGCGGTGCGCATCGCCCTGGTGGAAGCCGGTGCCCCGCACCAGATCAAGCGCCTCGATCTCGCCGCCGGCGAGCAACGCACCCCCGCCTACCTTGCCATCAACCCCAAGGGGCGGGTGCCGGCCCTGGTGACGGAGCGCGGCGTGCTGACCGAAACCCCGGCCCTGCTGCTCTACGTGGCCCAGCGTTTTCCCGATGCGGGGCTCGCCCCCCTGGACGATCCCTTCCTGCTGGCCAGGATGCAGGAGGTGCACAGCTTCCTCGCCTCGACGGTGCACGTCTCCCATGCCCATGGCCGCCGCGGCAGCCGCTGGGCCGATGACGAGCACGCCATCGCCGCCATGAAGGCCAGGATGCCCCAGAACATGCGCGAGGGTTTTGCCGAGATAGAGCACCACTATCTGGCCGGCCCTTGGGTGCTGGGGGAGCGTTTCAGCCTGGCCGACGTCTACCTGTTCGTGGTGGCCAGCTGGCTCGAGAGCGATGGGGTCGCCATCGACGAGTTTCCCAAGGTGGCGGCCCATACCAGGCGTATGCTGGCGCGCCCCGCCGTGCAACAAGCCCTTCTCCTCTGACCCTTTCTTTCCGTGGTACGGGTGCTCTTCTGGCACCCGTTTTTCCCTCCTACGGCCTGATCACTGAGATCGTTTTCACATTTTCGTCATCTGTTCCTAGACCCCTTAACGGTTAGCGCCTATCTTTCGCCTCAACGACGCAACCGGTTGCGTAACCGGTTGCCCAGATAAATATCGATATGCGGTCCCCATGCCGCCGAGGTGTTGTATGAAACGAGGCAAGCTGCTCAATGCTCCCCTGAGTGCCCTGGTGGCACAGATGGGCCATACCGACGAGATCACCGTCTGCGATGCGGGCCTGCCCATTCCGGCGGGGCCTGAGCGCATCGATCTGGCGCTGATGGCGGGCACTCCCAGCCTGGGCACAGTGCTGACCGCCCTGCTCACCGATCTGGTGGTGGAGAAGGTGATCATGGCGAGCGAGATTAAACTGATCAGCCCGGATGCCCATCAGGCGCTGGTTGCGCAGCTAGAAGCCCACGCCTTGGCTCAGGGCAAGCCCATCACCATCGAATACTGCCAGCACGAGGCGTTCAAGACCCGCTCCCGCCAGAGCAAGGCGATCGTGCGCAGCGGCGAGGTGACTCCCTACGCCAACCTGATCCTCTGCGCCGGTGTGGCGTTTTAAGCCTTGAAGGAATCAGCCATGAGTACAACCCCCTCGCCCATTCTGGAGCTCACCGGGATCGTCAAGACCTTCCCCGGTGTCCGCGCCCTCGACGAAGCAGGTCTGCGAGTCTATCCGGGCCAGGTGATGGCCCTGCTCGGTGAAAATGGCGCCGGCAAATCCACCCTGATGAAGGTGCTGACCGGCATCTATCAGGCCGATGCGGGTACCGTCAGCTATCGCGGCCAGCCGGTTCACTTCAAGGGGCCGCGCGACTCCCAGGATCAGGGGATCAGCATCATCCACCAGGAGCTGAACCTGCTGCCGGAGTTGTCGATTGCTGCCAACATCTTCCTCGGCCGCGAGCCGCGCACCCGCTTTGGCAACATAGACCACAAGCAGTTGCGTGAGCGGGCAAGCGGCCTGCTGGCCCGTCTCGGGGTCAAGCACGGACCTGACACCCGGCTCGGGGATCTGTCGATTGGCGAGCAGCAGATGGTGGAGATCGCCAAGGCGCTGTCGTTCGATGCCAGCGTCATCATCATGGACGAGCCCACCGATGCCCTGACCGACACCGAGACGGAGCAGCTGTTCGTGGTCATCCGCGAGCTGCGTGAGCAGGGTTGCGGCATCGTCTATATCTCCCACCGTCTCAAGGAGATCTTCCAGATCTGCGACAGCGTCACAGTGCTGCGTGACGGCAAATGGATCGGCGAGCAGGCGGTGAGCGAGCTGGACGAAGACAGGATCATCGAGATGATGGTGGGTCGCCGGCTGGAGGAGCAATATCCGCGCCTCGTGCGCGAGCTCGGTCCCGTCAGCCTGCAGGTGAAAGATCTGGCCGGTCCCGGCGTGCGCGGGGTGAGCTTCTCCCTGCGCCAGGGGGAGATCCTCGGCTTCAGCGGCCTGATGGGCTCTGGCCGTACCGAGCTGATGAAGCTCATCTATGGCGCCAGCCCCATTAGCAGTGGCGCTGTCGAGGTCGATGGCAAGGTGCTGGTACCGCGCACCCCGGCTGACGGTCTGGCCGCCGGCATCGCCTATATCTCCGAGGATCGCAAGGGAGACGGCCTGGTGCTGGAGCTCTCGGTGCGTGAAAACATGAGCCTCTGCGCCCTCGGCGAGTTCATCAGTCACGGCAAGATTGACGGCAAGGCCGAGCGCCAGGCGGTGAGCGACTATGTGCGCCTGTTCAACATCAAGACCCCGAGTCAGGATCAGCTGATAAAGCTGCTCTCAGGTGGCAACCAGCAGAAGGTGGCCATCGCCAAGGGGCTGCTGACAAGGCCCAAGGTACTGATCCTGGACGAGCCGACCCGCGGCGTCGACGTGGGGGCCAAGAAGGAGATCTACCAGCTCATCAACCAGTTCAAGAAGGAGGGGATGAGCATCATCCTGGTCTCCTCCGAGATGCCGGAAGTGCTCGGCATGAGTGATCGCATCCTGGTGATGCACGAAGGGCGCATCAGCGCAGAGTTCAACACCCGCGAGGCCAATCAGGAGAAACTGATGGCGGCGGCAGTCGGCAAACAGTGGCAAGCAGAGCAAGAGGCAGCACAATGACAACCCAAACCCTTCCCCGCCGTGGCGTCATGAGCAAGGCCTGGTGGATCGAGAACAAATCCCTGGTGGCGCTGCTGGTGCTGATCGGCGTGGTCTCCTTCCTGAGCCCCAACTTCTTCACCGCCGACAACCTGCTCAACATACTGCGCCAGACCTCGGTCAACGCCATCATGGCGGTCGGCATGACGCTGGTCATCCTCACCGCCGGCATCGATCTGTCGGTCGGCTCCGTGCTGGCCCTGTGCGGCGCCCTGGCGGCGACCATGGTGGCCATGGAGCTGCCGATCTGGCTGGTGGTGCCCCTCACCCTGGGGGCCGGTGCCCTGCTTGGCGGCGTCAGCGGTCTCATCATCGCCAAGGGCAAGGTGCAGGCCTTCATCGCCACCCTGGTGACCATGACGGCCCTGCGCGGCGTGACCATGGTCTACACCGAGGGGCGTCCCATCTCCACCGGCTTCAGCGACGGCGCCGATCACTTCGCCTGGCTGGGTACCGGCTACCTGTTCGGCCTGCCTGTGCCCATCTGGCTGATGGCCATCGTCTTCCTGCTGGCCTGGTACCTGCTCAACCACACGCGTCTCGGCCGTTACATCTATGCCCTGGGCGGCAACGAGTCGGCCACCCGCCTCTCCGGCATCAACGTTGCCCGGGTCAAGCTCGCAGTCTACGGCCTGTGCGGCATGCTGTCGGCTCTGGCCGGGCTCATCGTCACCTCCCGCCTCTCCTCGGCACAGCCGACCGCCGGCATGGGGTACGAGCTGGATGCCATCGCCGCCGTGGTGCTGGGTGGTACCAGCCTGATGGGGGGCAAGGGCCGCATCATGGGGACCCTCATCGGGGCCCTCATCATCGGTTTCCTCAACAACGCCCTCAACCTGCTCGACGTCTCGTCCTATTACCAGATGATCGCCAAGGCCAGCGTCATTTTGCTCGCCGTGATGATCGATAACAAAAGCAAGTAAGCACACACAAGGAATGAAATGATGAAAAAGCTCAATACCCTGCTCGCTGCCGCCATCATGTCCGTGCTGGGTACCGCCCAGGCCGCCGATCACACCCTGGCCATGGTGGTCTCCACCCTCAACAACCCCTTCTTCGTCACCATGAAGGAGGGGGCCGAAGCCAAGGCCAAGGAGCTCGGTTACGAGCTGGTGGTACTCGACTCCCAGAATGACCCGGCCAAGGAGCTCTCCAACGTGGAAGATCTCACCGTGCGCAAGGTCAACGCCATCCTGATCAACCCCACCGACTCCGAAGCCGTAGGCAACGCCATCCGCCTGGCCAACAAGGCCAATATCCCGGTGCTGACCCTGGACCGCGGCGCGGCCCAGGGTGAGGTCAAGGCCCACATCGCCTCCGACAACGTGGCGGGCGGCAAGCTGGCCGGTGACTTCATCACCGAGAAGCTGGGGGCCGGCACCAAGGTGATCCAGCTCGAAGGGATCGCCGGTACCTCGGCCGCCCGTGACCGTGGCGAAGGGTTTGCTCTGGCCGTTGCCGCCAACAAGCTGCAGGTGCTGGCTTCCCAGCCCGCCGACTTCGACCGTACCAAGGGTCTGAACGTCATGGAGAACCTGCTGGCGGCCCACCCGACAGTGCAGGCTGTGTTCGCCCAGAACGACGAGATGGCGCTGGGTGCCATCCGCGCCGTGCAGGCGGCCGGCAAAGAGGTGATGATCGTCGGCTTCGACGGCACCGACGATGGCAAGGCGGCGGTGGCCAAGGGTAAACTGGCCGCCACCGTGGCCCAGCAGCCGGCGCTGATCGGTGCCATCGGCGTGGAAACCGCCGACAAGGTGCTCAAGGGTCAGCCGGTGGAGAAATCCATCCCGGTACCGCTGCAAATCGTCAGCAAGTAAGCAGACGGGGGAGGCTCGCCTCCCCCTTTGCCTCCTATGCGCAGGCAGAGCCTCCCGGCTTGGGCTCACTCAAGCCAAGATGTTCTCAATCAAGGGTGATCGATATGAATCGTCTCGTAGTTCTCGGCAGCGTCAATGCGGATCATGTGCTGCGCGTCCCCCACTTTCCCCGTCCCGGTGAAACCCTGACCGGCCACAGCTATCAAGTCGTTCCGGGTGGCAAGGGAGCCAACCAGGCGGTGGCCGCCGCCCGCCTCGGGGCCGCCGTCTCCTTTATCGCCCGCATCGGCGATGACGCCATCGGCCACCAGATGAAAACCGGTTTTGCCAACGACGGCATCGACGTCAGCGCCGTCGAACTCGACGACAAGCTCCCCACAGGTATCGCCATCATCTATGTGAGCGACGAGGGGGAGAACAGCATAGGCCTCTCCACCGAGGCCAACGGCGCCCTCGACACCGCCATGGTCAAGCGCCATGAGTCCCTGATCGCCGGCGCCCACACCCTGCTGCTGCAACTGGAGGTACCGCTCGACAGCGTGCTGGAGGCGGCCCGTCTGGCCCGCGCCCACGGCACCCGGGTGGTTCTCAACCCGGCGCCCGCCCAGCCGCTCTCGGCCGATCTGCTGGCGCTGGTGGATCTCATCACCCCCAACCAGACCGAGGCCGAGTTGCTGACCGGGGTCAAGGTGAGCGACGAGGCGAGCGCGGCAGAGGCGGCGGCCCGTTTCCACCAGATGGGGATTGCGGACGTGATGATCACCCTGGGCTCCCAGGGGGTCTATTGCAGCAACGGCCAGCAGCAGGCGCTCATTCCGGGCTTTCGGGTCGAGGCGGTGGACACCACGGCCGCCGGCGACACCTTCAATGGCGCCCTGCTGGCCGCCGAGCTGGCCGGTGCCGATTTCAAGGCCGCAGTGCGCTTCGCCCACGGGGCGGCAGCCCTCTCGGTGACCCGTTTCGGGGCCCAGAGCTCCATACCGGGCAAGCAGGAGGTCGACACCTTCCTCCAGTCCCAAGCGGCGCAGGGACACTGATGGCCAACATCAAGGAGGTGGCGGCGCGGGCGGGGGTCTCCACCACCACAGTCTCCCACGTCATCAACGAAACCCGCTTCGTGGCAGAAGAGACCCGGGAGCGGGTCTTCAGTGCCATGCGGGATCTCAACTACGCCCCCAGCCTGGTGGCCCGCAGCCTCAAGGTGAAGGAGACCAACAGCATCGGCATGCTGGTCACCACCTCCAGCAACCCCTTCTTCGCCGAGGTGGTGCGCGGGGTGGAGCGCTACTGCTTCGAGCAGGGCTACAACCTGATGCTGGGCAACACAGAGGGGCAGGCCGAGACCGCCCTCTCCTACCTCAAGATGATGCTCAGAAAACGAGTGGATGGCCTGCTTATCATGTGCAGCGAGGGGCAGCAGGAGGTGTTCAACCAGCTCGACTGGCTCAAGAGCCTGCCGGTGGTGGTGATGGACTGGGGCATGGAGAGCAAGGAGGTGGATCTCATCGCCGACAACTCCCATCGCGGCGGCTATCTGGCGACCCGTCACCTGCTGGCCCTCGGCCACACCGATATCGGCTGCATCACAGGGCCCCACAGCCGCGCCCCCGCCAACCAGCGCCTGGCAGGCTTCGAACAGGCGATGCAGGAGGCGGGGCTGACCGTCAATCCCGGCTGGATCCAGGAGGGGGATTTCGACTGCGCCAGCGGCTTTGCCGCCATGGAGCGGCTGCTTGCCCTGCCTGCGCGCCCCAGCGCCCTTTTTGTGTGCAACGACATGATGGCCATGGGGGTCATCAGCGCCGCCCACCAGGCGGGGCTTGTCATTCCGCGGGATCTCTCCCTCGTCGGCTATGACAACGTGGCACTGGCCCAGTATATGTCTCCGCCGCTGACCACCATCAATCAACCCAAGGAGGAGCTGGGTCGCCTCGCCGTCACCCGGCTGCTGGCAAGGATCAATGGCGAGCAGATTGACAATCGTATGATCACCGTGGACCCTGACCTGGTGATCAGAGACTCCTGCGCCCCCTTGTCGTCCTCCACTACCCCCCAGCAGCACTGATTTTCGCACAATGACAAGGGCGGCCTCGGCCGCCCTTGTCATTCTCGATCCATCACCACCAGGTCAACGGGGCTCCCGCTGTCTCCTTATCTCCCCTTCCTGCGCCTCTGCCGGACAGCCCAGGCGCAGCAGCCCCAGTTGCTGCGCCAGGGGCTGCAGCAAGGCATCGTGATCCGAGGGTTCGGGCAGCCAGTAGCGTACCGGCCAGCCCGCTCGCAAGAGTACGGGGACCCGACTGCCCAGTTCACGCAATGCCAGCACGCAGCCGCGCTGGCTCAGTTTCTCCAGCAGCAGGACATCCTCCGTCAGGGTCGGCAGCGCCAGGATGAGCGTCCGCTCTCCCAGAGGTGGCAGATAGGCAAGCACATGGGTCAGCTGGGATTGCTGATGGAGCACCAAGAGCAGCGGCAGCCGCTGTTCGGCGTCCGTCAGCAGCCGCGCCACCACAGGGCCCAGGATACCGCGCTCCTGCATCCAGTCCATGTCGCACACCTGCTGCCCCACCCTCCAGCGCAGGCTGATGCCCAGCACCTGTTGCCCCCGCTCGTCTTCCAGGGGCTCTGAGACGGTCTCCAGCGGCGAGGGCGCCGCCCCCGCCAGCCACTCCCGCAGTTGATGCAGCTGACGCTGCCCCATGTGCAAGGAGGCCTTCATGGCCGGCTGGTACCAGATCAGGGTCGCATTGTCCCGCTTGGCCTGGTTCAACGCCAATATGGCCTGCTCCAGCAGCTGATCCGCATCCTCTCCCTCAATGGCCCTGGCAACCCCGAAGCGGCAGGCCAGATCGAAGCTGCTCTCCCGGGTCACGAACTCGAACTGCAGCAGGCTCACCATGGCCTCCATCTCGGCTTCGAGGCCGGGCTGCTCGCCGGCCAGGACCACGGCAAATTCATCCCCCCCCAGCCGGTAGGCCCGACCTGGATAGACTTGCCGCAGCCTCGCCGCGACCGCCTGCAGCAGGCGATCACCCACCTGGTAGCCGAGCAGATCATTGACCTGCTTGAATCGCTTCAGATCCAGCACCACCAGGGCCTGGACACGGCCACGCTGCAGGGATTGCCTGAGCTGGCCCTGCAAGGCGCGGCGATTACCCAGCCGGGTCATGGGGTCGAGCAGGGAGAGGCGGCGATTCTGCAGATTGGTGCGGATCAGGGCAAACACCAGCACGCCCCCCATCACCAGCAGGATGAGTTGCCAGATCTGGATCCAGAACAGGCTCTGGCGCAGCTGATTGAGCGAGGCTTCCCGCTCCTGTCCGGAGAGGATCTGATCCCCTATCTGCTCCACCTGGCGGGTCAGCTCGGCAATCCGGGCCTGGGAACGATCGAGGGCTTCCCCCTCCTGCAGCGCACCGGCCTGTATCTGGGGCTCCAGCGCCTTGATCTCGTCAAACAGCCCGGCCAGCACAGTCCCCAGCCCATGACGGGCGCGGGCATCAGCGGTCTCGCTGCTGATCAGGAACACATCCAGCCGATTCCACAGCAGATCGTAATCCAGGCTGAGGGCCTCCATCTCGAGCCCCCCAACCCGATAGAGGCGCAAGCCATAGAGGAAACGCTGGGACTCCAGCATGACCTGACTGATGTTCCAGTGGATGTTGCGATAGAAGATATCGACCAGCTGCTCGTGCCGACTCTGCAGCAGCAGCCCCCAGACGGAGGAGAAGAGAAACAGCAGGGAGATGGCCGCCAGCAGCAGGTTATGACGGTGGCGACGAGTCACGGGATGACCTCGATGCGCACCAGTTGCCACACCATGAAGCTGTGAATGGGGGAGACATCGAATTCAGGGTAATCGGAGAAGGGCATCAGCAGCCAGACGGGACCCTTGTTGCGACGGGTCAGCGGCTTGTCATCCTGATAGCGCACCAGCGTCAGCGGCACCTCGGCAAACGGGGCGAGATCAAACTGCTGCTGATAGCCATTGAGCCCAGTCACCCTGATGTGAGTGACATCCTTGAGCCCCTGCGCCGCCAGCATCGCCTTCAGGGTCGGGCCACGATAGCGGTGAACCCCGGCGGTCCAGGGAGTCGCTGTCTCGAACTCGGTCTGTGGCAAGGCGGCCAGCGCCGCCTCATCCAGGGGGATCTCCCGCTGGTCAGGCAGGATCAAGTGCAACAGTGGTGAAGAAGAGGTTGCCTGAGTGCCAAACGCCGTCAGCACCAGCAGAATTAACGCTATTCCATGCTTGAAAATGTCCATATCCCTTGCGCCAGCTGCATCTTCTATTTTACGGGTCAGTTTGGCGGCTTCATTGAGTCAATGCAACTATGCAGTTGCTCAATAATTATGGCCCACGCATCTCCATCCAGTTATGACCGTCGATCTGTTTGGGCTGATGCACCCCGCAGCTTTGCAGCAATTCGTCCACGAAGGCGGGCACCAGCAGGGAGGCCGGGCCATAGCGCTTCTCGTCAAACTGGCTACCCACTTCGCTTGGCTCCAGGTTGAGCTCGACGGTGTGCGCACCATTGAGGCCTGCCTCATGAACGAACCCAGCCGCGGGATAGACGGCCCCCGAGGTACCGATGGAGATGAAGAGATCGCATTGTGCCAGTGCCGAGTAGATGCGATCCAGCCCGAGTGGCATCTCGCCAAACCAGACCACATGAGGCCGCAGCGGCTGCGGCAACTGGCAGCAGGAGCAGAGCTCGTGCTGGTGGAGCTCCCCGCGCCACTCGATCACCTGCCCCGAGCCCGGGCAGCGCGCCTTGAGCAGCTCGCCGTGCATGTGGATAAGGTGCTTGCTGCCCGCACTCTCGTGCAGGTTGTCGATGTTCTGGGTGACCAGGGTTACTCGCCCCGGCAACAGGCGTTCGAGGCGCGCCAGGGCATAGTGGGCAGGATTGGGGTGGATCTCGGCGCGTTGCAACTGATGGCGCCGCGCGTTGTAAAAACGCTGAACCAGTTCGGGATCCCGGGCGTAGCCCTCCGGAGTGGCCACGTCTTCCACCCTGTGCTCCTCCCACAGGCCGTCGCAGGCCCTGAAGGTCTTGATACCGGACTCGGCCGAGATGCCGGCACCGGTGAGGATCACGATATGTTTGGCTGACTGCACCATGGTTGATTTCCTCCAACGGATCACAGGCTGACCTTAGCACAGCCGGTTGGTCCGGCACATTCGCCCTTGGTCTTAGGAATGTCGGGGCACCAGGGTGCCCAATATGCTCAAGTCCAGCCTGACAAAGACCATCTCCCGCCCCGTCACCAGGGTCAGCGGCAGCCCCAGCCCCTTCAGCAGGGCCAGCATGGACCTGTTCTGGCCGAGCACTTCGGCGGTCCACTCGCGGATCCCCTCCCCGTGCGCCAGCAATGCCAGCGCAAGCAGGATGCGGCGTCCGGCCCCTCTATGCTGAAAATGATCCGCGACTATGCAGGAGAACTCCGCCCTGTCCGGGTGCAGGCGCCGCCGGATGGACTGGGCCATGGCCAGCGGCCGACCCTGTTCGTCGGTGAGCAGCAGCCCTATCTGGGGCGCTTTGGGATAGTCGAGAAAGAAGGCGAGCTGCTCGGCGGTGGCAGGCTGCTTGGCGCGCATGAAGCGCAGGTAGACACTCTGTTCGCTCAGCGCCTCGTAGGCCGCCTTCAGCCGCTCGGGATCGGATCCTGCCAGCTCCTGCAGTCGGCAGGGGATGCCGCCCACCTCCATCATCAGGGGCAAGGAGGCCCGCGAGCCGGGATGCACCCAGCCCGCCAGCGCCCGTTGCAGGCGCGCCTCGTCGGGAGGCCAGCAAAGGTAGCGCGGCACGGGCTACCAGCGCCCCGCCATGCCGAGATCCTGCCACTGGGCGGGATCAAGCAGGTTGAAGGGATCGTCGAGATAGAGGGCCATGCCGAGCTCGCGAGCACGCTGGATGAAGCGGGCCAGCAGGGAGTCGGCGGCCATGGCCTCCAGCTCCGGCAGCAGATGCTGACCCAGCAGCAGGCTCTGGATCGGCAGCCGCTCCAGCTGATCGAAAGGCAGGTGCTGGGCATTGTCCAGCAGCAGGGCCAGCCTGGCCCCGGCAAGACTCGCCTGCAGCACCAGAGCAAAGCGATCCGCCTGGTTCAGCAAGTTATCCCGCCGATGGATCACCAGGGTCAGCTCGCTCGCCTGCCTGCCATGTTGCTCCAGCCATGCCTTGAGGGGATCCCAGTGAGGGGGCAGGCTGCTCACGGCCAGCCAGATTGGCAGGGGGCAGGAGGCTGCATCCGCCTGCAGGCCAAGCTGGCCCCGGGCTCCTCCCAGCCAACTGCGAATGGTGCGCTTCAGGCCACCCAGCCTGCGTTGACGCTGCGGCCCCAGGTAGAGCGCCTTGAGCAGACGCAGCAGATCGTCGCTCTGCAGCGGCTTGGCCAGGGCGGCCAGCACGTTGAAGCCGGCGTCGTGCAGCAGGCGCCTGGCGCCGTCGATCAGGGTCTGATCGTGGGCGGACAGCAGTATGATGGGCAGGCCACTGTGACGGTACTGGGGATGGCTCATCAGGAGACTGATGGCATCCTGCTCCGCCAGGCTGAGATCGCAGATCAGCAGCCCCACTCCGCCCTCTTCCAGCGCCTGCAGGCAGCCGTCGCCGTCCTGCACCCAGTGGCAGGGAAGTCCCAGCATCTGGATCTCCTGCTGGATGCAGGCCCCCTGGAAGGGGTGATCCTCGAGCAACAGAACCTGGAGCCGGGCGAGCCAGTCTCGCCACCCCTGCTCCCGCGCCTGCAACCCCTCAAGCCAGGGATCCGACAGGCGGTAGATCCCCACCCCCGGGGTCTGCAGCCGCGGCAGATAGTCGGCCCCCCCGTGGGAGGCGGGATCGAACAGGGCGATGGCCCCGGCAGCGAACAACCCCTCCCACTGCCAGCTCGCGTCCGGTCGGGTACGGTGCAGGCTGGCGTAGGCTGGCAAGCCGGCCTCCTTTGCCGCCTGATGGGAGACGGCGTCCAGGGCATAGACGCTGACGGGGTGAAATACGGGTTCCTGGCTGACATCGGATTCCAGCAACGCCAACAACTCTTCATCTGTGATGATCATCTCATGCTCTCTCGCCCAGTTGCCGGCAGACGTCTTCCACGGCCTGCTTCAATTCTTCCACCAAGGGGTGCCCGGGGGCTCTCTGCCAGCGCTCGATCACCTGTACCAAGGCGGTGGCCCCCACCATTTTGGCGGCCCCCTTCATCTTGTGTAAAGCCGTATCGAGGGCGCCTTCATTCCCTGCCGTGACGCACCCCTCAATGTCGGCCAGATCCTGACGAGCCGATACCAGATAGAGGTTGATGAGCGCCGGGTTGAGCAGTGTCGTCATGGGCGTGGCCTTGACCGCGCTCCCCACCAGGGGCGCACTGCTGCGACCGGAGACGGTGCGCAGCAAGATGGCCAGCTCCTTCAGCAGGACGGGTTTGTCCAGGTGCCCCTGGCAGCCGCAGTCGGCCAGACGCTGGGCCGCCTGCTCGCTGAGATCGGCGGTGATCACATAGGCGGGAAGCTGCTGCCAACGCACCGAGGCCCGCAACTGCTTGCAGAGCTCGGCACCGTCCATCACCGGCATCTGCAGGTCCGTCAGCACCAGATCGACAGATTCCCGCTCCAGGATCTCGAGGGCCAGACGGCCATTGGCGGCGCTCAGCACCCGGGCACCCAGCTGACTCAGCTGCATGCTGATCAGCACCCGGTTCACCTCGTGATCTTCCACCAGGAGGACCCGCATGCCAGCCCCCGGCAGATCCGCGACCTCCCCGCTCCCCTGAACCAGCCTGGGTTGCAGCAGGCTCACCACGGCGCCCGGGATCCAGGGCTCCCCCTGCCAGGACCAGGCACGCAGTCCCTGTTCATCCTGGGTGGCTGCAAGGCCGGGCGCCGTCGCCTCCTCGGTCACGCCAAACTCGGCGAGCCAGGCCCGCACGTACGCCAGCTCCTCGGGGGGAAGCTGCAGAGAAATCTGTTTGAACCTTGGTTGCCAGGGCGCCTTCTCCTGCGTCTCTTTGAGGGGCCATGCACAGATGAAGCGGCTGCCGCCAGTGGCCACCGGCTCGACCCGGATCTCTCCTCCCATCTGCTCCATCAGCTGGCGACAGATGGCCAACCCCAAGCCGGTACCCTGGGCCCTGAGCTGACCCAGCTCCTCCCCTTGCTCGAAGGGCTGGAACAGCCGGGGCAGCAGCTCGGCACTGATGCCGGGCCCCTGATCGTCCACCCCGCACCAGACCCAGTCCCCGTGCCGGCGAGCCCAGAGCACCACCTCGCCGTGCTCGCTGAACTTGATGGCGTTGGAGAGCAGGTTGTGCAACACCTGCTGCACCCTGTGGGGATCGAGCGCCATCAGGGCGGGCAGTGACGGATCCAGGTTGAGGCGCAGCTGCAGGTGTTTGGAGCGCGCCTTGGACCAGTGCACCGCCGCCACATGCTCGCACAGCTCCACCAGATCGGTCGGTTGCAGGGAGAGCCGCAGCTGGCGGTTCTCATTGCGGCTGAAGTCGAGCACGTCGTTGAGCAGCCCGAGCAACTCGTTGCCCGCCTGCCTGACGTGCGCCAGCACCGAGGCCTGCTCTGCGGAGAGCTCGGTCTGATCCAGCCACTCCAGCAAGCCCAGGATGGCGTTCATGGGGGTGCGGATCTCGTGGCTCACGGCGGCGAGGAAACGTCCCTTGGCGAGCACGGCCTGCTGGGCCTGCTCATGGGAGAGTTGCAGAGAGTGCTCCTGCTCGACCCGGTTGGTCACATCCTGCACCACCCCAAAGATGCGCCACCCCTCCCCCTGACGGCGCCCCCTGCCGGAGAACTGCAGCCAGCGCGAGCCCTTGACGGGATGCTGGTAACGCAGCAGATGGGAGAAGGGGCGCCCGGCCTGCAACATGGCCAGCATGGGGGCGCGCATCTCCCGCCTGTCCTGGTGCGAGATGCGGGTAAGGGTCTCGTTGGGATTGAGGCGGATCTGCTGGCTGGCCAGCCCCAGCAGCTCATGGCTGCCGCGGCTGACGAACTCCACCCGGGTGATGGCGCCGCCTTGCAGGGTGAACTGCAGCACTACCCCAGGCACCGTATTGGTGAGGGCCCGCAGGCGACGCTCCGCCTGGCGCAACAAGCGGGTACGCTCGCGCAGGGCACTGATGTCTGACAGGGCGATGAGATCCCCGGCCGGAGACTGGGGCCCCAGGCGCAGCGGGATCTGGGCATAGGAGTAGACCTGATCCCGCAGGGCTATCTCCCCCTCAGCCCCTTGCAGCTGTGGGGACGGCAGGACGAGATCGGTGGCGTAGCGCGCCTCCATCCGTTTGGCGCGCTTGTTGCGTTTGATCACCTCCCCCTTGTCATTGCGCAAGAACACGGGCACGGGCAGCGCCTGGAACAGGGACTCCCTGAACTTGCTCTCCAGCGCCAGCGCCTGCTCCGCCTTCTGGCGCTCGCGCGCCTCCTGGGCCAGCTGCTGGCGGGAGCGCCAGATTGACCAGATCACCCCCGCGCTGATCAGGAGCGCCAGCAGGACAGATCCAAGCCAGAAGCCGTAACTGACTCCCTCTTGCTGGTTCAGGACGAGACGCCGCCAACGCTGGACCAGCTCGCTCACCTGGCGATCGTTGATCGTCGTCAGGCTCTGCTCCAGTACCCCGGCGAGCCTTGGCTGATCCCGCCTGATGGCAAAGCCGAGGCCAAACACCTCAGGCAGCTCAGTGATGCTCAGCTCGCTCAGCTGGTTGTTGCGCAGGGGATATTGCAGTTGATAGAGCTCGGCCAGCATGGCATCGGCCTCACCGCTCTGCACCGCCGCCAGCCCTTGCAGCAGGTTGTCGGTCACCCCCCAGTCGTGTTGCCCGAACCGGGCCAGCAGGCTGGTGTCGTAGAGCATACGGGGCACGACCACCTTGCCCTTGACCTCGGCAAGGGCGTGATAGGCCCCCCGTTTGCGGCTGACCAGGGCATAGCGACTGGTTGCCACCGCACGGGTGAACTCGAACTCCTCGTGCAGCGTCGGCGACTCCAGCAGACCGGCCATCATGGCGGCCTCTCCGCTGCGCAGCCTGGCCAGCGCCTCCTCCTTGCTGGCAACGGGGATCAGCTCGAAATTCAGCCCCGTCTGGCGGCTCACCTCCCGCAGCACATCGCCGCTCCAGCCGATGAGCTCACCCTGCTGGTTGACGCCGCTATAGGGCATGAAGCCGGGATCCGCCACCAGCTTGATGGTGCGCGCGCTGCCGACCAGCCAGGCCTGCTCCTTGTCGGTAAAGTGCAAGGGGTTGATGTCCTGCTCGCTCTGGGGCAGATAGCGCCCCAGATCCCGATAGAGGCTGCCCGGCGGCAGGAAGCGGATCGCCGTGTCTATCAGCTCCTGCAACTGCGGCTTGTCGTCCATCATCAGCCGGTAGCTAATCACCAGATCATCGCTTCGCAGCCGTCGCAGGCGAAGCCCCTCGTCCGGGAACTCCCGCATCAGGTAACGCAGTTGCAGATAGTCACCGAGGTAGGCGCTGCCCCTGCCCGCCACCAGGGCCCCGTACCAGTTTTCCGCATCGGTCAGGAGCAGCTGGGACGAGTGGGGATAGAGCCGCCGCAGGGTCTCCTCTGCCTGCCAGATGGGCGAGACCAGGAAGGTCGCCTGCTCGAGCTCCCCTCGATAGAGGATGGCGGACTCCGCCTCCAGCATGGCACGGCTCAAGGCCGTGCCGGGCATCGTCTCCCGGGTAGGGCCCACATGGGGGATGAGATCGCACTGCCCGCGCTGCAAACCCTGCAGGGTCGCCGCCCAGTTGGGCAGTTTTTCAAAGCGCAGCGGCACCGGCAGTTGCAGGGCCAGTCGTTTCATCTGATCGATGAGCAGGCCCCCCTGCGCTTCCAGGTAGGGCGGACGCTGCAGGGCCGGGTAGCAGAAAGTCAGCCCGGTGAGCGTATCGGCATAGGCCTGGGTCTCGGCTGACAGGGGGAGCGTGGCGGCACGCAGCGGCAAGGCCAGCAGCGCACCAAACAGGAAGAGGGTCTTTATCATCGAAACGCAAAAGCCAGGCGGTTGCCTGGCTTTTCATCACTCATTGGGTTCAACATTTTCTACCCTGGCCTTGAGCTTCTGGCCAGGCCGGAAGGTCACCACGCGACGGGCGCTGATGGGAATATCCTCGCCCGTCTTGGGGTTACGTCCGGGACGCTGGTTCTTCTCACGAAGATCAAAGTTACCGAAGCCTGAAATCTTGACTTGTTCACCGCGCTCGAGCGCCTGTCTGATTTCCTCAAAGAAGGCTTCCACCATGTCTTTGGCTTCACGCTTGCTCATCCCGAGCTGGGTGAACAGGTGCTCTGCAATGTCGGCTTTGGTAAGCGCCATAGATCAATCCCTCAAGGATGCATTCAACTCTTCACCAAGGGCCCGCACGACATTGTCTACGGTCTCGGCAATCTCTTTCTCCTCCAGGGTGCGCTGGGTGTCTTGCAACACTAGACTGATGGCCAGGCTCTTCTTGTCCTCTGCCATACCAGCACCCTGGTATACGTCGAACAAGTTTATTCCAACTAACTGATTTCCGCCAACTTTTTTAATTACTGCCAGGACATCACCGGCCAGAACCGCAACATCCACCACCACGGCTATGTCACGGCGATTGGCCGGGAAGCGGGAAACTTCGGCTGCAACCGGCACCTTGGCAGGGGTCAGCTTGTCCAGTTCCAGCTCGAACATCACGGCGCGGCTCTTGAGACCCAGCTTCTTCTCGAGGCTCGGGTGGATCACGCCGATGTGGCCGATGACGGCGCCATTGCGCAGTATGGCGGCACTCTGGCCCGGGTGCAGGGCGCTGTGCTCGGTGCGCTCGAAGCTGAAGGTGGCCCCTTCGGCGGTGAGATCCAGCACTGCTTCCAGATCCCCTTTCAAATCAAAGAAGTCGCTGCCACGGCTCTTGACGTCCCAGTGCTCGTCGCTCTGGTTGCCGGTGATGATGCCGGCCAGCATAGGCTCCTGACGGATGCCGTTCTCGGCGCTCGCGTCCTTGATGAAACGCAGGCCCTGCTCGAACAGACGCACACGGCCCTGCTGGCGGTTCTGGTTGTAGACCACCGCCTGCACCAAACCCGGGAACAGGGAGACACGCATGGCGGACATCTCGACCGAGATGGGGTTAGGCAGCACTATGGCATCGCTCTGGGGGAACAGGGTCTGCTGGGCCTTGGGATCCACGAAGCTGTAGGTGATCGCTTCCTGGAAACCGCGGTCCACCAGCAGGTCACGTACCCGCTTCAGGGTCACCTGGCCTTCTGCCTGCTCCACCATCGCCAGGGAGGCGGCAGGTTTCAGGTTAGGGATGTTGTTGTAGCCGTAGATGCGGGCCACTTCCTCGATGAGGTCTTCCTCGATGGCGATGTCGAAACGCCAGGAGGGGGCCAGCGCGGTCCAGCCGTCGGCGTCAACCGTCACCTGCATGCCGAGGCGAGTCAGGATCTCGACCACCTGGGCGTCGGCCACGCTGATGCCGATCACCTTGTCGAGCTTGGCACGACGCAGCTTGATAGGAGCAGCCTTGGGCAGATGGGCATCGGATTTGACCTCGATGACCGGACCCGCTTCACCGCCGCAGATATCCAGCAGCAGGCGGGTGGCGCGGTCCATCACCTTGGCTTGCAGCTGTGGATCCACCCCGCGCTCGAAGCGGTGGGATGAATCGGTGTGCAGACCGTAGGCACGGGCACGACCGGTGATGGAGAGCGGCGCGAAGAAGGCACACTCCAGCAGGATGTCGGTAGTGGTCTCGGACACACCGGTGCGATCGCCGCCGAAGATACCGGCCATGCAGGCAGGGCCTTGTGTATCGGCAATCACCAGGGTGGTCTCTTTGAGCTTCACCTCGTTGCCGTCGAGCAGGGTCATGGGCTCGTCAGCACGAGCGCGACGCACCACCAGCTCCCCTTCCAGCTTGGCCAGATCGAAGGCGTGCATCGGCTGACCGTATTCCAGCAGCAGGAAGTTGGTGATGTCGACGATGGCGTCGATGGAGCGAATGCCGCCACGGCGCAGTTTCTCCTGCATCCAGAGCGGGCTCGGGGTGTGCAGGTTCAGCCCCTTGATGACGCGACCCAGATAACGGGGGCAATCGGCTGGCGCTTCAACCCGGATCGGGAAGCTGGCATCACAGGTGGCAACTGCCGGCGCCCAAGTCGGCTCGACCACGTCCACGCTGTTGAGCACACCGATCTCGCGGGCAAGCCCTTTGATCCCGAGGCAGTCGGCACGGTTCGGAGTCAAATCCACATCGATGCTGACATCGTTGAGCGCGAGGTAGTCGCGAATATCGGCACCGATAGGCGCATCACTCGGCAGCTCTATGATGCCATCCGCTTCTACGTCGATACCCAGCTCGCTGAAGGAGCAGAGCATGCCGTGAGACGGCTGGCCGCGCAGCTTGGCTTTCTTGATGGTGAAATCACCCGGCAGGGTCGCTCCTACCTTGGCCACGCAGACTTTCAGGCCGGTGCGGCAGTTCGGCGCGCCGCAGACGATGTCCAGCAGCTCGGCCTCGCCCACGTTGACCTTGGTCACCCGCAGCTTGTCGGCGTCCGGATGCTGGGCACACTCGACCACTTCGCCCACGACCACGTTGTCGAACTGGCCGGCCACCGCTTCCACGGCGTCCACTTCCAGGCCGGCCATGGTGATCTGCTCGGCCAGTGCGTTGTCACTCAACTCGGTGCGGACCCACTCCATCACCCAGGATTTACTGAATTTCATGTTCTCTCGCCCTTACTTGAACTGCTTGAGGAAGCGCAGATCGTTTTCGAAGAAGGCACGCAGGTCATTGACCCCGTAACGCAGCATGGTCAGGCGCTCAACGCCCATGCCGAAGGCAAAGCCGGAGTATTTTTCCGGATCGATGCCGACCGAACGCAGCACGTTCGGATGCACCATGCCGCAGCCCAGCACTTCCAGCCACTTGCCGTTCTTGCCCATCACATCCACTTCGGCGCTCGGCTCGGTGAACGGGAAGTAGGAAGGACGGAAGCGAATGGTGAGATCTTCCTCGAAGTAGTTGCGCAGGAAGTCGTGCAGAATCCCCTTCAGCTCGGTGAAGCTGGCATGCTCGTCAACCAGCAGACCTTCGACCTGGTGGAACATGGGGGTGTGGGTCATGTCGTAGTCGTTACGATAGACCCGGCCCGGCGCTATGATGCGGATCGGCGGCTGCTGATGTTCCATGGTGCGGATCTGCACGCCCGAGGTGTGGGTACGCAACATCAGATCGGGATTGAAGTAGAAGGTATCGTGATCGGTGCGCGCCGGGTGATGTGCCGGAATGTTCAGCGCATCGAAGTTGTGGAAGCCATCTTCAATCTCGGGACCGCGCTCTACCTTGAACCCCATCTCGCCAAACAGGCGCTCGATACGTTCAATGGTGCGGGTCACCGGGTGCAGGCCACCGTTCTCGATGCGACGACCCGGCAGGCTGATGTCGATGGTCTCGGCGGCCAGCTTCTGGTTCAGCACGGCAACTTCGAGGGCTTCACGACGCGCGTTCAAGGCATCCTGAACCAGCTGCTTGGCCTGGTTGATCACGGCGCCTGCGGCGGGACGCTCCTCAGGCGAAAGGGCGCCCAGGCCCTTCATCTGCTCGGTGAAAAAGCCCTTTTTACCCAGATATTTGACCCGGATTTCATCGAGGGCGGCGATGTCGCTTACGCCCTCAATTTCGGCCTTGGCCTGGCCGACTACTTCTTCAAGCTGTTGCATGTCTTCCTCGTCACCACTCCCGATACAGGAGCCTTTAGGCTAAATAAGGTCAAGAGGGGAATAATACAAAAAAAGCCCCTTGGCTGACCATAGTTATGGCGGGCTTTTCTCCCTATAAATCATTTTGTTATATCAAGCGAGTCTCAAGCTCTCCCCCGCCCGCTTCAATTATTGATGATCGGGCTTTGTTTGTTGGCATATCAGACATTTTCGCATCAGCTACCAAGACGGATACCGCTGTACGGCACAGCACCCTGAAAGCAAAAAACGGGCAACAAAAAAGGAGGCCTGAGCCTCCTTTTATCTTTCATAACAGAACCGGATTAAACCAGAGCTGCTTTGGCCTTTTCAACCAGGGCGGTGAAAGCCAGCTTGTCGTGAACGGCGATATCGGACAGGATCTTGCGATCGATCTCGATGGAAGCCTTCTTCAGACCGTCGATCAGACGGCTGTAGGACAGACCGTTCTGACGGGCTGCAGCGTTGATACGCGCAATCCACAGCTGACGGAACTGACGCTTCTTCTGGCGACGGTCACGGTAGGCATACTGACCAGCTTTGGTTACCGCTTGTACCGCTACGCGGTAGACACGGGAACGGGCGCCGTAGTAACCCTTGGCGGCTTTCATTACTTTCTTGTGACGAGCGCGAGCAGTCACACCACGTTTAACTCTTGGCATTTTTCACATCCCCCTTATGCGTACGGCAGACAAGCGACAACACGTTTGTGGTCGGCAGCAGAAACCATGAACTTCGGCCCCAGCTTACGCTTACGCTTACTGCTCTTCTTGGTCAGGATGTGACGCAGGTGGTTGTGCTTGCACTTGAAGCGACCTGAGCCAGTCTTCTTGAAGCGCTTTGCAGCACCCCGGTTGGTTTTCATCTTCGGCATTTCATACTCCGCATTGTGAGTGACAACAAAATCGCAAGGCGAACCGACTCATGGGGCGAACCCATGAGTCAATTTCTTGTGGGCCTTAAGATTTCTTCTTGGGTGCGAGGACCATCACAGCTTGACGGCCTTCGACTTTCGGGAACGACTCGACTACGGCCAACTCTTCCAGATCGTTCTTGACTCGCTCCAGAACCTTGATACCAAGATCCTGGTGGGCCATTTCACGACCACGGAAGCGCAGGGTGACCTTCGCCTTGTCCCCGTCTTCCAGAAAGCGAACCAGGTTGCGTAGTTTTACCTGATAGTCGCCTTCGTCAGTGCCAGGACGGAATTTGATTTCCTTTACCTGGACGACTTTCTGCTTTTTCTTCTGTTCTTTGGTGGTCTTGCTCTTTTCGTAGAGGAATTTGCCGTAATCCATGATTCGGCAAACGGGCGGCTCAGCGTTAGGACTGATCTCGACCAGATCCACTCCGGCTTCAAGGGCCAAGTTCAGTGCATCCTGGATGGTAGTGATGCCAATGGCCTCACCGTCCAAACCAGTCAGACGAACTTCTTTCAGACGGATCTCTTCATTGATCCGGTGAGCGCGGGCTTGCGGTTGCTTGCCCAGTTTTTTTCCGCCTTTTATAGCTTATTCCTCCACTTTCTTTTGTCCGCGGGTCTGAACTTCCTGGGTTAACAGAGCTATCAGCTCTTCAACAGGATAAGAACCCAGGTCAGCCCCTTTACGAGTCCGTACTGCAATCTTGCCGGCTTCTACTTCTTTATCGCCGCAGACCAGCATGAAAGGCACTCGCTTCAAAGTATGCTCGCGGATTTTAAAGCCAATCTTCTCATTTCTCAAGTCCGCTTTTGCGCGAAGGCCCGCATCATTCAATGCCTTGGCAACTTTCACCGCATAATCGGCCTGATTATCCGTGATATTCATGACCACGGCCTGAGTCGGTGCCAGCCAGGTCGGGAACAGTCCGGCGTACTCTTCGGTCAGGATACCGATGAAACGCTCGAGGGACCCGAGAATGGCCCGGTGGATCATCACGGGTACGTGACGCTCGTTGTCTTCGCCCACATAAGTGGCACCAAGACGGCCCGGCAAGGCAAAATCGAGCTGCACGGTACCACACTGCCAGGCACGATCAAGACAATCGTGCAGGGTGAATTCGATCTTGGGACCGTAGAAAGCCCCCTCCCCCGGTTGCAGATCGTACTTCAGGCCGTTGAGCACCAGGGCTTCGGCCAGGGCGGCTTCCGCGCGATCCCAGGCTTCATCGGAACCGATGCGCTGCTCCGGACGGGTGGAAAGCTTGACCACGATGTTTTCGAAGCCAAAGGTACCGTAGACGTCATAGACCATGCGAATGCAGGCCGAGACCTCTTCCATGATCTGATCTTCGGTACAGAAGATGTGCGCATCATCCTGGGTGAAGCCACGCACCCGCATCAGACCATGCAGGGAGCCAGAGGGCTCGTTGCGGTGGCAGGAGCCGAACTCGGCCATGCGCAGGGGCAGATCCCGGTAGGACTTCAAACCCTGGTTGAAGATCTGCACGTGACCCGGGCAGTTCATCGGCTTGATGGCGTACTCGCGGTTCTCGGACTGGGTGGTGAACATGGCCTGGGCATATTTTTCCCAGTGGCCGGAGCGCTCCCACAACACGCGATCCATCATGAAGGGGCCTTTCACCTCCTGATAGTCGTACTCCTTGAGTTTGCCGCGGATGAAGGTTTCCAGCTCACGGAAGATGGTCCAGCCATCGTTGTGCCAGAACACCATGCCGGGAGCCTCTTCCTGCATGTGATACAGGTCGAGCTGCTTGCCTATCTTGCGGTGGTCGCGCTTGGCGGCCTCCTCGAGACGCTGCAGGTAGGCCTTGAGCTGCTTCTTGTCGGCCCAGGCGGTACCGTAGATGCGCTGCAGCATCTTGTTGTTGGAGTCGCCGCGCCAGTAGGCGCCGGACATCTTCTGCAGCTTGAAGTGGTGGCAGTGACGCATGTTCGGCACGTGGGGGCCGCGACACATGTCGACGTACTCTTCGTGGTGATAGAGACCTGGCTGGTCATCGCGGGCGATGTTCTGATCCAGGATCTCGACCTTGTAGGTCTCGCCGCGGGCCTCGAACACGTCGCGCGCCTCCTGCCAGGAGACCTTCTTTTTGACGACGTCGTAATCCTTGGCGGCCAGCGCCAGCATGCGCTCTTCCAGGGCAGCCAGATCGTCATCGGTCAGGGTGCGGTCGAGATCAACGTCGTAGTAAAAACCGTTGTCGATGACAGGACCTATGGCCATCTTGGTCTGGGGCCAGAGTTGCTTGATGGCATGACCCAGCAGGTGGGCACAGGAGTGGCGCAGAATGTCCAGACCGTCTTCGTCTTTGGCGGTGATGATGGCCAGGGAGGCATCGGCTTCGATCAGCTCGCACGCATCCACCAGTTCACCGTTCACCCGGCCGGCAATGCACGCCTTGGCGAGACCGGGACCTATGTCGGCGGCGACGTCCATGACGGAAACGGCGTGGGGAAATTGACGTTGGCTGCCGTCAGGCAGAGTAATGATTGGCATTAGGTGTTTCCTTATACAGTGGTGCCCCCTACCAAAGGGCACATGCAGGTTGGAGAAAACCTTTCATCTCAAGCAGTTCACTCCTGAGTTTCACCGTTCACAATACGGTTGGTACGCAGGAGTGGTACACACCCCCTTGGGTGTGCAAGGCCATCAATTGACAGGTACAGCGGAGGATTGTATCAGACGTCACGACTCAGACAAGTTGCCTTGCCGATTTTGTATACCATGGAAGGGGAAAGCGAGGTGCGCCGTCATCAGTTGATTTGTCTGGTGTCACAGAGGCAATCGGGACGGTGCACATGCGATGCGGGTCCCGTGGCGCCCTCTCTGTGCTAGGGTTCCAGTGAGGCGTCTGCCTTAGCAAGGAGAGCATGATGTACACCTATGAGATTTCGTTTCCGGAGCATGCGGAGAAGATTGTCCACCCGGACCACCTGCTGACGACACACTGCCCCGTCCATCTCGGGGAGCTGGTGATCCTGAGCGATGGCAGCAAGCGAGAGGTATGTAGCATAGTGCACAGCGCCGATCGCAGTACCCTCTATGTCACCGACGTGACACCGGGCAAGATCACCGCCAGCCGCTGAGGGGCTAGCCCTCCCCCAGCAGTGACTGGCCGTTGAAATCGAAGGCGCTGCGACCCTCTTCGGCCAGCGCCAGCTCCTGCAATACCGTCAACGCCAGCTTGTTGCCCTTTTGCGAGGCCTGATAGAGCCACTGCTTGGCCTCGGCCATGTCGACCCGGCCGTTGGCTCCCATCAGATGCAGCACCCCCACCTTGAGCATGGCGGGTACGTCCCCGTTGCGGGCCGCCCGCTCCATCCAGTGAAAGGCGATACGCAGATCCCGTGGCACACCGACGCCGCGCAGATAGAGCTCCGCCAGCCGGTACTGGCCAAACGCATCTCCCGCCTCGGCGGACTGACGATAGAGTCGGATGGCCTGCGCCAGATCCTGTTCGCTCCCCTGCCCCAGCTCATGGCTCCACCCCATCAGCGCCTGCGCCCTGGGTTGACCCTGCTCGGCCAGCGGCTGCCAGATGCCGGTCGCCTGCTCGAAATGACCCACCCGCCAGGCGCGGTTGGCCGCCGCCAGCTCCTGCTCGGTGGAGAGCGGGAGCAGACGCCAGGCGACCATGGCAATGAGGGCGATAAACAGCCAGCGGTAAGTGGTGGGGCTCATGACGATTTCCGTGATCCAGTTCGCATTTTGTCTATGTAAACGAAATGTAGCGAC
Organism: Aeromonas rivipollensis; assembly: GCF_037811135.1. Lineage (NCBI taxonomy): Bacteria > Pseudomonadati > Pseudomonadota > Gammaproteobacteria > Aeromonadales > Aeromonadaceae > Aeromonas > Aeromonas rivipollensis. The sequence goes on along the minus strand of NZ_CP149130.1, from coordinate 2,213,817 downwards.
AGATCAAGCAAGAGATCCCGTTCTTTGGCCGAGTGAAATAAGGGAAGAGTGGCCGGACTTGATGTTTGGCACTATCCCGAGCAGAATAACTGTATATATAAACAGTGCATGGTGTGATGAGATGGCAGGACGAGGCAGCACCCACAATATCGAACACCGTTTCAGCGGCACGCAGATCGAGGCCGTCGATGATGGCTGGCAGGCCGTGGAATGGGAGGCGGCATTTCGTGCGTCCCAGCCCCGAACCGAGGTGCGGGAGATCCAGGCCAAGAGCATCATCAGCCACAACCTCTCGCCGGATGTACCCTTCGGCCGCTCCATCAATCCCTATCAGGGGTGCGAGCACGGCTGCATCTACTGCTATGCCAGACCCAGCCACGCCTACCTGGAGCTGTCCCCCGGCCTGGATTTCGAGACCAGGCTGTTTGCCAAGCTCAATGCGGCCACGCTGCTGCGCCGGGAGTTTGCCAAGCCGAGCTACCAGCCGCAGACCATAGTGCTCGGGGCCAATACCGATCCCTACCAGCCCATAGAGCACAACTATCGCCTCACCCGCGAGCTGCTGGAGGTGATGCTGGCCCATCGCCATCCGGTGGGGCTCATTACCAAGAGCGCCATGATATTGCGCGATCTCGATCTGCTGACCGAGCTGGCCCGGGAGGGACTCTGTCATGTGATGGTGTCGGTCACCACCCTGAACGAGACGCTGAGGCGACAGCTGGAGCCCCGCGCCAGCACGGGCGTGGGTCGACTCAAGGTCATCGAGAAGCTGGCACAGGCCGGGATACCTGTGGGGGTGCTGGCGGCCCCCATGATCCCCAGGCTCAACGAGCCCGAGCTGGAGCAGATCATCAAGGGCGCCGTGGAGGCGGGCGCCGGCTGCGCCGACTACATATTGCTGCGACTGCCCCACGAGCTGACCACCTTGTTTTGCGACTGGCTGGAGGAGCACTACCCCGGCCAGAAGGAGGCCATCCTGAACCAGTTGCGGGCAAGCAGAGGGGGGGCGCTCAACAGCCCCGCCTTCGGTACCCGCATGCGGGGCGAAGGGCAGTTCGCCGACTTGCTCGCCCAGCGCTTTCGCCTCATCAGCAAGCGCCTTGGTTTGGGCAAGCGCCACGTGCAACTCAATGTGGAGCGCTTCCTGCGCCCCAACGAGCAGTTGCGCCTGTTCTGATGGCTGCGGCTATCGCTGCTCAACCTCTGGGCCTGGGCGGATGAGGGCGCACCGGCTTGCCCTGTGCGATCAGCTCCGTGGGCAGGCGCGAGGGCTCATAGGCCACCTCCTCCTGCTCGTCATGTGACAATGCCCTGGCATCCTCTCCCCACATCCGGCTCCACCAGATCTCCCACATGATCCAACTGGTCATACCCTGCTCCTTCTGGATGATATTGCCAACGCCGGGCTCGGGCATGGTCGTGCCCTTGTCCCACCTGAACAGCCGCAGTCTGTCCCGCCGGGATGACAGCCAGATGACGCCGGGATGAAGGATTCAGTGAGCAAGAGAGCCCGGAGCGGTAAAATCCGGCGCCAGCACAGGAGATGAACGCAGGCAGTTTCAGATGACCGAGCGCCGCAGGAGGGAATGAAGGCAAGAAAAACAAAAAGAGCGACCCAAGGGTCGCTCTTTTTTATCGAGGCAGGTAACGATTATTCGTCGTCAGCCACACCCTCTTCGCTGGAGCCAGCGTCATCGGCAGCACTGGCGTCTGGCGCAGTCTCTGCCCTTTCCACCTGCTCGCCGTCGATGGCCATGCCCTCAGTGACCAGAGCGTCGTTCTCTTCCTCGTCGCTCTCGGCGATGCGTTGCAGGCCAACCACTGTCTCGTCTTCACCGGTACGGATCAGACGGACACCGCCGGTGTTACGGCCAATGACGCTCACCTCGGCAACGCGAGTACGGACCAGGGTGCCGCCGTTGGTGATCAGCATGATCTGGTCGGTATCTTCGACCTGGATCGCATCGATCACCTTGCCGTTGCGCTCGTCCACCTTGATGGAGCGAACGCCCTGGGTACCACGGCTCTTGGTGGGGTATTCGTCCAGTGCGGTACGCTTGCCATAACCGTTCTCGGTGGCGGTGAGGATGGCACCTTCACCGCGCGGGACGATGAGGGAGACCACCTTGTCACCGGCACCCAGCTTGATGCCACGCACACCGGCGGCGGTACGACCCATGGGACGCACGCCCTTGAAGGTACCCTTGCTTTCGGTGCCTTCGGTACCTTCACCGTTGTCGCTGCCATCATCGTCGTTGCCGGCGTCGTCGTCGGTCTCGACTTCATCGCTGGCATCCGCATCGGCGCGACCGCTGCCTTCAGCGAAGCGAACCACCTTGCCCGCGTCGGAGAAGAGCATTATCTCGTTGCTGCCATCGGTGATGTCCACCCCGATCAGCTCATCACCCTCTTTGAGGTTGATGGCGCGAATACCGGAGGAGAGCGGACGGCTGAAGTCGGACAGGCTGGTCTTCTTCACGGTACCGTTGGCGGTGGCGAAGAAGACATACTTGTCGGCATCATATTCCTTCACCGGCAGTATGGCGGTGATGCGCTCACCCTCTTCCAGCGGCAGCAGGTTGATGATGGGACGACCACGGGCGCCACGGGACGCTTCCGGCAGCTGATAGACCTTGAGCCAGTAGACCTTGCCACGGGTGGAGAAGCACAGAATGGTGTCGTGGGTGTTGGCCACCAGCAGACGCTCCACAAAGTCCTCTTCCTTGATCCGGGTGGCCGACTTGCCACGACCACCGCGGCGCTGGGCCTCGTAGTCGGAGAGCGGCTGATACTTCACATAGCCCTGGTGAGACAAGGTGACTACCACGTCTTCCGGGGTGATCAGATCTTCGATGTTGATCTCGGCACTGGACATGCTGATCTCGGTACGACGCTCGTCGCCATACTGCTCGCGCACTGCCAACAGTTCATCGCGGATCACTTCCATCAGGCGTTCCGGGCTTGCCAGGATGAACAGCAGCTCGGCGATGAGATCCAGCAGGGATTGGTACTCTTCCAGGATCTTCTCGTGCTCGAGGCCGGTCAGCTTGTGCAGACGCAGGTCGAGGATGGCCTGGGCCTGGATCTCGGTCAGGAAGTATTGACCTTCACGGATACCGAATTCCGGCTCCAGCCACTCCGGCCGCGCCGCGTCGTCGCCTGCTTTTTCCAGCATGGCGGCCACGTTGCCGAGTTCCCAGCCCTTGGCAACCAGGCCCGCTTTCGCATCCGCCGGGGTCGCACTGTGGCGGATCAGCTCTATGATGGGGTCGATGTTGGCCAGCGCCACCGCCAGACCTTCCAGGATGTGCGCCCGATCCCGCGCCTTGCGCAGTTCGAACACTGTCCGGCGAGTCACCACCTCACGGCGGTGCAGCAGGAAGGCATCCAGGATCTCTTTGAGGTTCATCACCTTGGGCTGGTTGTTATCGAGCGCCACCATGTTGATGCCGAACGTGGTCTGCATCTGGGTGTGCTTGTAGAGATTGTTCAGCACAATCTCGCCGGACTCGCCGCGCTTGATCTCGATAACGATGCGCATGCCGTCTTTGTCAGACTCATCGCGCAGGGCACTGATGCCCTCGACCTTCTTCTCTTTGACCAGCTCGGCGATCTTCTCGATCAGCCGCGCCTTGTTCACCTGATAGGGGATCTCGTGAACGATGATGGTCTCGCGACCCGTCTTATCGTCCACTTCCACCTCGGCCTTGGCCCGCACATAGACGGAGCCGCGACCGGTGCGGTAGGCCTGTATGATGCCGGAACGCCCGTTGATGATGCCGCCGGTGGGGAAATCGGGCCCGGTGACATAGGTCATCAGCTCGTCAATGGTGAGGGCGCCGTTCTCGATCAACGCCAGACAGCCGTTGACTATCTCGGTGAGGTTATGAGGAGGAATGTTGGTCGCCATGCCCACCGCGATACCGGAGGAGCCGTTGATCAACAGGGTGGGTACCTTGGTGGGCATGACAGCCGGGATCATCTCGGTACCGTCGTAGTTCGGCACCCAGTCCACTGTCTCTTTGTCCAGATCGGCCAGCAACTCGTGGGAGATGCGCGCCATCCGCACTTCGGTGTAACGCATGGCCGCAGCGTTGTCGCCATCGACCGAGCCGAAGTTGCCCTGACCATCTACCAGCATGTAACGCATGGAGAAATCCTGCGCCATCCGGACAATGGTGTCATACACGGCGCTGTCGCCGTGCGGGTGATATTTACCGATTACGTCACCGACCACACGGGCCGATTTCTTATAGGGCTTGTTCCAGTCGTTCCCCAACTCGTTCATAGCAAACAGAACGCGGCGGTGAACCGGTTTCAAGCCATCACGCACATCCGGCAGAGCTCGTCCTACGATCACGCTCATGGCGTAATCCAGATAGGAACTCTTGAGCTCTTCTTCGATGTTGACCGGCGTGATCTCTCTGGCCAGATCGCTCATAGAAAGCCTTAATCCCTAATTAGTTGTTCTTTGGCTTAAACAGCGCGACATGGTAACACACTGAGCCAAATACCTTAAGCCACAAATCCGGGTAACACGTCGGGCTGGTGTGACCAAGTCCGTCCGTTATAATGCCCGCCAGGACAATAGATTGCGCGCGCCCTGCCCGCTGCGCGCCCTGCCACAGGATCATCAAAAAATGAACAGTGATGCCAATGTCGATCTGACAGAAATCGCCAAATTTGAAGCCATCGCCTCCCGCTGGTGGGACATGGAGGGCGAGTTCAAACCCCTGCATCAGATAAACCCGGTGCGCCTTGACTGGATCACCGACAAGAGCGGCGGCCTGTTTGGCAAACGCGTGCTCGACATCGGTTGCGGTGGCGGCATCCTCTCCGAGAGCATGGCCCGCCGTGGTGCTCGCGTGACCGGCATCGACATGGGCAAGGAGCCCCTCGGGGTCGCCCGCCTGCACGCTCTCGAGCAGGGGGTGGAGCTCGAATACCGCCAGATGACCGCCGAGGCCCACGCGGACGAAGCCCCGGGCCAGTATGACGTGGTCACCTGCATGGAGATGCTGGAACACGTGCCGGATCCCGCCTCCGTGCTGCGCGCCATCGCCACCCTGGTGCGCCCGGGGGGCAAGGTGTTTGTCTCCACCATCAATCGCAACCCGAAAGCCTACCTGATGATGATCCTGGGGGCCGAGTACCTGCTGAAGATGGTGCCCAAGGGCACCCATGATCACAAAAAGTTCATCACCCCCGCCGAACTGTGTCGCATGGGTGAAGCTGCGGGCCTCTTGGTGCGGGACATGAGCGGGGTGCACTACGCACCGCTCTCCAACAGCTTCAAGCTCGGCAAGAACGTCGACGTCAACTACATGGTGGCCTTCGTGCGCCCGGAGTCAGTCTGATGAGCACCGACAAGGCGCCCCTGCGCTGCGTGCTGTTCGATCTGGATGGCACCCTGCTCGACACGGCACCGGATCTGGGTGCCGCCGTCAACCATGTGTTGATAAGCGAAGGCTTTGCCCCGCTGCCCGAGGCCATCATCCGCCAGACCACCTCCCACGGCGCCCTCGGGCTGCTCAGGGCGGGCCTCGGCGACGATCTGCTGGAAGAGCTGGGGGCCAGCCGCCTTCGCACCGCCCTGCTCGACCATTACGCAGCCAACCTCTGCGTCGGCACTCGTCCCTATGAGGGGATGCTGGATCTCATCGAATGGCTCGACGAGAAGAAGCTGCCCTGGGGCATAGTCACCAACAAGCCGGGCTTTCTCACCGAGCCGCTCTTGGCCGCCCTGCCGGCGCTCGCCAGCTGTGGCGTCACCGTCAGTGCCGACACCCTGCCGGTGCGCAAGCCAGATCCCGCCCCCATGTTCTTTGCCTGCGAGCGGCTCGGGGTCGAGGCGGCACATTGCCTCTATGTAGGTGACCATGTGCGGGACATAGAGGCGGGCCGCAACGCCGGCATGCGTACCGCGGTGGCGGGCTGGGGCTACCTGAGCGAGGACGAGGATACCGCCGACTGGGGCGCGGATCTGCAATTCGACACAGTGCAGGCCCTGCACCACTGGCTGCGCTACGAACTGACCTGATCCAGACCTGCACTGCACTGCATAAACGGTATAAGTGGAACATCGGGGGGCTGATCTGCAGTTCGACGCCCTACAAGGCAGGCCCGCCACCACTGGCTGCGCTACGAGCTGATCTGAGCCAGTCCTGTGCCAGCACTGCATAACGCTATAGATGGATCATCCGGGCAGCTTTAACGTCAGAGGGTTGCCAGATGAGCACGGCGCTCATTCGCCGAGCCGCACAATGGCAATGACAGGGGGCGCAGATGCGCCCCCTGTTTTGAGGGGATGACAAGCGCGTGCCTGCGGGGACAGGACAGCTTTTGACCCTGGCTGCACAAGGGATAACCAGGCTGAATTTGCTAGTAAAAACACCCTCTTTTCGCAAGCAAAAAAAGTTATTTAAATTTTCCATCTTCGATCATCGGACTTGCATTTGCCGGATCGGACGCATGAAAACCCACTCACTGTGAGCAGTCACTAACTCGAGCCCGAACACCCACAATTTATCCACAGCTAATGCGTTATCCACAGATTGCAATGCCGTGCCGACCTCACTATCTTGTAGTTCGAATTTAAAATAACACTATATCTTGTGATTCATGGCGCACTTCACCCCCAGGCCACCCTAGAGAAGGGAACCCTGGATGCGAGGCGCCATGGTTTTTCGGGAATCAACTAAAGGTCATCAGCCAATGAACTTGTTTGTGACGAAGCGTAACGGCCACAAAGAACCCATCGATCTGGATAAAATTCACCGCGTGCTCGACTGGGCCGCAGAGAAGCTCGACAACGTGTCGGTCTCCCAGGTGGAGCTCAAGTCCCACATCCAGTTCTATGACGGTATCCGTACCGCCGATATCCACGAAACCGTCATCAAGGCCGCTGCTGACCTGATCTCCGAACAGAGCCCGGATTACCAGTACATGGCCGCCCGCCTGGCCATCTTCCACCTGCGCAAGAAGGCCTATGGCCAGTTCGAGCCGCCCCACCTCTACCAGCACGTTGCCCGTCTGGTAGACATGGGCAAGTACGACAAGCACCTGTTGACCGACTATACCCAAGCCGAATTCGAGGAGCTCAACGCCCATCTCGACCACTGGCGTGACATGGACTTCTCCTACGCGGCGGTCAAGCAGCTCGAAGGCAAGTACCTAGTGCAGAACCGCGTCACCGGCGAAATTTACGAGAGCCCGCAGTTCCTCTACATCTTGGTGGCGGCCTGCCTCTTCTCCAAGTATCCGAAAGATACCCGTCTGGACTACATCAAGCGTTTCTACGATGCGGTCTCGACCTTCAAGATCTCCCTGCCCACCCCCATCATGAGCGGCGTGCGCACCCCGACCCGTCAGTTCAGCTCCTGCGTGCTGATCGAGTGCGACGACAGCCTGGATTCCATCAATGCCACCGCCAGCGCCATCGTACGTTACGTCTCCCAGCGCGCGGGCATCGGCATCAACGCCGGTCGCATCCGTGGCCTCGGCAGCCCCATCCGTGGCGGCGAAGCCTTCCACACCGGCTGCATCCCCTTCTACAAGTATTTCCAGACTGCCGTGAAGTGCTGCTCACAGGGCGGCGTGCGCGGCGGCGCGGCCACCCTGTTCTACCCCCTGTGGCACACCGAGGTGGAGAGCCTGCTGGTGCTCAAAAACAACCGCGGTGTGGAAGAGAACCGGGTCCGTCACATGGACTACGGGGTGCAGATCAACAAGCTGATGTACCAGCGTCTCATCAAGGGCGGCGACATCACCCTGTTCTCCCCCTCCGACGCACCGGGTCTGTACGACGCCTTCTTCGCGGATCAGGACAAGTTCGAGCAGCTCTACGTCAAGTACGAGCAGGATCCGTCCATTCGCAAGAAGACCCTCAAGGCCGTGGATCTCTTCTCCCTGATGATGCAGGAGCGCGCCGGTACCGGTCGCATCTACATCCAGAACGTGGATCACTGCAACACCCACAGCCCCTTCGATCCGAGCGTGGCCCCGGTGCGCCAGTCCAACCTCTGTCTCGAGATTGCGCTGCCCACCAAGCCGCTCAACAACGTGGATGACGAAGAGGGCGAGATCGCCCTGTGCACCCTGTCCGCCTTCAACCTCGGCGCCATCGAGAAGCTGGAAGACCTGGAAGAGATGGCGGATCTGGCCGTGCGCGCCCTGGATGCGCTGCTGGATTATCAGGATTATCCGCTGAAAGCCGCGATGAAGGGCAGCATGAACCGCCGCACCCTGGGGATAGGCGTCATCAACTACGCCTACTACCTGGCCAAGAACGGCGCTCGCTACTCCGACGGCTCTGGCCTAGCCCTGACCCACCGCACCTTCGAGGCGATCCAGTACTACCTGCTGAAGGCCTCCGTGCAGCTGGCCCGCGAGTTCGGCCCCTGCCCGGCCTTCAACGAGACCACCTATGCCCAGGGGATCCTGCCCATCGATACCTATAAAAAGGATCTCGATGTGCTGTGCAACGAGCCGCTGCACCTGGACTGGGAGTCCTTGCGTGAAGAGATCAAGACAGTGGGTCTGCGCAACTCCACCCTGACCGCCCTGATGCCGAGCGAGACCTCCAGCCAGATCTCCAACGCCACCAACGGCATAGAGCCGCCGCGCGGCCTGGTCTCGGTCAAGGCCTCCAAGGACGGCATCCTCAAGCAGGTGGTACCCGAGTACCATCGCCTGAAAGATCAGTACGAACTGCTCTGGAAGCAGCCGAGCGTCGACGGTTATCTGCAGCTGGTCGGCATCATGCAGAAGTTTGTGGATCAGGCGATCTCCGCCAACACCAACTACGACCCGGCCCGTTTCGAAGGCAACAAGGTCCCGATGAAGCAGCTGCTCAAGGACTTGCTGACCGCCTACAAATACGGCCTCAAGACCCTCTACTATCACAACACCCGTGATGGTGCGGACGATGCCCAGACCGATCTGCAAGACGACGGTTGCGCCGGCGGGGCTTGTAAAATATAAGTCGCAGCACGATCTGATGAACCGGGCGGGAGCATGAAGCTCCCGCCCTCCTGTTTCCTCTCATTCAAGACATTCAAATCACCATGGCTTATTCAACTTTCTGCCAGACCCAGAACGACCAGCTCAAGGAGCCGATGTTCTTCGGCCAGTCGGTCAACGTGGCCCGTTATGATCAGCAAAAGCACGACATCTTCGAGCGGCTGATCGAGAAGCAACTCTCCTTCTTCTGGCGTCCGGAAGAGGTAGATGTGTCCCACGATCGCATCGACTACCAGGCCCTGCCGCCCCACGAGCAGCACATCTTCATCTCCAACCTGAAGTACCAGACCCTGCTGGACTCCATCCAGGGTCGCAGCCCGAACGTGGCGCTGCTGCCGCTGGTCTCCATCCCGGAGCTGGAGACCTGGATCGAGACCTGGGCCTTCTCCGAGACCATCCACTCTCGCTCCTACACCCATATCATCCGCAACATCGTCAACAACCCGGGACAGGTGTTCGACGACATCGTCACCAACGAGCAGATCCTCAAACGTGCCGGCTCCATCAGCCACTACTACGACGATCTGATCGAGGCAACCGCCCTCTACCACCTGCACGGTGAAGGCACCCACAGAGTGGGTGGCCGCGAGGTCTCCATCAGCCTGCGGGCGCTGAAGAAGAAGCTCTATCTGTGCCTGATGAGTGTCAATGCCCTGGAGGCGATCCGCTTCTACGTCAGCTTCGCCTGCTCCTTTGCCTTCGCCGAGCGCGAGCTGATGGAGGGCAACGCCAAGATCATCAAGATGATCGCCCGTGACGAGGCCCTGCACCTGACCGGCACCCAGCATATGCTGAACCTGATGCGCACCGGCCAGGATGATCCCGAGATGGCCGAGATCGCCGCCGAGTGCGAGCAGGCCTGCTTCGAGATCTTCAAGGAAGCGGCCGAGCAGGAGAAGGAGTGGGCCGAGTACCTGTTCCAGGACGGTTCCATGATCGGCCTGAACAAGGACATCCTCTGTCAGTACGTGGAGTACATCACCAACCTGCGCATGGCGGCGGTCGGCCTGCAGCCAGCCTTTATTGGCGCCAAGCAAAACCCCATTCCCTGGATCAACACCTGGCTCTCCTCCGACAACGTGCAGGTGGCGCCTCAGGAAGTGGAGGTGAGCTCCTACCTGGTCGGCCAGATCGACAGCGAAGTGCACGCCGACGATCTGGGTGATTTCGAGCTGTGATGAGGGGCGGCCTCGGCTGGTACGCCATGATGCGGGAGAACTAAGTCCGTGAGTGACGCCACCGCCACCCTGTGCACGCCCCTGCACGCCTCCCCCACTGCTCCGGAGGGGCAAGCCCCACAGGTACAGACCCTGGACGACGTGCTTTATCCCCATCCGGACGAGAGCGTGCTGGAGACTCTGGAGCGCCACGGCCATCACGTGGAGTTCCAGTGCCGCAGCGGCTATTGCGGTGCCTGCCGCACCCCCTTGCTGGCAGGCAAGGTGCACTACGCCGCTGTGCCGCTCGCCTTTGTCTCCCAGGGGGAGTGCCTCCCCTGCTGCTGCCAGCCGGTCGGTGCCATCCGGCTGGATATCAAGAAGGTCTGACCCCACCTGGGCTGAATCGCGCCCAACAAAAAGCCGCCGGAGCAATCCGGCGGCTTTTTTTATCTCTTCATCTTTTCTCGGGCGCCCCGTGCAGACGCCCGTACCACAGAGGATTACAGCCAGGGCGCTGCGGTCGGCCCATGGTGCAGGCCCAGCTTCCAGACCCGGCCAAAGTGCTTGTAGTGACCGGCGGCCACACCGGCCTTCTCCCCCATGCCGTGATAGAGGTCGAGGTGACCCTTCTTCACGGCGCCACCCACATCCAGTGCGATCAGCAGGCGCAGCTGGTGTTTGCCGGTCCAGTTACCCGCCTTGTCGAGCAGCGGCACCTCCGCAAGGATGGGGGTGCCCATGGGTAGCAGGGTCTTGTCGGCAGCCACCGCCGCCATGGGCAGCAGCGGAATGCCGGCGGCGCCCACCACGTCGTTGGTGGGGCGACGCTCGAAGAAGACATAGGAGGGATTCTGCTCGACCAGCTCCTTGACGTTTGCCTCCGGCTGGCGATTGGCCCACTCCTTGATGGCCTTCATGGACATCTGCTCCTTGGGCACCTCGCCCCGGTCGATCAGCACCCGGCCTATGCTGACATAGCCGTGGCCGTTCTTGCCGCTGTAACCGAGGTACTGCAACCTGTCGTCATCGCCGTAGTGCACGAAGCCGGAGCCCTGTACGTCCATCAGGAAGTTGTCGATTAGGGACTTGCTGTAGCCCAGCTCCAGTCCACGGTTGGCCAGGGCCCCCTGATGGATCTCGGCACGACTCGGGCAGCGGCCACCGCACTTGGGCATGGCATAGATGGGGTACTTGTACCTGGCATCCGGGCGGTGGCGCACCTCCAGCACCGGCGAGTAGTAGCCGGTGAAGAGCACGTTGCCCATGCGATCGGCACCGCCCAGCTGGGCCAGGCTGATGCCGTACTGGGTGATATGGGCCGGATCACCGCCATTGGCCACCCAGCGGGAGAGCTGACGATAGAGCTCGCCATAGCGGCGGGTCATCTTGCCGGAGCGCTCCAGCACCAGCCGGCTCTGGGGGCCGAACTTGCTAAAATCCGACCCCTGACGGCTGTTGACCCGCTCCACCCGCACCAGATCCCCGGGCAGGGCACCATCCAGATACTGCTTGCCCAGATTCTCGGGCACCTCGCAGTTCAGAAAACATCCGGATTCCACCTTCTTCTGGGGCACCTTGGCGGGTTCAGGGTTGCCCGCACAACCGGCCAGCCCCACGACGGCGGCGGCCAGCCAGTACGCATGTTTATTCATATGTCCTCATATAACACCGAGCATCATGTTCGGCGGGGAAGATGCCAAATTTGCCAGGGGAAAGCAAACGCCATCCGCCCCCGGACGCCCTATTTCTCCAAAGGGGATCTTCTGGGTTATAACAAGGTGACAAGATGTGAGAGGTCGTGGATGGAACAGCTCGAAATCTTCCCCCTGACAAGCCCCTGCGTCGGGGTCTGTGAAGTGAACAACAAGGGATATTGCAAGGGGTGCCTGCGCAGCCGGGAAGAGCGCTTCAACTGGCTCGTCATGACCCCGACCCAGCAGCAGGAGGTGATGCGCCTGTGCCGTAACCGCAAGGCGCGGGTCGAAGCCGCCCGCCGCAAGGCCAGAGAGGGTGAACCCGTCGAGCCGCCATCGCAACCCGGCTGGGATTTCTGACCCCTTCCCTGCCCTCCTTCTGCCCACCAAAACAAAAGGCGGCCCGCAGGCCGCCTTGTCATTCATCAGATGGAACCAGTCAGGCCGTTGCCAGCTTGGCCTGCTCCTCGCCGCGCTTGAGCATGGCGTAGGAGACGCCGGTCAACAGCGACCCCGCCGCAATCGCCACGATATACATCATCACGTGGCTGATGGCGTTCGGGATGAAGAGCACGAACAGGCCGCCGTGGGGCGCCACCAGCTCGCAGCCGAACAGCATGGAGAGCGCACCGGTCAGGGCACCGCCCACCATGCAGGCCGGGATCACCCGCATCGGATCCTTGGCCGCGAAGGGAATGGCCCCCTCGGAGATGAAGCACAGACCCAGCACGAAGGAGGCCTTGCCCGCTTCCTGCTCCGCCTTGATGAACTTCTTGCTGGCCAGGAAGGTGGCTATCCCCATCCCCAGGGCCGGCACCATGCCGGCGGCCATCACGGCAGCCATGGGGGCATAGGTCTTGGAGGCGAGCAGGCCGACCCCGAAGGCGTAGGCCGCCTTGTTGACCGGACCACCCATGTCGAAGCACATCATGGCGCCGATGATGACACCCAGCAGCACGGCGTTGGCGGAGCCCATGTTGTTGAGGAACTCTGTCATGGCGTTCATGATGCCGGCAACCGGGCCGCCCACCACGTAGATCATCACCAGGCCGGTAAACAGGCTGGCAAAGAGCGGAATGATGAGGATGGGCTTGAGCGCTTCCAGGGTCACCGGCAGGCGCACCTTGTCGCTCAGGTACTTGGCACTGTAACCGGCGAGGAAACCGGCGACTATGCCACCGAGGAAGCCGGCGCCCAGCGAACTTGCCAGCATACCGCCAATCATGCCGGGGGCGAGACCCGGACGGTCGGCGATGGAGTAGGCAATGTAGCCGGCCAGCACCGGGATCATCAGGGCGAAGGCGGAGCCGCCGCCAATCTTCATCAGGGCCGCCGCCAGGGTGCCCTCTTCCTTGAACGCCTCTATGCCGAAGATGAAGGAGAGCGCGATGATAAGGCCACCGGCCACCACCATGGGCAGCATGAAGGAGACACCGGTCAGCAGGTGCTTGTAGGGGCCAGCCTTCTCCTCTTTCTTGGCCGCGGCGGCGCCGCTGTGGCGATAGGTCTTCGCCTCTGTCCACGCCTTGTCGAGCTCGGCGCGGGTCTTCTTGAGCGCAGCCCCCGTGCTGGTGCGATAGACGGGCTTGCCATCGAAGCGGGCCATGTCCACTTCGATGTCGGTGGCGAGGAACACCAGATCGGCGGCGGCTATCTCATCGGCGGTCAGGGCATTCTGGGCACCGACCGAACCCTGGGTTTCGACACGGATCTGGTGACCCAGCTGCTTGGCCATGGTCTCCAGCGCTTCCGCCGACATAAAGGTGTGGGCCACGCCGGTCGGGCAGGCGGTGACGGCGACTATGCGCTTGGCACCGGTGGCCGCCTTGGGAGCGGCAGTGGCAACGACGGGCGCGGCCTGGTGGCGATAGAGGCTGGCACCGCTCGCGGCGGCTTCCAGCAGGGCGGCCGGATCCTGCAGCGCCAGATCCATGCTGCCCTGATAGAGGCGCTTGCCGTCATAGGCGGCGAGATCCACAGGGGCACTAGCGACTACCAGCACCAGTTCGGCGGCGGCAATCTGCTCTTTCGAGGGAACCTGACGGGGCTGCACGCTGGAGCCGACGTCGAGGGTGAGCTCCCAGCCCGCCAGCTTGGCCTGCTGTTCTATCCGTTTTGCAGCGAGAAAGCTGGTGGCAATGCCCGCCGGGCAAGCCGTAACCAGAATTGCTTTCATTGGGCATCTCCTGAGTGTGTCATCGAAAGGGGATTGGATTGAGCCGGTGCCAGGTCATCCAGACGCTGCACGCGCACCTGCTCGAGTAAGGGGGTGAGCACCTTGATATCGTCAAAGCCGACCGCTACCTGGCTCACCGCCAGGGCAGAGACGGCGGTGGCCAGGCGCAGGGTCTGCTCCGGCGCCCAGCCAAGGCTCAGACCATGGGCCAGCCCCGCCACCAGGGAGTCGCCGGCACCCACAGTGCTGACGACCTTCATGCGCGGCGGAATGGCCTGCCAGACGGCATCGGGCGCAAACCAGATGAGGCCGTCGGCACCATTGGAGATCACCACATGGGGGATACCGGCGGCCTGCAGGGCACGGGCGCAGTCGGCCTGATCGCTCAGGGTCTTGATGGGGCGACCTGCCCATTGCTCAAGTTCTTCCAGATTGGGCTTGACCAGGGTCGGCGCCGCCTTGATGCCCTCGCTCAGGGCCGCGCCGCTGCAATCGAAGATCACCTGCTTGCCCTTGGCCTTGAGCAGGCTGATGAGCTTGGCGCAGTAGCCAGGCTCGACCCCCTTGGGCAGGCTGCCCGCCAGCACGAACCAGTCGGCGCGCGGTGCCAGTTTCTCTATCTCGGCCTCCAGCGCGGCCACTTCCGCCTGGTGCACCTCAAGCCCCGGCAGATTGAGATCCGTGACCCGGCCCGATTGCTCGGAAATCTTGACGTTGATGCGGGTGCTGCCCGCCACACGCACGAAGTGATCGGCCAGTGAGCGTTCGGCAAAGAGGGAGACGAAGCCCTGCTGGTTGTCAGCCCCGAGCCAGCCGGTCAGACCCACGTCACGGCCGAGATCTTTCAGGACCATGGCGACGTTGATCCCCTTGCCTGCGGCGCGCAAGGAAGCCTCGCTCACCAGGTTCACCTCCCCCAGGCTCATGGCGCCCAGGCGGGTGGTGAGATCCAGCGCGGGATTGAGGGTGATGGTGACTATGTCCATCAGTGCGCCCCCTCGCCCAGACCGGCGGCAATGGCCTCGCCTATGCCCTTGAGGGCAGCCTCGGCATCCGCCCCTTCGGCACGGAAGGCGAGACGGTGACCGCACTTGACCCCAAGGCCGATGACCTTCATCAGGCTCTTGGCGGAGACGGCTTCGCCGCTGCCATCCAGATTCGCCACCCGGATGTCGGATGCAAACTCCTTGGCCACCTTGACCAGCATGGCGCCCGGGCGGGCGTGCAGACCATGGGGGTTGATGATGGTGAAGGTGTCGGAGAGACCGCTGGCCGGGCCCGATTGCAGCATGGCCAATCCGTCGCTGCCCGCGAGCGTCCCGAGCTGACCGGCGCCAGCCAACTTGGCCAGGTTCTCCAGCTGGGGCAGATGGCTGCTGTCTGCGGCGCACAGCAGCAACAGGGCGCTGACGGGCAGATCTCCTGCGCCGAGCGCGTTGCTCGGGGTCGCCAACACCCAGCCGGTCTGGGCCGCTTGCGTACGGGCCAGCCAGACGCCATCCCCCAGATAGGCGGGCTCGCTTGCCAGCAGGGAAGTCACCATGGCAGCCTCCCCCCAGCCGGCGGATTTGGCGCGGGCGGCGGCCCCCAGCAGCAGCTGGTCGCGATCGTCGGCCGGGAAGTCCGCCAGGGGCAGATATTGCACCTCTTTGGCCGCGGTTGCGCCGGTCAGGATGTTGATGATGGTCTCTTCATCTGTGGCCTCTCTCAATTGCGCGGCTGCCTGCTCGTCACCCAGCACATGGGTGAGCTGGCGCAAGATGCCCAGATGCTCGTCGGACTTGGCGGCGATGCCGATGGCCACATAGGCAGTCTGCCCCTCATCCCACTCGATGCCCTGGGGGAACTGGGCCACCATGACACCGGTGCTCTTGACCAGATGGCGGGTGTCCGTGGTGCCGTGAGGAATGGCGATGCCGCTGCCAAGGTAGGTGGCGTGCTGGGCTTCCCGCGCCAGCATGCCGTCCACATAACCGGCTTCCACCAGACCCGCTTCGGTCAATTTGCCTGCCAGCAGGGCGATGGCGTCCGCCTTGGTCGTCACCGATTGTCCCAGCAGGATTTGCTGTCGCGCCAACTTCAACATAGAGATTCTCCATCAGGTCCGGCTTCGCCTCGCGGCACACCGGCTCAACTCAACTTGGATTTCGGGTAATTTGCCTGCTGACAATAGACGGGAATCTTCCCCCAGGTAGGCCGCTGCGGCATTTCCTGGTCGAACATTCATCGCTTACTGACAAGCTGAATCGTTTCACTTACACTCAGACTGAATCGTTTCAGCCAATTGTTCAAGATCCCACTGAGAGTGCTTTTCAATGATATGATCCCGCGCACACTTTTCGGTGCCCCCACCTGAAACCGTCGCGGGCCTTGCAACTCAAACAGAGCCAATATGATGAAACTGGATGAAATCGCCGCCCTGGCCGGTGTCTCGCGTACCACCGCCAGCTATGTGATCAACGGCAAGGCGGATCAATATCGCATCAGCCAGGCCACCCGTGACAAGGTGATGGCCGTGGTCCTGGCCCACAACTATCAGCCGGACAGCCGCGCCGCCTCCCTGCGCGGCGGCCAGACCAGGACCCTGGGCTTCATCCTGCCGGACCTTGAGAACGCCAGTTACGCCAAGCTCGCCAAGCGCCTCGAGCAAGGCGCCCGGGCTCAGGGTTATCAGCTGCTGATCGTCTGCTCGGAAGACGAGCCGGACACCGAGAAGGAGCTGGCCCGGATGCTGGTCAGCCGCCATGTGGATGCGCTGCTGGTGGCGAGCTGCCTGCCGCCGGCGGATCCTTTCTATCGGGAGCAGCAGACCCATGGTGTGCAGATCCTGGCCATAGACCGGGCCCTGGCCGCCGACCATTTCATTACCGTGGCGAGTGAAAACCAGAAGGCGAGCTGCGATCTCACCGCCTCCCTGCTCACCCCCGCCCTTCGCCATGTCGCCCTGATCACAGCGCTGCCGGGTCTCACGATCAGCCAGGAGCGCCGCGCCGGTTTCGAGCAGGCGTTGAGCAGCCACGCCAGCGCCGCACCGCTGACACCCCATGTCTGCGAGGGAGCCCACTTCTCCCGCGCCGAGGGCTATCGCCTGATCAAGGAGCTGCACCAGCGGCTCGGCCAACTGCCCGAGGCGCTGGTCGCCACCTCCTACATATTGATGGAGGGGGTGCTCGACTATCTGCTGGAGCAGGAAGCCGACATGAGCCGGATTGCCATGGCCACTTTCGGGGACGATCGGCTGCTGGACTTCCTCCCCTTTGGCATCAACTCACTGCCCCAGCAGCACGACGCCCTGGCTGCCCAGGCCCTCACCCTTGCCTTCGAGGCCATCAACGGCCACTACCGCTGTGGTCTGCACTATGTGAGCCGCACCCTCAAGCGTCGCCGCTGACGCCCCTCACGCGCTGGCGGTCTCCTGCCCCGCCGGCGCGCTTTTCCACCAGTCAAGACCGCTTGCTGTCATCTTTTATTTCCACCCACTGCCACCTCGCAGTACAAAATCCGCCTTTTCAGGCTTGTTTCCACTATTTTGATCCGTTAACGTGGCAACCATCTTTTACAATCCACGGGTTTTTCGTAACGATGCGTCCACTCCGATATTGCTAGCCTCCGGTCCCGACCCCGGAGGCACCCGGCCGACAGCGCCACTGGCACGCTTTTGTAAATACGCAGTTTCTCTATCTGGATGGACACCATGAATACCAAAACCCTGGGTTGCACCCTGCTTATCGCCGGCACCACCATAGGTGCCGGCATGCTCGCCCTGCCGCTGGCCTCCTCGTCGCTCGGCGGCCCCGCCACCCTGCTACTGATGGTCGGGCTCTGGGCCCTGATGGCCTTCACCGCCATGCTGCAGGTGGAGGCCAGCCTCAATACCGGCAAGTGGTACCTGCACCAGTTGGCGGATCACCTGCTCGGCCCCTGGGGCAAGCGCATCGCCTCCTTCTGCATCCTGATGCTGTTCTACTCCCTGGCCTCCGCCTACATCAGCGGCGGAAGCAGCCTGCTGGCCCAGGCGCTGGCCGATGCGGGCACCACAGTCAGCCAGGAGCAGGCAGCCTGGGCCTTCACCCTGCTGTTCGGCGGCATGGTGTGCATCGGCACCAGGCAGGTGGATTACCTCAACCGGCTGATGTTCACCGTCAAACTGGTGATCATGGTAGGGGTGCTGGCGCTGCTGCTGCCCCGCGCCGAGGGTCAACATCTGCTCTCCATGCCGCTGGGTCAGGGTTTGCTGCTGGCAGGCCTGCCGGTCATCTTCACCTCGTTCGGCTTCCACGGCTCCATCCCGAGCGTCATGCTCTACCTCGGCGATTGCCCCAAGCAACTGCGCCGGGTCTTTGTGTGGGGCTCAGCCCTGCCGCTCATCCTCTATGTGCTGTGGCAGGTGGCGATCCTCGGCCTGCTGGGCCAGCAGAGCCTGATCCAGACCGGCGGGGCCCTCGACAGCCTGCTCGCCAGCGTCGGCAACCTGGTGAACTGGCCCGCCTTCAATCAGGCGATGCACCTGTTCGCAGATCTCGCGCTCGCCACCTCCTTCCTCGGGGTGACGCTCGGGCTCTTTGATTTCATGGCCAAGGTGACCCGCCGCAAGGACAACTGGCAGGGCCGCAGCCAGACCGGCATGATCACCTTCGTGCCCCCCCTGTTGTTTGCCCTCTACTTCCCCCAGGGCTTCATCATGGCGCTGGGTTACGCCGCCATTGCCCTGGCGGTGCTGGCGGTGCTGCTGCCGGTGGCCCTGGTGTGGCAGAGCCGCAAGCAGGCAGAGGCGCACCATTACCGCGTCCCGGGCGGCGTGGTTGCACTGGGACTCGCTGGCGCCATGGGGGTGCTGATCGTCGGGGTCCAGGTGAGCGTCAGCCTCGGCATGTTGCCCGCGCTCTAAGTCGCGACCTTTCCCTGCGGCTCGCGAGAGGCCCCGCCAACCCGGTTGGCGGGGCCTCTCGTCATTTGCCCGCCCAGCGATGGGAGGCCGCGCCTTGCACCCTCTCTACCCGTGTCCTGATGTGAACAAAATACCACATGTATGTACATATATGGACAACTTCGCCATACTGAGGACAAGGCGAACCCACACCGAGGTTCGCCCCGATGCAACCCATAAGGAGGAGCCATGGTCGCCACAGCACAAGCCAACCACCGGGACACTGCCGTCGATCCCAGCAAGGCGCTGCCGGTGGTGTTTCGCATTCTGGATAAATGGCGGTGCAGCACGGATGAACAACTCACACTGCTCGGCATCTCTTCCCGTTCGACATTGAACAAGTACAAGGAGGCGAGCGGCGGCATCCGTCTCAGCGCCGATCTGCAGGAGCGGATGAGCTACATCCTCAACATCCACAAGAGCCTGCGGGTGCTGTTCAGCGTCGATGAGAGCATCTACGGCTGGGTGCGCAAGCCCAACAGCCACCCCTTCTTCGCCGGGCGCAGCGCCATGGACGTCATGCAGGGGGGCCGCGTCGCCGATCTCTATGAGGTGGCCAACCGGTTGCACGCCTGGCGCGGAGGCATGGCCTGATGTCCGCGATGCCGCCATCGAGCGAGCTGCAGGATCAGCAGGCCTTTCGCATCATCCCGAGCCGCTATCCCCCCATCTGCCTCTATGAGGACGTGGCCAACGCGGACGAGCTGGAGGCGGTCTGGGCCGTCGAGGCCCTGACCAACGATCGCCTGCGGGAAGAGGCCGGGGAGCTGGCGCGAGTACCGAAAGAGGATTGGCTGGTGGGACTGGCCGGTGGCAGCTATGTGATGGCCGCCTTCACCCACCTCAATCCGGAGGGGGCCCGCTTCACCACGGGGGACTTTGGCGGCTACTACTGCGCCCCCCTGCTCGACACCGCGGTGAAAGAGACCGTCTATCACCAGGAGCGGGTCTTCGGCTACACCCAGGAACCACCCCAGAAGCTGCAGATGCGGGTGCTGCACACCGAGTTTTGCGCCCGTCTGGTCGACATCCGGGGGGATAATTACCTCGCCTCCCCCCTCTATCACGCCACCGACTACGGTCAGTCCCAGGCCTTCGCACGGGAGCAGAAGCGCGGCGGGGCGGACGGCATCCACTACCACTCGGTGCGCCACAACGGCCACGACTGCTACGTGCTCTACCGCCCCCGCCTTATCACCAAAATCCACCAGACCCAGCATCTGGAGTACCACTGGAACGGCAGCGCCATCGCCAATGTGCTGCAGATCAGGCTCTATGGGGAGTGACCACCCAAAACATATAAATCCTGCCAATTTAATGGGTGTATGGAGATGGTATTCACCTGGTAGTTGCCCACAAAAGGGAGTGGTCATACGGTTTCAAACCGGATAACAAAACGGAACCCCTACCGTGTTATCTGGAGTCACCATATGACCACCAACGAGAAAGTAACACGTCGCAAACTCAGTCTGCTAAAGATCTCCAAAGAGCTCAATAACGTCAGCAAAGCCTGCAAGCTCATCGGCTACAGCCACCAGCAGTTCTACGAAATCCGCCGTAACTACCAGACCTATGGCGCCGAGGGCTTGCTCGACAAACTGCCCGGCTGTAAAGAGGCTCATCCCAACCGGGTCGATCCCGAGATTGAGCAGGCTATCCTCGATTACTCCCTCACCAAGCCTACTCACGGCCCGCTGCGGGTGGCGCAAGAGCTCGCTCTGCAAGGCATCAACGCCAGTGCCGATGGGATACGTGGCGTGTGGCAACGTCACGACCTGCTCTCCAAGCAGGATCGCTTGTTGCGCCTCGAGAAAATCCATCGGGAGCAGACGATTGAGCTCAATGACGAGCAAATTCGCCTGCTCGAGCGCTTCAGCCCCGAGTTTCAAGAACGCCAGATTGAGGTTCACTACACCGGGGAACTGGTGGCGTCGATACCTTCTTCGTGGGGGCGCTCAAGGGAGTTGGGCTGCTACAGCCGCCAGGCCTAGGGACGGCTCTAAACCAGCAAGCTGCCGGTGAGCTCGGTTCATGTGCTCAACGAAACGGTGCTGCCATTCTTCGAGGCTCACGAAGCACATGTGGGACAACGGGCGCGAGTTCTGTGGGCACCCTGACCATTATCCCTACGAGCTGTTCCTGCAATTTGAGGGGATTGAATAGCGGACAACCAATAAACACAGGCCGCAAAGCAACGGCTTTATCGAGCTGCAGCATCGTATCCTGCTGATTGAACACTTCCGTATCAAAGGGCGGACAACGTGGTATGAGTCGATTGAGCAGATGCAAACAGACCTGAATAGCTACTTGGAGCACTACAAAACCCAGCGGCTACATCAGGGCAGGATGATGGGGGCAGACCCCCTACAGCATGTTCAAAAACGATCTGAAATTAATACCGAAGGAAGTGCGATCTGAAGTAGCGTAAGCAAGACACCGGTTTGAGGCCGGTGTCAGGTGATAACTAGATCTGTACACACAGCCTAGTATTTAAGGCTGATAATCTTCATATTCCCAAGCAAAGACCCGGGACAGTTTTTGCGCTATCTCCATCCAGTCATTGCCTTCGCACTGGTCGATATAATCTGTGATGGCTTTTGTTATTTCATCAAGATCATATTTACGAACCAGCAGCGTGTGCCGCATCAGCTCCGGCAACCAATAATGCTTGCAGAGCCATTCCGGTGTACAGATGTGCAAGCGAAAATAATCAGCCCCCTCTTCGCCATGAGACCCTATAGATAACTCCACCCAGAAAGAAAAACTATCATGTTCAATTGGTTGATAACTTTCCAACAAACAGTTGTCTGACCACAATGACTTTAAATCAGCTTTCATTTGGTTATGTTAAGATGACCATTACTGATCACTCCTCCTGACTTGTTCAATATTTGGAAATTTGCCTGAATTCCTGTTATAGCATATTGGCTTTTCTTAGAAACCGGTGGCCGGTAAATAAGGGAACCATCTGCACTGACCCAGCAGCCAGAGGAAAGTATTTAGGACACCCACCTTTTTACCACCTTTCTGAGCGGTGCGCCTTGGTTGGTTATGTATGCTGTGATGGATGTCGATGCCAGGGCTATGCGCGAGGAAGGCAAATTGGCCAGATGGGGTTGAAACACCTTGTTTAGGCAGACCATGACCAACATCAGGTAAATGTCTGAATTTGATATAAAGCAGGGGCTGACGCATCAGAGTAACGGCTGATGACACCGCCGCTGGCCACAGTGTTGGGCAAACTGTTGGCAATGGTCTCTATCACCCACCACTCTTATCCCCTGACGCCGAAACAGCATCACCAGCTTGAACCAGCGAACCTCATCCAGCCCCAATCGCGCCAGGTTGGGAGCAAGGTGGACCGGAATATGGCCACGCTTGTCTGCTCTGATGGCACGACCTGTCCAGTCCACCAGCATCAGATAATCGGTAAAGGCATAAGGCAGACCATCCGATTTCCGCTGGCTGGCAAATGGCAACAACAAGGGTGGCAATGATGCAGCGGGTTGCTCGTCATCGAGGCGCTGCTTGATGCTGGTGTAGTCGCTCTGCTCGGGCCGGTCGGCCAATGCCGCCCGTATCGGGTTGAGGTCAACATAGGTCATACAGGCCAGCAGGGCTGACTCGTTAAGCAGCGCCTGGCTCTTGAAACGCCCTTCCCAGAAATGGCCCTTGCAGCTATCTTCCCGGTTCGCCTGCCGTGCCAGGGTTTCATTGAGCAGCCGCACAAACCAACTGATGGAGTGCAGCCGTTCACGCCATTGCTCTATCAGTTGCTGCACGACCAGCAACTCGGGCTCAATCAGAGATTCCCCCTGATACCAGCGCCGCACCAACAGCGGACATTGGAACAGTGCTGCCCAGCGCTCGGCTACCTCCCGCTCGCTCCAGCCCTGTGCCTGCTCAGCATCCACTTTCAGCACCAGATGGTAGTGGTTGCTCATCACCGCATAGGCGCAGATGCCGATGGCAAAGAGCCGCGACAGCTGGCCCAGCCGGTCGACCACCCACTGGCGGCGATGCTCGTAGCTCTGGCCAGAGTGGGCATCTTCCCCGCACAGAAAGGCCCGCCGCACGCAGCGGCTCACCACGTGGTAGTAGGGCGTATCCTGCAAACTGATTTGACGTGAACGGGCGATGGTCATGGCGAGTTCCTCGGCAGTGATGCCTCAAGTCCAGCAGACTGCTACGCCCCTGTCAAAATGGTGGGTGTCCCAGAATCTCTTCCCAGAATCTCTTATTATCTATATTTTTATTTGCAAAACCAGTGAAGAACTCACTACCGAGAGCGCTTGTAGCCTCGAAAATAAATTCTGGGACTCTCCCATCACCAATAGCTTTCCCTACTACTTCAGGTGCATATCTACCATACCCCCCCAGTGCAGCTCCGCTTCCTGAAATAGCTGCTTTGTCTAGCCTGAAGTCGTAAATCATTAGAGATGACCCAATAGCTATACCTATATTATCTCACGACCAGGGGATACAGCGAACATTTAAGGGCACCCACCTTTTTGTATGCCCACGACAACTGGTTCAGCTTGTCGACCATCCACTGGCGACGATGCTCGTAACTCTGCCCCGAGTAAGCATCTTCCCCACGCAGAAAGCCCCGATGCACGCAGCGGCTGACCACATGGTAGTAAGGCGTATCCTGCAAACTGATTTGATGTGAACGGGCAATGGTCATGGCAGCCTCCTAGGCAGTGATGCTTCAAGCCAAGCAAACCGCTACCCTCTGTCAAAATGGTGGGTGTCACAGAATTTTTTTTCCCTTACCATGTTCACGACAACCATTTTTGAAATTGTTCTAAAACAAACTCATATGCATCTTCTTTGGAAGAGAAAGTAGAAAGGGTATCAGGTATATCCCTTTCTACATAACACACTTCCCATCTCTGCCCCATCTTCACAATACAGACACAATCACTATTTTCAAGCCCGTCCAATGAGTAACTACTTTCATTGACACCAAGGACCGAAAGTTGAGCGATCAATTCTTCACGAGTCATTTATCTACTTTCCTCAAATAGTTATTATCCAAATACCACTGTACTGGTTTAGGCAACTCATACTGGGTTCCGGTACCTTTTTGTCCAAACCACGGCAAGATGTTCGATTTGGGAATCTCTGGTATAGGTTTAATTATTTCATATTTAAAATAAGGTTTTGAAACTTCATAAGAGGAAGGTAAGGCTCTCTCACCAAAAGGCACCCCGATAGGTGATACAAAGCTACCACCAGGATAACCATACCGATCAATAAATGAACCTATCGGCAACGTAACTGTCTCAACTGGCCCATAGGCACCACGATGAGGTGGCCAGATACCCAGAGACTCCTGGATTGCACCTTCAGATTTGCTAAATACGTAGTATTTAGGACACCCACCTTTTTACCACCTTTCTGAGCGGTGCGTCTTGGTTGGTTATCTCTGCTGTGATGAATGTCGATGTCAGGGCTATGCGCGGGGAAGGCAAACTGGTCAGATTGAGTTGGAACCCCTTGTCTAGACAGACCATGACCAACACAAGGGAAATGTCTGATTTTGAGATAAAGCAGGGGCTGAAGCATCAGAGTAACGGCTGATGACACCGCTGCTGGCCACAGTGTCGGGCAAATCACTGGCAATAGCCCCTGTCACCCACCACTCTGTTGCCTTGGCAGCGAAGCAGCGTCACCCGCTTCAGACAGCGAATCTCATCCAGCCCCAACCGCGCCAGGATGGGAACAAGATGCGCTGAAATATGGCGCGCTTGTCTGCTCTGATGGAGCGACCGGTCCAGTCCACCAGCATCAGATAATAGGTAAAGGTATAAGGCAGACCATAGGTTTTGCACTGGCTGACAAACAGCAGCAAGGGTAGCAATGATGCTTCGGGTTTCTCGCCAACTCGCCACATCTTGCTGCTACCCTCAGAGGCAAGCCATTGAGGTGCCAAGCAATATCAAAGCAAACACATCCACTCGAGAGCCAGATACCATGACCATAGTGCCCATCTACGCAGCCCTGCTCGCCCTGCTCTTTGTCTTGCTCAGCGTGCGCACCATTCGCACCCGCCACAGCCGCGGGGTGGCGCTGGGGCACGGGGATGATCCCGCCATGCTGCGGGCCATGCGGGTGCACGCCAACTTTGCCGAGTATGTCCCCCTCGCCCTGCTGCTCATCTATTTTGTCGAAGTAACCAGCCAGACTCCCTGGCTTGTCCATCTGCTGGGGGCCAGCTTGTTGTGCGGCCGCCTCTGCCACGCCTTTGGCATGAGCCGCACGCCGGAGAACTTCCGCTATCGGGTGGTGGGGATGGGGCTGACCTTCAGCGTGATCCTGGTAAGCGCAGCGTATATCTTGATCACGGTGCTCATCTCTTGACCGCTTCACGACCGGCCAGAAAGACAAAAGCCCCGCCAGATTGGCGGGGCTTTTTAGCAACCGAATAGCCGGGGAGCCTGGTTCCCGAGCCGCTTACTGGTTGTGGCTGGCGCGGCGGGGACGACGGGCCTGGGCCGGTTTGGCGGCACCATCGGCGGGACGCTGGCCACCTTGCGGTTTGGGCTTGCCACCGTTACCGGTGCGGGCACTACCTGCATTGCCATTGGAGGCAGAACGACCGGCCCCCTGACGCTGGCCTTGACCTTGCGGGCGCGGCGCACGGCGCTGCTCGCTCGGATCGCGGGGCTCTTTGCGCAGCGGCGCGCCTATGCCACGGGCGATGTTGTCCAGGGTCTCGCGGGAGGCTTCAAAACCGGCCACCTGCTCGCAGGGGATGTTCTGCTTGGTCAGACGCTCGATAGCCTTGATGAGCTTGCCTTCATCGGCCGCCACCAGGGAGATCGCATGACCGGCGGCGCCGGCACGACCGGTACGACCGATACGGTGCACGTAGTCTTCCGCCACGTTGGGCAGTTCGAAGTTGACCACTTGCGGTAACTTGTCGATGTCCAGACCACGGGCGGCGATGTCGGTCGCCACCAGCACCTTGACGCTACCTTCCTTGAAACCGGCCAGGGCACGGGTACGGGCACCCTGGCTCTTGTTGCCGTGGATGGCTGCGGCGCTGACGCCGTTCTTGTCGAGGGTCTCGGCAACACGGTTGGCCATGTGCTTGGTACGGGTGAACACCAGTACCTGCTGCCAATCGTTGCTGGTGACCAGGTGGCTCAAGAGCGCGATCTTGTTGGCCTTGTCGCAGGGGTGCACCAGCTGCTCGATACGCTCGGCAGTGCTGTTGCGCGGGGCCACTTCGATCACCGCAGGGTTGTCCAGCAGGCCGGTGGCCAGCTCGCGGATCTCGTCGGCGAAGGTGGCGGAGAAGAGCAGGTTCTGGCGCTTCTTCGGCATCAGGGCCAGGATCTTGCGGATGTCGCGGATGAAGCCCATGTCGAGCATGCGGTCCGCTTCGTCCAGTACCAGGATCTCGACTTCGTCGAATTTCACGGCGTTCTGGTTGTAGAGATCCATCAGGCGGCCCGGGCAGGCCACCAGCACGTCCAGACCACGGCGAGTCGCCATCATCTGCGGATTGATGCTGACGCCGCCGAAGACGACGTGACTGCGGATCGGCAGGTGCTTGCCGTAGTTGCGCACGCTCTCGCCCACCTGGGCAGCCAGCTCGCGGGTCGGAGTCAATACCAGGGCGCGAATGCGGTTCGGGGATACTTTGCGCTTGCTCTCGGTGAGGCGCTGCAGCATCGGCAGGGTAAAGCCTGCGGTCTTGCCGGTCCCGGTCTGGGCGGCGGCCATCAGGTCACGGCCAGCCAGGACGGCGGGGATCGCTTGTTGCTGGATGGGAGACGGGGTGTCGTAGCCTTGCTCGGCAACGGCACGCAACAAGGGTTCGGCCAGACCGAGGGAAGTAAAACTCATAGTTACCTGCTAGGGATTGGGGCGCCGGGGATCTGTGGTGGGGCTCCTCTGCTGAGCCGATGCCATCTCACAGGATCTGGGCCTATAGAGAAAACAACGATTTCCCCGGGGAGCAGAGCAAAGGGGAAAGAATAGAGGCGCAGTCTAACGGAGTTGGCGCTGTTACACGAGAAAAATGTGATACGCCTCCCAGCCCGGGTGGAAAAGCCCACTTTGGCGGGGCACAATGGCGATGATGACGCTCGCCAGGGCCAGTCCCATCTTGGGGCACGAACTCAGGGATCCACGACACAGAACAGGGAGGTTCTGCTTGATCAGGAAACATATCCAGACCGCTATTCACTGCGCATTGAGCCTGGGCCTGCTGTTCGCACCGAGCCTGCCTCTGGGTGCCAAGGAGACATTGTCGGTGGCCTGGAGCCACTGGCCCCCCTTCAGCCAGATCGAGACCGATGGCGAGCTCGGCGGGTTGGACGTGGCCCTGACCCGCCAGATCCTGGGCGGCGCCAATCTTCACCCCGAGTTTCGCAACCTCCCCTGGGCCCGGGCCCTGCACCTGATGGCACGCCAGCAGCTGGATGTCGCCATGGGAGCCCTGAAGACCCCGGAGCGGGAGCGTTTCGCCCGCTTCTCGGCCCCCTACCGGCGCGCCAGCTTCGTGCTGCTCAGCCACAAGGCAGCCCCCGGTAACCCCGATCGCTGGCAGGGGATCACCCGTCTCGCGGATCTGTGCCAGCAGACAGGGCTGCGCCTTGGCAAGCTGCGGGGCACCCGTCCCCTCCCCCTCAGCGACGGCTGTGCTTCCCTTCGGCAGGCGAGCGAATACAACTCGGATGACAGGCTGATCGCCCTCTTGCTAGCGCGGCGCCTCGATGGGGTCATCATGGAGTGGCAATACGCCCGCCATCGGCTGGCCCAGCTCGGGGCAGAGGAGTTCACCCTGTGCCAGGTGCTGTTGCATCAGCAACCGGTCAGCCTGATGTTCGCCAGGGAGGCGGTGAGCGACGCAGAGCTCGCCCGCATCGATGCCGTCATCGCCGACCTCCCGGCGCCGGACGCGGCGTTTGCCCCGCCGCTGTGCCGCCTCGATGGCAGCCAGCCCCGGGAGGAAGGCACTCAGGGCTGACCTGACGACACCGCCCAAACGAGAAAGGCGACCCTGGGGTCGCCTTTTTGCCGTGCATGGTGATCAGCTGACAGCGCTGCTTGCAGATCAGCGCAGCACCGGGGTCTGGGTATGCACGCCCTGGTTCTGGGCACGGTGGCGCAGCAGGTGATCCATCAGCACCAGGGCCAACATGGCCTCGGCGATGGGCACGGCACGGATGCCGACACAAGGATCGTGGCGACCCTTGGTGATCATCTCGGTGGCCTCGCCGCTGGTGTTGATGGTCTTGCCCGGCACAGTGATGCTGGAGGTGGGCTTGAGCGCCATGCTCACCACTATGTCCTGGCCGGAGGAGATGCCCCCCAGGATGCCGCCCGCATGGTTGCTGGCAAAGCCGGCCGGGGTCATCTCGTCGCGATGCTCCGAGCCTTTTTGCTCCACCACGGCGAAACCGTCACCTATCTCGACCCCTTTCACCGCATTGATGCCCATCATGGCGTGGGCGATGTCGGCGTCGAGCCGGTCGAACACCGGCTCACCCAGGCCCACCGGCACGTTGCGCGCAATGACAGCCACCTTGGCGCCTATGCTGTTGCCCTCTTTCTTGAGCGCCCGCATGTACTCGTCGAGGGCCTCCAGCTTGCCCGCATCGGGGAAGAAGAAGGGGTTCTGCTCGATCTGGCTCGCATCGAAGGCCTCGGCCTTGATGGGACCGAGCTGGGAGAGAAAGCCCACTATCTCGATGCCGTGCATCTGCTTGAGGTACTTCTTGGCGATGGCCCCCGCCGCCACCCGCATGGCGGTCTCGCGCGCCGAGGAGCGACCGCCGCCGCGGTAGTCACGCTGACCGTACTTCTGGTGGTAGGTGTAGTCGGCGTGGCCCGGACGGAACAGGTCCTTGATCTCGGAGTAGTCCTTGGAGCGCTGATCGGTGTTCTCGATGAGCAGTCCAATGGAGGTGCCAGTGGTGCGTCCCTCGAACACTCCGGCCAGGATCTTCACTTCGTCCGCTTCGCGGCGCTGGGTGGTGTAGCGGGAGGTGCCGGGTTTGCGCCTGTCCAGATCGATTTGCAGATCCGCTTCGCTTATCTCCAGCCCCGGGGGGCAGCCGTCGACCACGGCGCCGAGCGCGAGGCCGTGGCTCTCGCCAAAGGTGGTGACCCGAAAGAGTTGGCCAAAACTGTTCCCTGCCATGGGTGCTCCTTGCTGCTTAGCTCTTGTAAATCGCGAAATGGGCCTGGTACTGCACCAGCTCGGCGCGGGTCATCACGAAGACGCCGTGACCGCCGTTCTCGAACTCGACCCAGGTGAAGGGCACCTCGGGGAATTGGGCTTCCAGGTGGATCATGCTGTTGCCCACCTCGACCACCAGCACGCCGTCATCCTTCAGGAAGTCCGCGGCGTTGGCCAGGATGCGCTTGGTGAGCTTGAGGCCGTCGGAGCCCGATGCCAGGGCCAGCTCCGGCTCGTGACGAAACTCCTCAGGCAAGTCCGACATGTCCTCGGAGTCCACATAGGGCGGGTTGGAGACGATGAGATCGTACTTGTCACCGGCGGGCAGGTCGCGCATCAGATCGGAGCGGATCGGGATGACCTGCTGCTCGAGGCCATGATCGTTGATGTTGCGCTCGGCCACGTTGAGGGCATCGACGCTGATGTCGATGGCATCCACTTCCGCATGGGGGAACTCGTGGGCCATGATGATGGCGATGCAACCCGAGCCGGTGCAGAGATCCATGATCCGGGTCGGCTCTTCCTTGAGGAAGGGGGCGAAGCGGTTGGCCACCATCTCGGCGATGGGGGAGCGCGGAATGAGCACGCGCTCGTCCACGTAGAACTCCCAACCCGCATACCAGGCCTTGTTGGTCAGGTAGGCGGCAGGCACCCGCTCCTGTACCCGGCGGATGATCAGCTCGGCGATGCGGTGGCGCTCGCTGGTGGTCAGGCGGGAGTGGCGCATGCCGGGATCCACGTCTGGCGGCAGATGTAACGCGGGCAGCACCAGTTGCACGGCCTCATCCCAGGCGTTGTCGGTACCATGTCCGTAGAAGATCCCGGCGTCGTTGAAACGACTCATGGCCCAGCGCAACATGTCCTGGATGGTGTGCATCTCGGCAACCACCTCGTCGATAAATATCTTGTCCAAATCCACCTCCAAGTCGAGTAATATCCGGCCCGAGAATTCTATACAGCGAGCAAGACGAGTACCTGATGAAAAAATCGCCCTCACCCACAGACGAGGAAAGCCTGCTGTTTCGTGATGCTGTCAAAGGTACCCGGAAAATTAAGCAAGATACCATAAGGGCCTCCTCAAGCCCGGTCAAGCAGAAACGCGAACTGCGTGAAAGCCGCGAAAAGCTTGGGGTTGACCACTTTTTCAGCGACGAGTACCAGCCTCATCTGGACGAAGAGGGCCCGACCCGATTTGTGCGTGAAGACGTGTCAAAATTCGAGCTGAAAAAGCTCAAGCGCGGCCTCTATCCGCCGGAGATTTATCTGGATCTCCATGGCATGAGTCAGCTCCAGGCCAAGCAGGAGCTGGCCGCCCTGCTCACCCTGTGCCAAAAAGAGAACATTCACGTCGCCTCGGTGATGCACGGCATCGGCAAGCACGTGCTCAAGCAACGCATTCCGAGCTGGCTGGCCCAGCACCCCAATGTGCGTGCCTTCCATCAGGCCCCCCGGGAATGGGGGGGCGAGAGCGCCATCCTGGTGCTGCTGGATATCGAGGAGTAGCCCGGCACCGGGCAGGAGAAGCTTGATCGAAAAGCGCGCCTCAGGACGCGCTTTCCATATAGCGTTTGAAGTTGTCGAGTATGCTCTGCCAGCCGGCACGCTGCTGCTCGCCGCTGTGTTCGGATTCGGCGTCGAATTCCTCGTGAACCCGGGTGCCTCCCTGCTCCTCCACGAACGTCACCCTGACGGCGCGGCCATCGTCCATGACGTAACCCAGGGCGGTTGGCGGTACCACCTCGGTGAAGGTGCCCTCGAAATCAAACTCCATGCTGCCATCCCGGGCGGCCATACGGTGACAAAAAAGCCCGCCGACCCGCAGATCCACCCGGCTGCCGGGGCAGTGCCACTCGGGAGAGGCGACATTCCATGCCATGATGCTGGCGGGGGTGTTCCACCCCTCCCATACCAGAGCGAGTGGCCGCTCGACCCGGACGCTGACGCTTATCTTCATCGCTCTTCTCCTCTATTTACCTGCTGATCCGGCGCGGCGGCAGGCAGACCCCCTGCGCAACGACACGGCATCGGCTCCTATCGTGCCTTCAGGGCGTGGGGTGCTGCGCCAGATGGTGGGCCACCAGGGCATTGGCATGGCCGTGGCCCAGGCCGTGCTCGGCCTTGAGCCAGGCCACCAGCGCCATGTGTTTGCGCTCCTCCCGCCCCGCCAGCAGGGCCAGCCAGTGGGCAACCGGCTGCCCGTAGGTTTTCTCGATGGAGGGAAAATAGGAGGCAGGCCCCCTCACCTTCTGTTGCTCATCCATGACAGTCTCCTTGGGGTTTTGCCGACACTGCTGGCGCAGCGACGGGCTCAGGGTTTGGGGGCGAACTGCTCGAACACCTGCTGCCCGGTCAGGGTCGGGGTGTCGTTCTTGAGCGCATAAAAATCAGGCTTCTCGTCGATAAAGATCTGCCCGGTGAGCTCGAACGCCTGTTCCTGAAACAGGCCGGCAGAGAGGATGTACTCGTCTGTCGGCAACAGATGATAGAAAAGGTGGGTGCCGCAGGTGGGGCAGAAGCCGCGCTCCGCCCACTCGGACGAGCGGTAGGCCACAGGGCTGAGCCCCTTGAAACTGACCCCCTTGCCGCCATGCACCGCGAACATGGGCCCGCCGGACCAGCGCCGGCACATGGCGCAGTGACACAGGTTGACCTCCTTGTGATCGCCGCTTGAAACGGTGATCCCGCCACACAGACAATGACCTTCCATGATGCCTCCTTGAGTGCTGAGCGGCAGAGGGGGCTAAGTGGATCTTGACTCCTTGCCGCACCAGATGAATTAGCACGGGATCCGGGTGGCGGCAACTGACCATCCCGGGGCCCCACCGCGGGGCCGACGACCCTGGCCTCCCCCCAAAAGGGGAGATTCGCCCCCTTTATTCATGTCATGAATTACCAAAGAATCCCCATGCGCCAGATGAATGACACTCAGGGCCCCTCCTGCAAGGCGATGCGGTTGCCTTCGGGATCCCTGAGCTCGGCCACCCGGACCTGCTCGCTCACCCGGGTGACGGGATAGAGAGACTCGCCTCCCGCCGTCAGTGCCCGGGCCATGGTCCGCTCTATGTCTGCGACCTTCAGATAGACCCGGGTACCGTCCTGGCTCGGCACATAGCTCTCCCCCTTTGCCAGGGCGCCGGAGCAGCCCGCCATGCCGTCAAACAGCGGGAACAACGCCATCTCGTTGCCATCTATGTGCGCCCGCTCGAGGGCTATCTCGAAGACAGCTTCATAGAAGCGAATGGCTCGCGTCAGATCCTGCACCGGAATTTCAAAATGGATGGCGATATTCATGTGTCACTCCTCTGTGTGGGATGAGATCCCAGGCTCCCTCGAATAGATGAAGAGCGCAGGCAAGTACCGGCCGGGCCTATCAGAGGCGCCCTTGCGCCGGCTCCCCATGAAAGAGGGGAAGGGATCCCCCCTTCCCCATCATGACCGATGGCGCGCCCTGGCGGGATCAGTTCACCGGCGCCCAGGGATCTCCCTTGCCCGGCTCGTTGCCCTGGGTCCACCACTTCGCCTGATACACCACGCCCTTGTGGCTGACTTTATTGCCTGCGGTGTAGACCTTGCTGGCCACCCAGGCAGGCACATCTCCCACGGGCGGGTCGGTCGGATCAACGGGCGCGGGATCGAGCTTGGCCACCACCCGCACCTTGGGCCAGTTGGCGTGGGAGCCGTAGAAGTTGGTCACGCACTTCTCGTAATCCCCCGGCACCAAGGCCGAATAGGCGGTCTGGAATCCCACCAGCTCGCACTCGAACGAGTAGCCACCTGGCCTGTCGGCATAATATTTCCAGTTGCCGTCCCAGTTGGTGTAAAGCACGTCGGTGGCGCCGTTCAGGTTGAGGCTGCCATAGGGGGTCTGCTGCCAGCAGCTGTTCTTCTCGTCCGGGAGCAGCGGGATTCCGTAGTGGGCGGCCAGCCCTTCCCAGTAACGGATGCGGTTGACCGGCTGCCCCTTGTTCTTGTTCTGCTCGCCACACTCTATGCCGCCGTTGATGACATTGATGGTGGTGCCAAAGCCATAGCCGATGCCCGCCGCGACCTCGCGCTGGGAGGGCACCCAGGTTCTGTCGATGACGTGCAACATGGCGGGTTTGGGGGCTTGCGGCGTCAGGAAGAACCAGATGGCGGAGGCGAGGTTGAGCCAGGAGTCGGCCACCAGGCCGGGGTTGTTCAGCAGCACCGAGGCGTTGCCGTCAAACATCGCCTCGGAGAAGGCACCGTAGTTGAAGTGGTAGGAGAGCTGTTTAGCGCCACGGCCAAAGTAGCCCTGCCCCGTGCTGCAGGGCCATTTCCTGTTCTGCCAGTCATTCTGGCCACAGCCGGTGGTATAGCCGAGTTGTCCCTCGGCCCAGCCCATCTCGCGCACATGTACCAGCGCCTGCTGCCACTCCTCGAGCCCCAGCGGGTTGTCGGACACATTCTCCTTGCCGATATGGCCGCCGGTCTCCTGGGCGAAGTGGGCGAAGGCGGTGACGATGGATTTTTTGCAGATGGCGTCCGCATTGCGCCCGTCCGTGTAGTCGCCACAGAAGGCGGGGAACTTGCCGACCGCCCGCAAGAAGCGCTCATAGGTATATTCCGGCGCCGCCATCTGGGTTAAAAAATCCCAGTCCGACTCGGTAAAGACCCGCTCGACCCGTTTGACGTTGTCCGGGTTGTCGGCTCGCCTCGGCACAATCGCCTCCACCAGAGTGTTGGGTCGGGTGGCCAATGCCTTTGACCAGATGCCGTACATGGGGTTGGCCGTCTTGGCTTGTTCAACGGCGGCGAGATCCGGCGCCGCTATCAGATAGCCGCCGCTGGTCTGCGGATCGGGCTGGATCGTCATGGCCCCCTGGCTTGGCAAGGCCCAGGCAAGGGCGATGAGCCAGGCGCTGCGCTTGAGTGTGAACATAGGTAACAATCCTTGTCTCGATGTGAAGTTCAGGGCGAGCATAGGCGCCTCCATAACTAAATTCACGACAAGAATTAAGAGTTTGGCGATTTTGTGAGCCATTTCACTCTGCACTCAGATGAAACCTCGCCACGGCCTCATTTTGATCCCGGATCGCGCGTTTTTATGCGCCGCGGACGCGCACCGCCCGGATCAGCAGATTGCGAGGGGTCATGGGCTTGTCGCAAAACGCCCCCAGCTCTACCTCATAGCCCTGCTCCTCGAGGAAGAGGGCGCGATCCAGGGCGAGCCAGATCTCCAGCGGGCGGCGAAACAGATGGCGCACCAGCTCCATGCGGGCTACGTCCCCAAAGCGCCGCTCCCCCCTGGCGAGGAAGTCGCCATGGTCTATCCCCCCAGGCAACAGCATCCCCTTGCGCTCGGCGGCCCAATCACAGAAGGCCTCGAAACTGCCCGCCAGCAGGCTCTTTTGCAGGTTGGGCACCGGCAGGTACTGATCCACCCCGCGCACCTCCCGTTGCAGGCAATCGAAGGCGAGACGCCAGATCACCTCCTGCTCGCGCAGGCGGGAGATGCGGGCACCGCCGGTCACCGTCTCCTGCAGCGGCAGCTTCAAGTCACTCTTGCCAAGGTGCAGGGCGCTGGCCTTGGCGGCCTGTGACAAGGGGCGGTAATGAGAGGTGCGGATCAGGTGATAGCAACAGGGGGAGAGGGTCACGCCCCGGGCGCCGCGCTCGACCACCTGCTCCAGCAGATGGGTATGCAGCTCGCCACAGGCATGGAGCGCCATGGCGTGATGGTGCGGGGCGATGAGCGCCCCCGACTCGGCGGCGAAGGCGTCGGCCTCCACAAACTGCATGCGGGCACCATCCCGCGCCGCGAGCTGCCGCCCCTCCTCGCAGAGCGTGCGCTGCAATTCGAGGCTCAGGATCTCGGCCCCCCGATGCAGGGAGACCAGGCGCCCCAGATGGCCCTTGCCGGCGCACCACTCCAGATAGGGGCCCCGATGGGCGGGCAGGCAACCGGTGAAGGCTTCTATCTGCGCCTGCTTGCGTCCCGGCATGTACATCGCCATGGCCCTGGCGCAGTGAATCGGTTCGGGGACAAAGGTGTCCAGCTCGCTCAGGGCATGCAACTCGGCCCCTGCCGGGATCCAGGGGGCAAGCAGGGTGCAAAGCGCCTCCATGTCGCCGTCGAGCCGCGCGATCTCGTCAAGACTGAGGCCGTTCAGGCAGGCGGCAAGCTCCGGGGCCTGGTCGGCGAAGGCCAGGCTCAGATGATGATAGGGCTGGTATTGCCACCAGCCTCTCTCTTCGGTCAGCAAGCGATCCAGTTGTCGAAAACGGTGAGCCAGCACGGTGAGCTTGTCCTGCTATCCAAAAGGGAGGCTCATTCTAGCGATCTGCCATCAAAAAGCACTCGCCAGCGCGCCTGCCCCCACCCCTTGCTGGTAGCCTGACAAAAAGCAGGGATTTGTGCTATATTCCGCCCCCTCATTAGCGCGACTCGCCCAGGCGGGTCGTTTTACCCATATGAACGGAACCAAAACATGACCATCAATGCCATCCTGCAAGCGCGTGCGGACGCCAAGTGTGAGCTGTGTGGAGCAGAACATGCGCTGACTGCCTTCCCGGTGCCACACTCCCCCGCCAGTGACGATGACCACAGCGTGGCGCTGTGCACCACCTGCCGTGGCCAGCTGGAGCAGCCGGACACCACAGAGGTCAACCACTGGCGCTGCCTGGGTGACAGCATGTGGAGCCAGGTGCCGGCGGTGCAGGTGATGGCATGGCGCCAGCTTAAAAACCTGTCCGCCCGTGGCGAGATCTGGGCCCAGGACATGCTGGACATGATGTACATGGAAGAAGAGACCAAGGCCTGGGCCGAGGCAGGCAGCGCCAGTGACGATGACGACAGCGTACCCACCGTCGACTCCAACGGCGCCGTGCTGCAGGAGGGGGATTCCGTCACCCTGATCAAGGATCTGGAAGTCAAGGGCGGCGGCTTCACCGCCAAGCGTGGCACCCTGGTCAAGGGCATCCGCCTGACCAACAACCCGCTGCACATCGAAGGCAAGGTCAACGGCGTGCAGATAGTGCTGGTCGCGGCCTACCTGAAGAAGGCCTGATCCCCTCGGCTTGTGGTTCGGATGATGCAAGAAGCGCCCCCAGGGGCGCTTTTTTGTTGTCCGGCCACCGACAATGTCGGCGTGTCCACAGTGGCGCCGCCGGGAAACTGGACTATCCTGCAAACCAGTCCCGATGAGCGAGCCACCTCTTCGCCGGATTTGCGTCAGGGGAGCACCCGCTCCCGGAACCGCGAAACACTGGCCCGGATGGAATTCATGTGGCACTCTGGGCTCTTAACATGGACAGATCCTGAACATCATGATCCCATGATGTCCTCTTGACACAAGGAGCACGACCGATGGCCAAAGCCAGCAAGAAAGATATCAAGAAGAAAATCGCCGCCCGCAAGGATAAAATTGCCAAGCACGAAGGCAAGATCAAGAAGCTGAAGAAAGCCCTGAAATAAGGGTCGGCACCATAAAAAAACCGCCCAGTTCACAAGGGCGGTTTTTTATTGTGCCAGACAGCAAAGCCCCCGGACGTCCCTTCCCCATCGGGCCGACACCTCGGTTAAGCACCTGAAACACAGCCACATCTGGGTTACAGCCGCCACTGGACGCGGCCCCAGGGGCGGAGCATGATGTGCTCTTTATGAAGGAGATATCATGAGTCTGGATACATGGATGTTGTTCCTGCTGGCCTATCTGCTGGCGACCCTGACCCCGGGGCCCAATGTGCTGCTGGTGATCAAGAACGGTTTGCAGCTCGGCTGGCGTCCGGCCCTGCTCACCATAGGCGCGAATCTGTTCTGTCAGGCCATCTTCATCTGTCTGGTCGCCATGGGTGTAGGGGCCCTGCTGCAGACCTTGCCACCCCTCTTCCTCGCCCTCAAGCTGGCGGGCGGTGGCTACTTGATCTATCTCGGCTACAAGGCACTGCGGGCAACCGGCTCGGGGAGTCAGGAGCCGCAACGGGTTGGCGCCAGCCTCCCATCAAGGAGCAAGGGCTCCCTGCTGCGGGAAGCCTTCCTGGTGTCGGCCAGCAACCCCAAGACCATCATCTTCCTCTGCGCGCTGCTGCCCCAGTTTCTCGATCACCAGAGCCCGCTACCAATCCAGTTCCTCACCATGTACCTGACCATCTGCGTCATCGTCAGCCTGGTGCACCTCTGCTATGTGGCCCTGGCCAGACGCGCCGGCAGCTACTTCAAGCCGTTGCGCGGCCAGCGCCTGTTCAGCCGCATCACAGGGGGGATCTTCATCTCTATGGGCGGCGCCATCTTGTTGAGCGGCAGACCCTAAGCGTATCCATAGGCCCCTGAACAACGCAGGATCAGGGGCCTGTCTTGCCCTCCAAGAGGCTCTTCCCCTTCACTCCTCAGCCAAGACGGCGGCCGGGCGGGTTGTTCTCGCATCAAGCCATTACATCAGCCGCGCCGCTCCTGACACCCGCACAGCGCTGCCGGGTTCGGCCGGGATCTCGGCATGCAGCCGCGAGGGCATGCCCATCTCTTCCCCCTGCACTATGTCGATGGCACCGCCGTGGGGCCAGTGGAGATCGCGCAAGTAGCCGGCGAAGGCCGCTGTCGCGGCGCCGGTGGCCGAGTCCTCATAGACGCCGCCGTAGGCGAAGGCATTGCGGGTGTGGAACAACCGCTCCCCGGCCACATGCACCAGCAAGATGGTCACGAGGCCCTCGCGGCGCATCAGCAGGCGCCCTTGCGCCAGCGAATAGTGCATGGCCGAGAGCGTTGCGCGATCCTTGAGCGCCAGCACCAGATGATCGGCGCCGCCGTGAATGAGCGCAGGGGGGATGCGGGGATCCAGGCTGGCCGCGTCATAGCCAAACAGCGCCAGGGTTTCGCGCATCAGATCCGCCGGCGCCGGTTTGCTGCGGGTCGGCGGGGATTGCAGCGCCGCCTGCCATTGCCCCTGCTCATCCTGCCAGCCCGAGACCCGAATCTCGGTCTGACTGAGGCGCAAGGCATGGTCCCCTGCCCCGAAGCGGCGCGCCAGCGCCACCCCGAGGGCGATGGTGGCATGGCCGCAGAACGGCACCTCCGCCTCGGGAGAGAAGTAGCGCACCCGCCATTGGCGCATATCTGCGCCTTGCCCCTCCCTGTGCAGCGGGGCGGCGAAGGCCGTCTCCGAGAATCCGACCTCTGCGGCGATCCGCTGCATCTCCTCCGCCGTCGGCAGTTGGGCCCCGACCCAGACACCGGCGGGATTGCCCCCGCGGGATCCTTCGGAAAAGGCGGCGATCCGCACCAGCTCAGTGACCAGCTCCGTCATGACAGCTCCTTGGCTTCTTGCTTCACGAAAAATGGGGTTCATAGGCTCATCCTTGCGGCCCCTTTTGGGGGCGCGCATCAGGGGGTCAGCTTACCCATAAAATTAACGGCCGCACAGGTGCCGCTTGAGCGCCGCGGATCCGGGCACTGGCGACTAGAGTTGGGAAACCTGTCTGTATATGCGCCTGCAGTGGAGTGCCATATGTATTCATACACCCTTACCTTCAGGGAAGAGGTCGACAAGCTGACGACCCCCGAACACGAGATCCTCTTGCAAAGCCCGGCCCAGGCCGGGGATTTCGTCATCCTCTCCGACGGCAGCCGCCACCAGGTGATGTTCGTCACCCATCGCGCCCACTACAGCAGCCTCTACCTCGACAAGGGGATAAGAGTGCCCCAAAGCTGAGTCCGCGGGCTCAGGGAGCCCGTGGATGGCACCTATTTTTTCGCCCCCCTGTGCGAGTCCCGTTCCAGCTGCTAACGTGAAACAGGCCTGCCACCTCGCACCCAGGATATTGCCGCGAACCCAGGCTGTTGCTCATGGCAGTCAAGGCTGCGATGAACCGGCAAGATTCACATTTTGAGGGATGAATTATGTCCAGGAATGCTGCTCTTATCGTGACCCTGACCCTGCTTGGCATGGCCCCGGCTCACGCCATCAACGCAAAATATGCCCAGCAGCTGGAGCGCTCCGGCTGCACCCAGGTGACCGAGGCCCAGGGCTGCGATATTAACAAGACCAAGGCGGAGAACGCCAAGGCGGGATTCGGTGCTGCCGCTCCGGCCGCCGACAGCGGTCTGAACATGAGCTATGAACAGAAGCTGGAGCGCTCCGGCTGCACCCAGGTGAGCGAGCTCAGTGGTTGCGACATCAACAAGACCAAGGCCGAGAACGCGGCCGCCGGGTTTGGTGATGCTCCGGCGGCGGCCACCAGCGCCAGCCCCTACGCCGGCAACTGGGTCGCCACCTTCCCCGAGACGGGCGCCACCGTCGCCACCATCCGCATCGACGACAAGGATCAGGTGTGGGTCAACGACAAGAAGGTCAGTGCCAAGAAATCCGACGGGGCCCTGGTGTTCAAGGACGGCATGGTCATCTACACCATACAGGGGGATCGCCGCATCAAGGGTGAGGATGGCTGGGTCGATAACGATGCTGGCACCAAGGGGCCGATCGCCGCCAAATAAGCGACATGACGGGAATGAGAAGGGGAGCCTGGGCTCCCCTTCTTGTTTGCTCTCTTGCCGGCTTCTTCACCAACCCCCGCTGAGCGCCCCTCCTACCGCTTTTTCGGATAGTCGAGCACGGCCGTCACCGGCCTTTGCGACAGGGCGGCCGACCAGGAGGGAGCGTCAAAAGTGAAGCGGGCGACGGCGCAGGTCGGCATCCGGGTGATCTTGCCGGAAAAACGGTGGGCAAGGTCGGTGAACTCGGGATCGTGACCAAAGAGCATGACGCATCCTAACTCGTCACCAAGCTCACCCATCACCTCAAGCAGGGTCCTCACATCTGCACCATAGAGCCGCTCGTCCATGATTATCTCCTCTGGCCGGTAGCCGAGCACCTCGGCGATGATGTTCGCCGTCGACAAGGCCCGGCAGGCGGGGCTCGAGAGGATGAGATCGGGCCTCACCTTATCGTGCGCCAGCCGTCTGCCCATCAGGGGCGCGTCGCGTAGGCCCCGCTCGGCGAGCGGCCGCGCCCTGTCAGGCAGCCCCTGCTCTTCCCAGCTCGACTTGCCGTGACGCACCAGGATCAGGGTTCTCTTCATGACGCCTCCCTCTTGGCCAAGACTGGCGTCCCCTCAGGGGGCGCGCCCTTTTCCGGCATGGATGGGTAGCAGCACCATGACCACCATGGTCAGCAGCACGCCCCCGACACCCCAGCCTACCTGCTCCCATTGTACTGTCTCCCCGGTCAGCATGCCGGTCAGCAGCACCAGCACAGGGATGAGGTAGGTGTAGGCCGATACCTGCTCGGGTTGCAGCGCCACGCTCCCTTGCTGGAACAAAAAGAAGCTGAGCGCCGTGGCAAAGAGGGCTAGGTAACCGAGTCCCAGCGCCACCGGGACGGATACCAGGCTCCAGTCGGCCTCGATCAGACGGGGCACCGCCACCAGGGTGAGCAGCAGGGTGGCGCAGATCAGGGTCCAGCAGGTCAGGTGGAGGAAAGACTCGCCCCTGTAGTAGCGCTTGATAAGTATGGGGTTGAGGGCCATGGCCACACAGCCGAGCAGGTAGATGCGATTGCCGGGACTGAGGCTGAGGTTAGCCACCTGCCCCAGATCGCCCCGAAAGATGATGAGCGCCGCGGCCACCATGCCCCCCAGCAGGGCCAGCAACATTCCCCAGCCGATGGCCCGCCGAAAGATCAGCATGCCAGCCAGGGCGCTGATCAGCGGTACCGTGGTGTAGAAGGCGCTGGCATCGAGTGCGCTGGTCTCCTGCAAGGCCACAAACATGGCGACGAAGTAACAAAGAGCTGGCAGCGAGATGAGGGTATAACGCCCCAGATCCCGCAGGGAAGGCAGCGCGAAACGCCCCTGACACCCCAGCACACCGACGAAGATGAGGGAGGCCAGCAGGTAGCGCACCCAGGTGACCACCAGGGGACCCAGCACCGCCGTCAGGGCGCTGCCGATGGGAAAGGAGAGGCTGATAAGCAGGGTGAACAGCAGCACCTTGCCGTGGGCCTGCGCAAGAGAAACAGGGGGGTGAGACATGCAATGCACCTGTGCCAAGGGGCGCCCGCAGGCGCCGCAAGAAAGAGATCAGTAAC
The DNA here is from genome assembly GCF_037811135.1 of Aeromonas rivipollensis. Classification (NCBI taxonomy): domain Bacteria; kingdom Pseudomonadati; phylum Pseudomonadota; class Gammaproteobacteria; order Aeromonadales; family Aeromonadaceae; genus Aeromonas; species Aeromonas rivipollensis. The sequence goes on along the minus strand of NZ_CP149130.1, from coordinate 2,172,597 downwards.
CGCTGTCGGCAGCAGGCGCTATCTTGCGCTCGCCAAGCGTCACCAGCAACTGGCCTAGCAGGCTGGACGCGCCGAAACGAAAGCGTTCCGCCACCAGCCACTCTTCGCCAAAGTGCGCGGCCGCCATGGCGAGATACTCTGCCGCCTCCCGGGCGCTTTTCACCCCACCCGCCGCCTTGAAGCCCACCCGGTTTTGCGCGCCGCACTCGGCGATGGCCGCCAGCATGATGCGGCTGGCCTCTGGGGTGGCATTGATCGCCACCTTGCCGGTAGAGGTCTTGATGAAGTCGGCCCCCTCCTCGATGGCGAGCAGGGAGGCCGCGCGGATAAGCGCAGGCGACGTCAGCTCGCCGGATTCGATGATCACCTTGAGCACCCGCGCTCCGCACAGGGCCTTGCAGCCGCGCACCAGGGCCCGGGCCCCGGCCTCATCCCCCGCCATCAGCGCACGCCAGGGGATCACAAGATCGATCTCGTCGGCGCCATTCGCGAGGGCGGCACTGGTCTCGGCCAGCACGGCCTCAAGCTCATCGTCCCCATGGGGGAAGTTGACCACGGTGGCGACCTTTATTTCGGGGGTGCCCTGGGTCGCCAGGGTGAGCCTGGCCAGCCCCACGAAGCGCGGATAGATGCAGACGGCGGCCGTGTTGCCAAAGGGCGTCCTGGCCTGCTGGCAGAGCGCTATGATGCGCGCGTCGTCGTCCTCCTCGTTGAGGCTGGTGAGATCCATCAGTTGGATTGCCCTGGTCGCGGCCAAGAGAGAATCGATAGGGGGGAGATGAGTCATAAAAGGCTCCTGATTGTGGGATGAAGCAGGGGCGCCGCAGCGCCCCGGGACAAGGGATGAGACGCTCAGACCAGGGAGAAGAAGACGCCAGCGATGGCGGCGCTCATCAAGTTGGAACAGGTGGCGGCCAGCACGGTGCGCAAGCCGTGGCGGGCGATGAAATCGGTACGGGAGGGGCACAGGGTGCCGAGGCCGCCGATCAGTATCCCCATGGAGGCCAGGTTGGCAAAGCCGCACAGGGCAAAGCTGATGATCACCTTGGACTTCTCCTCCAGCACCTGCAGACCGGCCGCCGTCACAGTGCTGGCGTCCTTCAGGTAGGGGGCCAGATCGCTGTAGGCAACGAACTCGTTTACCACCAGCTTCTTGCCGATCATGGCGCCGGCGATGCCGATGTCCGCCACCGGCACCCCGAGCAGGAAGGCGAGCGGCGAGAAGATCCAGCCCAGGATGATCTCAAGCGAAAGCGACATGCCCACCATCTCCCCCACCCCGCCGAGCAAGGTGTTGACCAGGGTCACCAGCCCTATCATGGCGATCAGCATGGCGCCGATGGCCGCCGCCAGCTTGAGGCCGCTGGCGGCCCCCTCGCCTGCCGCCGCCAGCACGTTCTCCGGCTTCTTGCCGTCAAACTGGATGCTGTGGTCGAAGGCATAGTCCGGCTGGCGGGTCTCGGGGATGATCAGCTTGGCAAACAGGATCCCGCCCGGCGCCGCCATGAAGGAGGCCGCCAGCAGGTACTGCATGTCCACTCCCATCATGGCGTAGCCAGCCAGCACAGTGCCAGAGACCGAGGCCATGCCACCACACATGACGGCGAAAAACTCGGAGTCGCTCATCTTCGGCATATAGGGCTTGACCACCAGCGGCGCCTCGCTCTGGCCGACGAAGACGTTGGCCACCGCCGACATAGATTCGGTCTGGGAGGTGCCGAGCAGGCGAGCCATGGCGCCACCGATGAAGCGGATCACCAGCTGCATGATGCCGAGGTAGTAGAGCACGGCGATCAGCGCCGAGAAGAAGACCACCAGCGGCAACACGTTGAGGGCGAACACGAAGCCTATGCCATCCACCGAGAAGTTGACCAGGTTGCCGAACAGGAAGTGGATGCCCGCCTTGCCGCTCGCCAGCACGGCGTCGACCCCGTGGGCCATGCCCTCCAGCGCCAGGCGCCCCAGCGGTACATAGAGCACCAGGGCACCGATGGCCACTTGCAAGGCCAAGGCCAGCCCCACGGTACGCAGGCGAATGGCCCTGCGGTTGGTCGATGCGAACACGGCGATGAGGATCAGCGCCGCCATACCGAGAAATCCTGCTGCAAACATAACTGACCTCCTGGTCGTTCCCTGCTTACTGGAAGTGGTGCTGGATGAAGGCGTTGATGAGGCGGATGAAGTCCGCTTCCGCCAGCTTGGCGCACTTGAGGGTCTGCTCGTGGGAGAGCTGCACGTCACCGAGCCCCTCCGCCATGTTGGTGATGGCGCAGATGGCCAGCACCGGCAGACCGCAGTGGGCGGCGCTGACCACCTCGGGCACCACCGACATGCCCACCACGTCGCCGCCGATGATCTGCATCATGCGGATCTCGGCCGCGGTCTCGAAGCAGGGGCCGCTATAGGAGACGAACACCCCCTGATTGACGGCGATCCCCTCCCGCTCGGCCAGCGCCAGCGCCTCGCTGCGCAAGGCCTTGTCATAGGCATTGGCCAGGCTGAAGAAGCGCGGGCCGTAGGCCTCGTCGTTGGCGCCCGTCATGGGGGTGCCCGGCATGGTGTTGATGTGATCATTGAAGATGACCAGGGAGCCGACCCCGATCCGCTCCGGGCGCAGCGAGCCGGCCGCATTGGTCACCAGCAGCAGCTCGCAGCCCAGGCCCTTGAAGGTGCGCACCGGTGTGGTCATCACCTTCATGGTTTCGTGTTCGTAGTAGTGGCCGCGCCCCTTCATGCAGACCACGTCCACCCCGTGCAGCTTGCCGAGCACCAGCTCGCCGCTGTGACCGGCCACGGTACTGACCGGGAAACCGTCCAGCTCCTCGTAGGGAATGGTGACTTTATCTTCCAGTGCATCGGCCAGCACGCCGAGGCCTGAGCCCAGGATCATGGCGGCGCGGGGAGCGAAACCCGGCTTGCGGGCGAGAATGGTGGCGATGGCGTTCTGAACCGGATCTTGTTGCATGAGCAGCACCTCGTTAAGGGTTGGGATGAGAAGTGGGCTCACTTTAGGGGAGGCATTGGGCGAGAGAAATCGTTAAAATCGGCCAGATTATCCCGATTAGCAGCACAATCACCCCCTTCATGGGGCAACTGCCCTGCACAAAACCGCAAAAAAAAGCGCCGATTGATGCCTCTCTATGGTCAGAGTGACCCCGAGGGGGACGAAAATGGGAGGCCGGGATGTGATGCGGATCGACGGACAGGGGCTAAGCCGCCCCGCTGCGTCGGGAAGTTCGTGTCCAATCTTTGACGGCGATCTCACCCTTGCCCTTTTGCCAGGAGAAACCATGTTCCCGGACAGCCACTGGCGCGATCGCGTCACCCTCAAGATGCTGCGCTACTTCCATGAAGTGGCGAGTCAGGGTCACTTCAGCCGGGCCGCCCTGCGACTCAATGTCTCCAAGTCGCCGCTGAGCGCTCAAATAAAGGAGCTGGAATCCCTGCTGGGAGCGACCCTGTTTGATCGCCACACCCGTCAGGTGAACCTGACCCCCACTGGTCGCCTGCTGCAGGCCGAGTGCGATCGGCTGTTCGACGTGCTGGAGAGCGGCCTCAACCGGGTGGTGCAGGCGGGGCGCATGGAGCGCAACCAGATCCGTATCGGGCTGGTCAGCTCCATCTTCTGGGCCGGCTTTGGCGAGGTGATCCGCCAGTGTCACCAGCGCCACCCCGAGTGCGAGATAACCTTCACCGAGCTCTCCCCCGAGCGCCAGAAGCAGGCGCTGGCCAGCAAGGAGATAGATCTCGGCCTCGCCCGCTTCGCCGACACCCTCAACATACATCCGCTGCAGGCCGAGACCGTCTATCGCGAATCCATGGTGCTGGTAGTATCGGACGAGCACCCCTTGCGGGATCGCAAGCGGGTCTCCCTCCCCGAGCTGGCGGCGGAACCGTTCGTGCTGATGAGCCGCGCCAACTCGTCTTCTACCGATCTCATCATCAACGCCTGCCTGGTGGAGGGCTTTTACCCCCGGCTCCACCAGGAGGTGGTCGAGCCCAATACCCTGATGGCGGTGGTGGCCACCAGCCAGCAGGTGGCCCTGGTGCCGGCCAGCTACGGCCGTCAGAAGTGGCCCCATGTGCGCTTCATCCGCCTCGAGCAGGCCATACCGGCGGATCTCTGCGTGCTCTATGCTCCGCCCCTGGCCGGACAGCCAGCGACCACCGCCATACGCCACTTCATCGATACCATGAGCGAGCAGATGAATCTCCCCGAACGAAACTGAATGCAAAAAGGCCCGATGGGGTGATCATCGGGCCGGGTGCTATTGCCAGAGGTCAGGGGCTCACTTCCTCCATGAAGACCAGCCGCAGAGGCTCTGCCAGCAAGTCGTCCGCCTGGCGGGCGAAGGCCTGGAAATAGTCGCTCGCGCAGTGGGCATCCAGGGCGGCCTGACTGACGAAGGCTTCGCGCATGTAGAAGGTGCCGGGTTCGTCCTTCAACTCGAACAGCACATAGTCGAGGTTGCCAGGCTCCCGGCGGGTGGGCGCTATCAGCGCGAGCAACCCGTGGCGCAGGTGCTCCCTCATGCCGGCGCGGGCCTTGAGCACGGCGATCGACACTATCTTGTCCGACTCTCTCTTCATCCCTACTTCTCCACTGTCACATCATCAACACACAGGGAGGTGTCTGCCCTTCTCATGGCAATTCTCTCATGGCAATCGCCTCCCTCAACATGGCGACCAGTGTAGGCATGGCGGCCAGGCCGATATAGATGGGCAGGATGGACAGAGTGTTCAACCGGGTGAACAACGGGACGGCGGCAGAGACATAAGCGCGGCCAGAGGCAAGAACGTGGCTCGCCATCAGGGCCTGCTCCAGATCTAAACGCTGAAGTAATAGGTGGTGAAGGAGTGCCCCGACAGTGTCGTCTTCTTCACCCTGGTGGCGCGCCTGGCGAGGGACTTGTATAAGGGGCGTGTGCCCAGCAGATGGAAGACGACCTCCTGATGGCCCATGCTGCGCGCCCAACCCATCATCTCGTTGAAGATGGCGAGCCCCCTGCCCCAGCCCGCCCTGGCGATGACGATGGCTATCTCGATCCCCTCCTCATCGGGCTGGAGACCGCACCACCCCACCAGAGCGCCATCGATGAGAACGGCTCGCACGCGACAACCGGGCAGCGCATCTATCGCCATCTTCTCCTCCATCCAGCGCCGCACCGTGGCCAGCTCGAAGGGGGGATGGTCAATCAGGTGCTTTCGCAACGTCTCGTCGTTGACCAGGGGCAGAAAATCCTCTGCGCGCACCTCACAGAAGGGGATGAATTTCATCGGCTTATCATGCTTTCCCAAAGAGTGATGGGCCCCTAATAAGGGGTCCCGTCCTTATGTGTTGCAGCCCAGGCGCCATCGGCGCCCTGAACCAGTGCCAGATCGTCATCCGGGTATTGGACTCTGTCCCCTGCCAGCCTGTCCCCCACTTCGAGATAGACCGCCTCCACCTCCCCAGGGTTGAGCAACTGGTGGGCCAGGCCATTGCCGCCCTTGAAGCCGATGCACTCCCCCGGCGACATCAGGTACTCCTCCTCCCCATAGCGCAGCGTGGGGGTGCCCGAGAGCACATAGATGAACTCATCCTGCCTGCTGTGGTGATGCTTGAGCGCCGAGATGGCGCCCGGCGCCAGGGTCGTCAGGTTCACCCCAAGATTGGCAAGACCGAAGTGGTCCCCCAGTCTGCGCCTGGTGCGGTGTTTGACCAGGGAGGCGAAGGGCTCCGGATAGAGGGACTTTGCCTTGTTCTCCGGGATCTGTGTGGCCTGAATGGGCGTACGGTTCGTCATCTCAACAACCTCCATATTGGCGCCCTGGCGAAGGGCAGCAAAAGATCAGCCGAGTGCCTTGAGCGGCAGTCACGCAATAACACAGATACGGTTGAAGGCGGGAGGCTGTCAACGCTGAGATGCAGTGTCCGGGGCCTTGCCGTTTCCAAGGGTGCAATGGGCCGCCAGCAACCCCCTACAACACCTCGACCTTGACCTTGAGAAGGCCGGATCGGGTGTTGCCTATGGTGCTGAAGGCGGCCCTGGAGAGATCGATGATCCGGCCTCTGGGGAAGTTGCCCCTGTCATTGACCCGCACCACCACGCTCTTGCCGTTGGCAAGGTTGGTCACCCGCACCATGGCGCCGAAGGGCAGCGTCATATGGGCGGCGGTGTTGGCGCTCTTCTGGTAGGGCTCGCCGCTTGCGGTTCGCTTGTTGTGGTAGCGATCGGCATAGTAGGAGGCCAGCCCCGTCTGGGTATAACCCCGCCAGTTGCCCGCACTGCCCGCATCAGGCTGGCTGCTGCAGGCCGCGAGCAGCAGGCACAGGGGGGCCAGCAGCCCTTTTTGTAATTTCCACGTCATGCTTTATTCCCTCGATGCGATGTCAGGTTGATGCGCCCTGGCCGTTACCCTGCATCGCCAGTCTGGATCCCGCGAACAGGCGCCTACTCTCTCATATTTCCCATGGAAAACGGGAGGCCCAAGCCTCCCGTTTCTGTGTTCACCCGTCAGCCCCTGTCAGGGGAAAAGGTCAGGCGATCAGCTTGTCATCGGCGAAACCGAAGCCCCGCAGCCCCACCACGTGCACGTGCTCGTGCTTGCCCTGCACCTTGCGGATGAGCTTGTAGGTGGTGCCCTTCTCGGGACTGATGTTCTCCGGCGCCGCGATGAGGAGCTGCATGTCCTGGCGCTCGCACAGCTCGAACAGGGTGGCGATGGACTTGCCATCCAGGCGCGCCGCTTCGTCGAGGAACAAGAGACGGCAGGGGGCGATGTCCTTGCCGCGCAGACGGCGGGACTCCTCCTCCCAGCTGATCAGCACCATCAAGAGGATGGCCTGACCTGTACCTATCGCCTCGCCGGTGGAGAGGGCCCCGCTCTCGGCCCGCAGCCAGCCATCGGCACCACGCTGCACCTCGATTTCGAGCTCCAGGTAGTTGCGATAGTCCAGCAGCACGTCCCCCATCACCTGGTAGTTGCGCTCCCCCTGCTCTATCTGCGGGTTCAGGCGCTGGAACAGCTTGGCCATGGCCTCGGAGAAGCTGAGCTCCTTGTCGGCGAACAGATCGTTGTGCATGGCGCTCTGATCGGCGAGCGCGGTCAGCAGGCGGGTGTGGGCCTCGCGGATGTTGACGTTGAGGCGTACCCCCCGCACCAGGCCGAAGGCGATGTTCTGCAGGCCCTGGTTGAGCACCCGGATGCGGTTCTGCTCCCGGCGGATGATGTTGGTGATCTTGGCCGCCACCTCGTGGGAGGAGAGGGACAGATGGTTCTCCCGCTGCTTGAGCTCGTCGGCGAGCCGCGCCAGCTCGATCTCCATCTCCTCGATGGCCTCCACAGGATCGTCCGAGCGGATGATGTCGTTGCGGATGCGATCTTTGAGGTAACGGTAGACCTGCACGTAGAAGGCGACCTTCTGCTCGGTGCTGCGGTTGCCTTCAGACAGACGCAGCGCATCGCGCAGGGCCTCGTCGTGGGCCACCGCCACCCGCAGGGCGCCGAGGGCCTTGTCCGACATGGAGCGCAGCTCGTCGCTGTCGAGATAAGCCAGCTCGCGCTTGTTCAAACGCTTCTCGACGTCGGTCTCCCGCGCCAGCCGCACTACCCGCGACCAGTTCGCCTTGTGACCCACCAGGGATTTACGGGCGCCGAAGTAGTCCTTGCCCTCCAGCTTGAGACGCCCGCCCAAGGATTCAATCTCGCGCTTGGTCACCTGCAACTGGGCCTCGGCGCTGGTGCGACGGGATCGGGTGCGGATGAGCAGCTCTTCGATCTCCTTCTTGTGGGCGCGGGATTTCTCCTCCATGTCGTCCGACAGGGTGAGCCCCATGGCCCCCAGCTCCTGCTCGAACTCCGCCAGAGTCTGGCCCTTGGCCGAGGCGCTGGAATCGAGCGCCGTGCGCAGTTGCAGCGCTTCGGTGTGACGCAAGGCAATCTGCTTGTGCTGCTCCCCTGCGGTGCGGGCCGCCAGCTCGGCGGCTTTGAGCTTCTCTTTGAGTCGCTCGCTCATCTCCGAGGCCTTGCCCAGCAGGTCTTGCGCATCCTGATAGGCAAAGTGCGGCAGACGGGCCACCAGCTGATCCAGCGCGTAGCAACGGCGCTTCTGCTCGGCCAGCAGTTCGCTCGCCTCGTCAAAGGCTGCCTGCAGGGCAGAGAGATCCTGGGGATCCTGGCGCAGCACCTGCACCAGGGTCTCGAGTTTCTCGAGTCCCTTGCCGTGCTGGGCGATAAAGGCTTCGGCTGTTTTAAGGGCCTCCACGTCGGCGTGGGCCGCCTCGAGACGGGCCGCCAGCTCTGTCTCGGCAAAGAGGTGGGCAAAGGGCAGCATCCCCTGCACCAGCTGGATATGGCGAGTCAACTGGGCGGCGGCCGCCTTGGCCTCGGCCAGCTGCTTGTCACACTCGGCCATGGCCCCTTGCAAAGTGCGCAGCTCGGCCTGTTTGGTCTGCACCTCGGCTTCCGGATCCGGTCTGAACGCGATGTCCAGATGGGCACCGATAAAGTCACGGAAGTGGCCGTAGAGGCGGTGGTACTTCTGCTGCTCGAAGGCGGCCTTGGCGTAGCCCTCGATAAGATTTTCCCGCTCAAGGTCGAGCTGCTCGATGCGTTTCTCCCGGGCGGCGCGACCAAAGAGCGGCAGCTCGGGGTAGCGGGAGAAGCGCACCTGACGCTTGCTGGTGCGCACCAGCACGGCGTCACCGAGCTCGTCCGCTTCCACCAGATCCTCGTCAAAGGAGTCGGGGTTGCCCTGGATGAGGTAGATATCCTCCGGACAATCTTCCAGCTTTTTCAGCCGCTCGATGGCGCCTTCCAGGTCGAGCACCACCAGGGCGCTGCGAGCCGGGCCGTAGAGCGCGGAGTAGTAAGGGGCATCGTCGATGGAGATGTCGTCATAGACGTCGGAGAGCAGCACGCCCCCCACCTGCTCGGCGACACGGGCCAGGCGCGGATCCGCCTCCCCGGCCCCCAGCTGCAGGTTGCGAATTTGCAGCTCCAGGGCCTGCTTCTGGCTCTGGATGCGGTTGCTCTCCTGTTCGAACTCCCGCTCCTTGTCGAGCACGCTCTGCATGCCGGCCGAGAGCTCCTCGGCGGTAGCGAGGGGCAGACCGCTCTGCTCACGCAGCTGTTCGAGCTTCTCGAACGACTTGAGCCAGCGCGGGGCCAGCCTGGTGAGATCGCTGATATCGCGGCCCAGCTGGACGCCCTGATGTTCGAGGCTGGCGCGGCGCTGGTTCGCCTCCGCCTGCTGATCGGCGAGCTCCTCCTGACGGTTGCGCTGGGCTTCGAGGAAGATCTCCAGCTCGTCCTGGCTCGCGATCAGCTGGCCAGACGCCTGCTGCAGCTCGTCACGCAACTTGAAGAGATTCTTCTGGCTGTCGCTCTCTTTCTCGAGGCGGGCCAGGGCGGCGCGCAGCCCCTGCCCCTGCGCAATGCGGGCCTTGTCTTCGATGTGACGCTTGAGCAGTGCCTGCGCCGTGGGCCAGGCGGCCTCGCGGGCGGTCTCGGGGGCGATGCTGAGCAGCAGCGCCAGCGCGGCCTGATGCTCGGCCACCGCCGCCTTGGCCAGCGCCAGCTGCTGCTCGGCCCCCAGCACCCGGCTGGTGAGGCTCTGCTCGGCGGCGCGGAACTGATGCAGGCTGTCGCTCGCCTGTTCGGCGGTCAGTCCCGGCAGCTCGCACTGCGCGCGAGCCGTCTCCAGCGCCTGCACCGCCTGGCGGTACTGGATGGCGCGGGTCTGCTGGATATCGAGCGCCTGCTGGTAGTCGGCCAGCTGGGTCTTGAGGCTGTCTACCTCGGCCTGGGCCAGCTCCTTGCGCTCTTCCACTTCCAGCAACTGGCCGTGGATCTCTTCCACCACCGCCTGCTGCTGCTCGAGCTTGTCGTTGAGCTCCCGCAGATCGGCGCGGTACAGCTCTATCTTCTTTTGCAGCGCAACAGCGGCCATCACCTTGGCCAGGTGCTCGGCGGCGGACTCCAGCTCGTCGGTCAACAACTTCTCGCGGTTGCTGAGCTGATCCACCTCGTCCGCCAGATAGATGGCGCGCTGCTTCTCTTCCGCCAGCAGGCGACGCTTGCCGGCGAGCTCGGCACGGGCCTTCAAGGCCAGCTCGGAGAGACGATTCTTCTCGGCGGCGCCCCGCACATACTCGGCCGCCACGTAGTGGGTGGTCTCGGTGATGAGGTTCTTGAACAGATCCCGCTGGCCCTGGGTCTCCTTGATGGCTTCCAGGGTGCGGCGGTTCTCGTAGATGGCCGCCTCCATGTCCTGGAACGCCTTGCGCACGCCGGAGTTTTCCGGCAGCAGGTATTCCCGCAGGGAGCGGCTGATGGACGAGGAGATACCACCGTAGAGGGAGGCCTCGATCAGGCGGTAGAACTTGCCGCGATCTTTTTGATCACGCAGTTTTTTCGGCGTGATGCCGAACTCGAACATGAAATTGTGATAGTCGGTCACCGTATTGAACTTGGCGACCTTCATGGCCCCCAGCTCGGCGGCAGCCCCCTTCAGATCGGTGAAGGCACGCACCCGGCCCTTGCCGTCATCGAGCTTCTCCAGCAGCAGATCCGTGGGTTGCAGCTGCTCAGGCACGTCCACCAGGGCGAAGGGGGTGATGTTGACCTTGTTGTCCCGGTTGGCCACCTGCTCCAGGTGCACGCCGACCCAGATCCGCTGCTCGCGGCTGTTCATCACTTCCAGCAGCGAATAGCAGTGGCCACGCTGCAGCTTGCCGTAGAGCCCCTTGTCACGGGAGGCGCTGCTGGAGCCCGCCTCCGTGGTGTTGCGAAAATGAAGCAGGGACTGATCCGGGATCAGGGCCGCGATAAAGGCCGCCATTGTGGTGGACTTGCCCGCCCCGTTGCCGCCGGACAGCGTGGTCACAAGTTGGTCGAGATCGAAGGTACGGGCGAAGAAGCCGTTCCAGTTGACCATGGTCAGGGATTTGAATTTGCCTCTCACGCCACACTCTCCATCAAAGCGGCCGACTCCATCTGTGCCAGAACATTAACGTTGCAGATCATCTTCCACCTCCAGCTCCAGCTGCTCTTCGTCCAGATCTCCCTCGATGTCGTCAAACAGCGAGTCGCTGCTCGGCATCTCGTCGTCGTGGAAGATGGCCTCCCCTTCCTGGATCATCCGCAGCTGCACGGCGCGGGGATCCTCGTCGGAACGCACGTCGGCGGCAAAGCGGAACACGGATTCGTTGACCCTGAACTTGTCGCTGTTGCCAAGGGCGGTGATCATGCCGAGGCGCTTGAGACGGCGCATGGAGGTGCGGATCTTCTCGAGCAGTTTTTTCTTGTCGAGATCGGTGCCGCCGGAGCGGCTGTTGACCATGCGCAGCAGTTGCTTCTCGTCGGCCAGACCGAGCACCTCCTCCTGCAGCTCGCCCATGGTGAAGACACCCTCGGAGGCGAGCCTGTCCGGGCTCAAATAGAGGTAACAGAGCACCTTGCCCACCAGCATATCGAGCTCGGAGAGCACTGTGGTGCCGATGTCGGCGCTGGGGCGCGGGCGCAGGTAGAAGAAGCCCTCCGGCGCCTTGATGAGTTCGACCTGATAGCGGCCGTAGAAGATCTCGAGCTCGCCATGGAACTCCACCAGGGCCGAATGCTGTTCGAAATCGTCGGCACTGATGTGGCGCCCCGAGCGCAGAGCGGTGTCGATGCGCGGAAACAAGGGGTTGGCGATGGCCTCTGCGAGCCGCAGGGGCAAGGGAAACTCAGAATTGATCAATGACATAGGCCTGAACCTTGGATCCAGCTTGGTTAATGGGTTTCCATGCGGGTTGGCGGTGCAGCTCGCGCTCACCGCTGGCATGGCCGAGGCGCACGGCCTGGTCTATCAGCAGACGGGCCACGTCGAAGTGGGCGTGGGCCGGGAAATCGAGCAGGTATTCCCGCAGCACGTCGGCCAGGTCCAGCTGCTGTCCCTGCTCGGGATAGCGGGCCAGATAGCGCTCGATGCGCTCTGCCAGCGCCTGGTTGATGTCCACCATCTCCATGAACTCCATCTCGAGGGGCACCTCGCCGGTCACCTCCTCGTCGTGGATGGCGATGGTTTCGTCCCGCAGCTCCAGGAGGCGCGGCTCCTCGGCGACTCTGAGCAAGAAGTTGTGCTGCTCGAAGTTGCGGATGGATTCCCGCAGCCGCTGGCTGAAGGCGCGGTTCTTGTCCATGTCGATGGCGTTGCGGATGAACTTGTGGACGTGCCTGTCATAACGGGACCAGAGCTCGATGCACTGCTGGCCCCAGGAGGTGATGACGTCGAGACGCCCCTGCAGGGCATGGGTCAGCTCCTCGACGTGGAGGAGATCGTCGCGCCCCTGGGCCGCTTCCTGAATGTTGAGCAACCCCGCCTGCAGGCGGTGGCCGGCGGCGTCCAGGGTATCCTGCAATTCGCGCAGGGTCTGGCCGGTCTCGCGCAGCAGTTTCTCGCAGCTGTGGATGGCGTCGATCCAGTTCTGGGTCAGCAGAGCCGCTATCTCGTTCTTGACCTGATTCTGCTGCTCGTCCATGGCGCGCTGGGTGAGATCGATGCGCCCGAGCGTCTCCTCCAGGGAGAAGGAGAGGCGCGGCAGCACCTCGGCATCCCACTGCTCCCGGGTGTTGGTCTCAAGCGCCGCCTCACGGGCGGTGTCGAGCTCGGATGCCAGGTGTTCGAGCAGGATGGAGAGCTTGATGGAGTCGACCTGGCGCTGATCCATAAAGAAGTCGACGATGCTCATGCCAAGGCGCGACAGGCGATAGAGACTCTCCCCCGCCACCATGTCGGTGGTGAAGCGCGACAGCAGTTGCTGGCGAATGAGATCGTTGATGGCGTTGTTGGCGCGACCGGAGAGGGTCTCGTCCATCTGGCCGAAGGCGCTGCTCACATAACCGAAGGCGTCGTGCAGCGCGGCCTCCGAGAGATCAGACTCGTCCTCGGACAGGGTCTTGATCGCAATCAGAAAGGCCAGCCTGTCGGTGGGCAGATTCAAGGAGAGGCCCTCCTGTCTGACCCATCCCACCGTCTCTGGCAGGGTACGGGATGTACTCATCATGACGTTATCATCTCGTTGTTATTAACGGGGGTACAGGACCCCTCGTGGTGATTTGGACCCGGGGATGGGCAACCCCGGCGGCGGTATCCCGGCCGCATAAACCCTTGCATCCCGACCATTCAGGCCCCCATGACAGCCCTCAGCCGACCGGCTTCTGGGCCATCACATGGATGTAGCGCCCGAGGGAGACAAAGGGTTCCTGACGACAGTAGTGCTGCTCCATGGCCAGCAGATCGTCGAATTTCTCGACCTGCTCCTGCTTGTGGCGCATGTAGTCATGAATGACACGCACCCCTGTCTTGCCGATGATCTTGAGGCCCCCCCGGCCTATCCAGTCATAGACCTGTTCCGGCAACTGGGGGTTGGTGGGCGTGAGCGCGGTCTGACGTTTCTTGTTCAGCCCCTGGCGCACATAGTCGAAATTGCCCACCACCAGGCTCTGGAACAAGAGGCCATGACGATTGTAAAAAAGCAGCGACAGTATGCCCCCTGCATTGACGAAAGGGAACAGACCGAGCAGGGTCTGGCGGGGCTCGGCGAGCCACTCCAGCACGGCGTGGCAGAGCACCAGATCGAAGGTGCCGGTCACATGTTGCTTGAGATCCTGAATGGGGCAATGGATGAGACGGATTCTGTCTTCCAGCCCCTTCTCCGCGATCTGGCTGCGGGCCAGTTCCAGCATTTCTGCCGAGAGATCGCACAGCTCCACCTGGTGGCCCATGGCCGCCAGCTTCTGGGCGAAGTAGCCAAAGCCGCCGCCGGCATCCAGGATGCGCAGGGGTCGGTTGCCAAGGCGCGCCAGGCAGGCTTCGATGTCGCTCCACACAACGGCGGTGCGAATGCGCCCCTTGGTGGAGTCATAAATGTTGCGGGCGAACTTGTCGGCGCGCCCGTCAAAACTCTGATCTTGCTTCAAAACACTCTCATCTTCGGCCGCCCCGCTGTGGGGGCTCGCAGGAGGAACCACACAGGATTGGGCCACAGGAAAAAAGAGGGGTATTCTGTCACATCCCGGATCCGCTGAAAACTCAAGGACGACACCACAGTGTTTGAGCTTAAAAAATGGTTAGGCCAGTTGCTGATGCCGCTGCCCTTCTCCCTCTCCTTATTGCTGCTGGCGCTCGCGCTGCTCTGGTTCACCCGCTTTCAGAAGAGCGGCAAGCTGCTGGCGACCCTGTCCCTTGTGATCATCGTCCTGATGGGGATGAGACCCGTCAGCTATGAGTTGGCCCGTTCACTGGAACAGACCTATCCGCCCTTCGAGGTGAGCCAGCATCCGGATATCGAGGCCATAGTGGTGCTCGGCAACGGTCATGTGAGTGACCCGACGGTGCCCGAGCGCTCCTGGCAGAACAACATAGCCCAGGCCCGCACCCTGGAAGGAGTGCGGCTGGCCCAGGCCTATCCAGAAGCCGAACTCATCTTCTCCGGTTATGTGTCCGGGGATCCCCTGTCCAATGCCGAGGTCAACGCCCGTATGGCGACGAGTCTGGGGATAGCGAGATCCCGAATGACGTTGTTTGAAAACAACAAAGACACCCATGACGAGGCGGTCAGCATCAGCGCCCACCTCAAGGGCAAGCGGGTGGCCTTGGTGAGCTCGGCCACCCACCTGCCCAGAGCCATGGCGCTCTATCGCGGTCAGGGACTCGATGCGGTGCCGGCCCCCACCGACTACACCGCCAAGCAGAGTCAGGTGGCGCAGCCCCTCTACAGTTACCTGCCCAAGGGGCGTTACCTGATGTATTCCGAGGCTGCCATTCACGAGTGGATTGGGGTATGGTGGGCCCGTTTGCGGGGGCAGGTTAACGATTGAGCGATCGGTTCTTGCATTCCTGATTTGGATCAGGAAAGCGAAAAAAAATTACGTCATTTGCCGCCGGGTCAGCTATCTTGGGCTCGGTTCAATTCATATAATGTTGCGCAATCAAATGCCTAGGAGATTGAGAAGATGAGACAGCACCTGGTAATGGGTAACTGGAAACTGAACGGCACCAAAGCTTCTGTCGAAGCTCTGATCAAAGGACTGACCCCGGCTGCTGCCGCTCATCCTTCCGTGCAAGTGGCCGTCTGCCCGCCGGTTATCTTTTTGGGTCTGGTTGAACAGCTGACCGCTGGCAGCAAGATTGCTTACGGTGCCCAGAACGCCGACGTTCACGAGTCCGGCGCCTTCACCGGCGAGAACGCCCCCTCCATGCTCAAAGCCTTCGGTTGCACCTACTCCCTGGTCGGCCACAGCGAGCGTCGCACCCTGCACGCAGAGACCGACGACGTGGTAGCTGCCAAGTACGAAGCCATCCAGAAAGGCGGCCTGGTGCCGGTTCTGTGCATCGGTGAGACCCTGGAGCAGTTCGAAGCCGGTGTGACCAAGAACGTGGTTGAGACCCAGCTCAAAGCCGTCATCGACCGTTGCGGCATCGCCTCCTTCGAGAACGCCGTCGTGGCTTACGAGCCTGTATGGGCCATCGGCACCGGCAAGACTGCCACCCCGGAAATCGCGCAATCCGTTCACGCTCACATCCGTCAGTACCTGGCCGGTTTCGATGCAGCCGTGGCTGCCAAGGTACAGATCCTGTACGGTGGCTCCGTGACTGGCGCGACCGCTGCCGATCTGTTCGGTCAGCCGGACATCGACGGTGGCCTGGTGGGTGGTGCGTCCCTGAAAGTGGACGACTTCTCCCAGATCATCGCTGGCGCCGCCCAGTAAGTGACGCAAGAGAGGGGCCTGGCCCCTCTCTTGATATCGCTTTCCTATGGGTCCCCTTCTTCCATAGGAAAGCCGATATAGTAAAAACGGCTGGCCCCATTTTCAGATATTGATATTCGACAACTCAGATCCAGAGGCACTCATGACCAAACAAATCAAACGTATTGGTGTTTTGACCAGTGGTGGTGACGCACCGGGTATGAACGCAGCCATCCGCGCCGTGGTGCGCGCCGGTCTGCATCATGGCCTGGAAGTCTACGGCATCTATGATGGCTACCTCGGTCTGCATCAGGACAGGATCGTCAAGCTCGAGCGCCACAGCGTCTCCGACGTGGTCAACCGCGGCGGTACCTTCCTGGGTTCCGCCCGTTTCCCCGCCTTCAAGGACCCGAAAGTTCGCGCCGAAGCGATCGAGAACCTGAAGAAACACGGCATCGACGCCCTGGTGGTGATCGGCGGTGACGGCTCTTACATGGGCGCCAAGAAGCTGACCGAAGAGGGTTTCCCCTGCATAGGTCTGCCGGGCACCATCGACAACGACATCGCCGGCACCGACTTCACCATCGGTTTTGACACCGCCCTGAACGTGGTCGTCGACGCCATCGACCGTCTGCGTGACACCTGCAGCTCCCACCACCGCATCTCGGTGGTCGAGATCATGGGCCGCCACTGTGGCGATCTGGCCATGTCCGCCGCCGTTGCCGGTGGCGCCGAGTACGTGATAGTGCCGGAAGTGGCTTTTGACAAAGAGAAGCTGCTGCAACAGATCAAGGAAGGCGAAGCCAAAGGCAAGAAGCACGCCATCATCACCATCTGTGAGCACGTCACCGACGTCAACGCCCTGGCCAAGGACATCGAAGCCATGACAGGCCGCGAAACCCGCGCCACCATTCTGGGCCACATCCAGCGTGGCGGCTCGCCGACCGCTCGCGATCGCATCATGTCCAGCCGCATGGGTGCCTTCGCCGTCGAACAGCTGCTGGCCGGTCAGGGTGGCCGCTGCGTCGGTATCCAGGGCAACGAGATGGTGCACCACGACATCATCGACTGCATCGAGAACCTCAAGCGCCCCTTCGATCAGGAGCTGTACGATCTCTCCACCACCCTGTTCTAAGCCCCCTGGCGCTTCACAGGTTGTTGTGACAAAAACCCTCCATCGGAGGGTTTTTTCATGCCTGCCGGTTGTCATCAACGCCGTCTGCTGGCAGACAGGGGCCACCGCCCTCCTGCCCCGTCCGTGAGCCAGCCTGCCAATCCACACCCCGTTGCGTTTCTGCCAGATAAGGTGGGGATATAGGCGCGCTATTGCGTTCCGTACTCTCTTTTCACCTCTATGTCTTTTCACCCCTCCCTCACTCCCCTCGCCTTTCCTGCACTCCTACCCGCACTTCGGCCATAGGCTTGCTCAGCCAGGAACCCGCACGCCCCCGACCTTAGTGCTTCTCAGGGCGCCTCTCGCCCAGCCCCTTGCGCCCTCTGACAACAAGCAGCCCAATGCCGGGAACCTGTCTCTGTGCACCCTTGGATGCAGGCTCGCACCTGTAGCCAATAATGTCCAAAAAGAGCGGCTTGGCGGGCGGTGCTGCGGGTCTTTCTCCTGCCGAATGCCTGCTGTTTTGCCCTGTTTTCCTCTCTGAATTGAAATTCAGCCGGGAGGTAGTGACGATAAAGCACCGCCCCCACTGGGCTTCCTCCACGACGGGCAGATAAATGTGATGAGACAAGGGAAATGACACTACCTGTGAGCCAAGCCATCATTGGCGACACTTTCAGGCGCACCAACCGGCCATTTTCCGTCACAAAAGTTGAAGATCATTAAAAGAGCTTCGTACAAAACCCATCAAAAAACACAAACGATAAACAGTAACTATCTGTATATAAAAGAAATAATGGCATCCATGACATGCATGAAATTGATCTCCCCATGACAAGACGATAAAACAGCCACAAAATTACAAAAACATGGCACTACATCACCACCAAGTGAAATTGGTCATATAAATACATTTTTCATTGTTATCCCCTGTCATTGTGGTATCTTGGTCCCATCATCAGTCAGCCAAGGGAGACAAAATAATGAAAGAGTTCGTTGTTACCGCCGTTTTTACCGTGTTTTTCACTCTGGTTGCCGTCTCGCTGGCACAGCTCTAAGGCGGTTAATCGGTCAGCAAGCGGCTTGCCCTGGGTCTTGATAGCGCCACCAGGCCAAAAAAACAGCCGCAAAGGTGGTTTTTTGAAGCTTTGTGCAAGAACAGGATGTCAATCAGGACTTATTGGCTATCTGTGAGCATTAAACGACCTGGGCGTCATGATCGCCGTTCTTGCAAGGGGAGCCTCAGTGCTCCCCTTGCTGCATCTGTCTGTGCGGGATTTACTCTTGCCCCCCTGACCGTCACAATGTCCGCTGGATTTGCCATGCAGGAATCACCATGACTCAGGATGCTCTGCGCCACTGGCGCCGTGACCTTCACCGTCTCCCCGAAGCCGCCTGGTGTGAATTTCGCACCAGTGCCCTCATCGCCCATCACCTTTCCGAACTCGGTTTTTCCGTCATGCTGGGGGACAAGCTGCTGGCCAGCAACCTCATCATGGGACGGGAGATCGACGTCGCGGCCCAGAAGGAGCGAGCCCTGCGTCAGGGGGCCCACCCCGACTGGCTGGCCCGCATCGACGAGATCACCGGTGTGATGGGGGTCTGGGACAGCGGCCGCCCCGGCCCCACCCTGGGCTTTCGCTTCGACATCGATGCGGTAGAGGTGGAAGAGAGTCGGGAGCCGGCGCACCAGCCCTGCCAGGAGGGTTGGCACTCCGCCAACCCGGGCTGGATGCACGCCTGCGCCCACGACGGCCACACCGCCATCGGGCTGGTGCTGGCCGAGCGGATCAGCGCCCTGGCCGAGCGGCTCAACGGCCGCATCAAGCTGTTCTTCCAGCCTGCCGAAGAGGGGTGTCGCGGCGGCAAGGCGCTGGCGGCAGGCGGTCAGCTCGATGACGTGGATGCCCTGCTGGCGCTGCACATCGGCATTCATGCCAACAGCGGCGAGCTGGTGGTCAACCCCACCGAGTTTCTCTGTTCAACAAAATTTGACGTGGAATTTATGGGGCGCGCCGCCCACGCGGGGCTTGAGCCCAACGCCGGCAGCAACGCCCTGGCGGCGGCCTGCATGGCCACCACCGCCATGCTCGGCATTGCCCGCCACCGGGACGGCATGACCCGCATCAACATAGGCCAGCTCAATGGGGGCAGCGGTCGCAACGTGATCCCGGGTCACGCCCGCCTGCAGGGAGAGACCCGGGGCGCCACCCCGGCGCTTAACGACTACATGTTTGGCCAGGTGCAGCAGATAGTGGAAGGGGCCGCCATGATGCAGGGGGCCAGCTACCTCATTCGCAAGCAGGGGGAAGCCATCGGCATAGAGAACAGCCCGGCCCTGCTCGAGGAGATAGTGCCCCTGGCCGAGGCGCTCAAGCTCGAGACCATCCACAGCCGCCGTTTCGGTGCCAGCGAGGATGCCGGTTTTCTCATCGAGCGGGTGCAGCAAAATGGCGGCCAGGCCGCCTACCTGATCCTGGGAGCCAATCTGGCTGCGCCTCATCACCATCCGGAGTTCGACTTCGACGAGGCCGTACTGGCCCCCGGCGTCGCCCTGCTCGAAGCCTGGCTGCTCAGCCGCCTCGGCACCTGAGAACGCCACCGATGAAAAAAGGCAGCCCGAGGGCTGCCTTTTGTGTCTTTACGGATCCGCTTAGCGCCGGGCTCAGCATCCCAGCACTATGTCAGAGAGGTGGGCGAAGTGATGGATCTCGTGAGTCGCCTCGCAGGGCCCCTGCTGGCGGGCCGGGTTGTACCAGCAGGTCGCCAGCCCCTGGGCGGCGGCACCGGCGATGTCGGTCTTGGGGTTGTCCCCCACCATCAGCACTCGCGCCGGGCTCGGTTGCCCCATCAGATCCAGGGCATGCTGGAAGATGGCGGCGGCCGGCTTGGTCACCTGCACCTCGTCGGAGATAACGAGGGGCTCAAACCACTCATTCCAGCCCAGCTTGTCGAGACGACCGCGCTGGGGCAGGCTGAAACCATTGGTGATGATCCCCATCCTGACCCGGCTCTTCAGGGCCAGCAGGGTCTCCTCCACCCCCTCCAGCGGCATGCTCAGGGCGATGATCTGCTGCAGGAAGGTGTCATTCATCGCCATGGGTGCCACGTCCACCTGTTCGGCAAACATCGAAAAACGGGTCTGCTGCAGCCAGGTAGCGTCTATCTCGCCTGAGTTGTATTGCTGCCACAGCCTGTGGTTCAGCTCGTGATAGGCCGCCATTCTGGGGGGCGTCGGCGTCACGCCATAGATCTGCAGGGTGCGCTCCAGTGCCTTCGCGACCGGGAAATCGAGCAGGGTCTCGTCCAGATCGAACAGCACCCAGTCATAGCTTGCTTGTTTCACGCTTGTCCTCATTGGTTGTACTTGGCGATTCATGTGGCGGGCTCGGCCATCCCGAGCGGGCTGGCGAGCAGCGTCAGCGACAGCCTGACGCCAAACCCGGTCACTTCGCTGCCGACCACGCCGTTACCCCCCTTGTTGCGAAAACCGCTCAGGTCGAGGTGCAACCAGGGTGTCTGCCCGGGCACGAAGCGGCTGAGGAAGCGGGCGGCGTCGATGTGATCCGGCGAGGTTCCCGGCGCGCACTGTAACAGATCGGCCCACTCGCTATCGAGGTTGTCATCGAAATCCTCGTCCAGCGGGAAGGGCCAGATGCGTTCACCGCTCTGCTGCCCCAGGCGTATCAGCTCGGGAAGCCAGTCGGGGCGATTGGTGAAGGCGCCGCTGTAACGGCTGCCGAGCGCCCGCTTGCAGGCGCCGGTCAGGGTCGCATAGTCGATCAGCAGATCGGGCTCCCCTTTGGCCGCCAGCGCCAGGGCATCCGCCAGCACCATGCGCCCCTCGGCGTCCGTGTCCACCACCTCTATGGTGGTGCCATTGAGGGCGGTTACCACCTCCCCCGGTCGGTAGGCACGGGGGCCTATGTGGTTCTCGGCGATGGCGAGCCAGCAGTGTACCTCGTAGGGCAACTTGGCCCGGCTGATGGCATGCAGGGTTCCGAGCGCCACAGCGCTACCCCCCATGTCCAGGTGCATGCCGTACATGCTGCCACCGACTTTCAGGTTATAGCCCCCGGAGTCGTGACAGATCCCCTTGCCCACCAGCGCGATGCGACGCACCGGATTGGCCGGGCAATAGCTGAGTCTGACGATGGCGGCCTGGTTGTCCTCAGAGCCCCTGGCCACCGCCAGGAAGGCGCCGGCGCCGAGCTTGGCGAGGGCCGCCTCATCGAACTCCTCCCATTGCCAGCCCTCCGCCTGCGCCAGCTGCCGCGCGAAGGCACGGTAGCTGCCGGCGCTCAGCTCGGAGGCGGGCAGCACGGCCAGGTGACGGGCCAGGCCGTTGCCCTGAGCCTCGGCCTCGATGCGAGCCAGATCCAGGATGCAGGGGGGAGACAGTGTCAGGCTCTGATAGCCGATGGGCGCCTCGTCGGCGCGCTTCTGGGTGGGCAACGGCACATTGGCCGCCAGCAGGGTGGCGAGCACCAGCTCGGCAAGCAGCGCCCGGGGCGCCTCATCGAAGCCCTCCAGGTGCAGCGCCAGCTGCGCCACCTTGAGACCCGCAAGGGGTGCGGTCCAGGTGCGGATCTGCTTGTAGAGCCGGTGATCCAGCACCGGCGCCGAGTCCACGAAGAGCACCAGCTGCAGGCCCTGGCCATCCGCCAGCCGGTAGGGAGCAGGCAGACCCAGGGCTATCTGAGCCGCCACCCCGGCAAAGGCCGGTTGCGCCAGCAGGGCGTCGCGCCCGGTCTCGGCGACCAGCAGCAGTTTGACGGGAATGTCGCTCGCCATCACCTCGTTCAGGGTGCTGGTCTGCATGGTTATCTTGGGGGCAAGGTAGTTGAAAGCGTGCATCACAGGGAGAGGCCTCATCCATGAACAGAAGCCAGAATGATACCGAACAAATGGGAAAAAGGATCGCCACCACATAAATTAATGTGCTGGATCAGGACCATAGACAGGAGAGTCGAGATGGATATAGAGAAGGGGAAAAGAGAATAAGTTGGTTGCGGGGGCCGGATTTGAACCGACGACCTTCGGGTTATGAGCCCGACGAGCTACCGAGCTGCTCCACCCCGCGTCCGAATTGTGTGTCCGTTGCCGGACCTTTCCCGCAAGCTGCCGAGCAGTAGCACCTTGCGTCTTCGCCTCATCGCTGCGATGCAAGACCGCGCCATGAGCACAAATAGTTGGTTGCGGGGGCCAGATTTGAACTGACGACCTTCGGGTTATGAGCCCGACGAGCTACCGAGCTGCTCCACCCCGCGTCCGAATTGTGTGTCCGTTGCCGGACCTTTCCCGCAAGCTGCCGAGCAGTGGCACCTTGCGTCTTCGCCTCATCGCTGCGATGCAAGACCGCGCCATGAGGACAAATAGTTGGTTGCGGGGGCCAGATTTGAACTGACGACCTTCGGGTTATGAGCCCGACGAGCTACCGAGCTGCTCCACCCCGCGTCCGAATTGTGTGTCCGTTGCCGAACCTTTCCCGCAAGCTGCCGAGCAGTAGCATCTTGCGTCTTCGCCTCATCGCTGCGATGCAAGACCGCGCCATGAGAAAAAACAGTTGGTTGCGGGGGCCAGATTTGAACTGACGACCTTCGGGTTATGAGCCCGACGAGCTACCGAGCTGCTCCACCCCGCGTCCGAATTGTGTGTCCGTTGCCGGACCTTTCCCGCAAGCTGCCGAGCAGTAGCATCTTGCGTCTTCGCCTCATCGCTGCGATGCAAGACCGCGCCATGAGGACAAATAGTTGGTTGCGGGGGCCAGATTTGAACTGACGACCTTCGGGTTATGAGCCCGACGAGCTACCGAGCTGCTCCACCCCGCGTCCGAATTGTGTGTCCGTTGCCGGACCTTTCCCGCAAGCTGCCGAGCAGTAGCATCTTGCGTCTTCGCCTCATCACTGCGATGCAAAACCGCGCCATGAGCACAAATAGTTGGTTGCGGGGGCCAGATTTGAACTGACGACCTTCGGGTTATGAGCCCGACGAGCTACCGAGCTGCTCCACCCCGCGTCCGTATTTTTTCCGAAGTGGCCGAGCAGTAGCCAGTTCGAATCGTCTTCATCAGCTGTCACCCAATGGGTGTTGTCGATGTCGACACTCAGATGGTTGCGGGGGCCGGATTTGAACCGACGACCTTCGGGTTATGAGCCCGACGAGCTACCGAGCTGCTCCACCCCGCGTCTGAGGTGGCCAATAATAGGCTCCAACGCTGAGATTGCAAGTAATTATCCTAAAAAAAGTTTACCAGGGGATTAAACCATCAGATGCTGTGTTCTTTTGCAACAAACCGTAGTTTTTTCAATCAGCTAGGCGCTCCCCTTGCCGCTCAGGCCCTCGCCAGCCTGGTTGCGCTGTCGGATCCGGCGTGCCATTCCCCCCTCTCTATGTATGAAAAAGCCCGCGCCTGTCACAGGCGCGGGCTTACTCCCTGGCTTGCCCTGGGGCGGCTCAGGCCAGCTGGTGCAGCACGCTGGTCGCCGCTATCTGGGCGATGATGAGACCGCACAGGGTCACGGACAGCACCACGGGGGCCGTCTCCTGCTGCCGGTAGATTGGGCTGAACCAGAGCAGCAGGGCGGCGATGAGCAAGCCCGCCTGGGTCAGCACCCCGGGGATCAGGGCATCTAGCCCGGCGCCATTGTCCTGCCCACTCACCAGCACCGCCAGCCAGATCAGGCTCAGCATGGCGGCCAGCAGCCCCGCCAGCGGCAGCAGCAGGTTGAAGGCCTGCAGACGGTGGCGGGCACGCAGCAGCATCAAATGTGCGAAGGCCGAGCCCAGCAGCACCATCTGCAGTGCCCCGTTCAGCCAACCCTGGATCTGCAGCAGGCCCAGGCCATAGAGGGCGAGCGGCATGGCAGGCAGCCACAGCAGGCTGGCGGGAATGGCGCGCTTGCCCTCGAGGCGGGACTGGGCCAGGGACAGCACTATCCCCAGGATAAGGGCGGCGCCCCCGCACCAAATCAGCCAGCCGGTCACCCCGGCTTCTATCCCCAGCATCAGGGAGAGGCCGGTGATCACCCAGATGGAGAAAAGCTGGTTGGTGATCCGCGAGCGCTGGCCCGGGCAGAGATCCCCGCGCCACAGGACGATTCCGAGCGCGATCAGGGCCCCCAGGGCCATCAGACCGGTCAGGGAAAAGAGCCAAAAAGGAAGTTGGACGAACATAGGGTCTCCGGCAGCAAACAGAGGACAGGGCCAAGGGGCCCCGGCAACAAAAACGAGGGGCGAGTATACCCAAACCCGCCCCCATCCCCAACGCCTGCGAGACTAGCTCTGGCCTCGGGCCAGGGCGACCACCCGCGCGAACATCTGCTTGAGCATGGGGGGAATGTGTTCGCTGCCAAGGCGCTCCGCCTCCTCCACCACGGCCAGGGCCAGGCCGGGCTTGCTGCGGTGATGGATGGCCTTGGAGATGATGCGCCCGGCGTTGAGGGTGGAGCGCCCCCCTACCCCGGCCTCGCGCCGAAACACCGCCTCGAATCCGTTGTGGTAGAGGTAGTGCTCTATGTCCGCAGCCGGCAACTGGGTGATCCTGTCCCGCTCCCGCTCCCCCTTGAGCAGGGAGCGAGCAGAACTCGCGTACTTGGCGCCCGCCTCGTCGCCGTCGGTGAGCAGGTGCCACTCTATGCCAAAGTCGCGGGCCACCTTGATGAGGGGGGCCTGGCCACACTGGGCGAACTCTATGATGCGCACCCCTTCCGCCCGCAGGCTGTAGCCGCAGATCTGGGCGAGCTCGGAGAGCAGCCAGATCTCGGTCTCCCCCTCCACCAACAACCAGCAGCGGGCAAACATAGACATGGGCCTGTTGATCCGCACGTGGAAGGCAATTTTGCGCAAGTCGTCGCTGCTGTAGCGCTCCCCCCCCAGCTGATGGCAGAGGATGTCATGCTGGCGGCGCACCAGGCGGCGCACCTGGTTGAGTGGCAGGGAAGAGAGCAGATCCCCCGAGTTGGTGGTGAGCAGCTTCTGGCCGGGCAACTGCTCGAGCAGGCCCCAGGCCAGCGCCAGCATGGTGGGGTGCAGGCGGCTCTCGGGATCTTCCAGCATCAAAATGGGCCTGGCCCCCTCCTCCAGCTCCCGGTTGCCGCGGGCATGGAGCAGCATGGCGGCCATGCCTGCCATGGCCAGTTGCAGGGCCCGGTTGTCGGCGCTGCGCAGCAGCACCTGCAAGTTGCCGGGGTTGCGCAGGGTCATGGGGCGATTGACTATTTCCCGCTGGCTACGGGGCTTGTGCTTGATGGGGGCCAGGGCACTGAAGTAGTGCTCCATCAACTGCTGCACCGCCTGCAGCGCCTCTTTGAGCTCGGGCTCGCCGATGCGCTGGGGCTCGTCGGTCAGCTTGCCGGCGAGCTCCCCGAGCCGCTGCTCGGAGAGATCGTCCCAGGGCAGCCGCTCTATGCCGTCGCGGGCGGTACGGGCATCCCGCAGCCGGAACACGGGGTTCATGGTGATGAGCAGGCGCACCAGCTCCTCGTTGTTGTCGATGGCCAGGCTCTTGCCGATGCCGTCGAGAAAGTCATGGGTGCTCTGCACGCTGCCATCGTCCAGCAGTTCGGCACTGGCGCGATAGTGAATACGGTGGAACTTGTCCCTGTGGGGGATCCAGGCCGCGCCAAGGCGCGCCAATCGGCGGGAGTGCTGGCACATCTGGGGGCGGTACTCGCTGAAGGTGAGTACCAGTTGCAGGGTGCGCGATGGGCTCAGCTCGGGGTCTTCGGGCTGATGGAAATCATCGCGACTGAATTGATAGGGTTCGGCATCCCCCAGCAGGCACCAGAGGGCACGCAGCAGGCTGGACTTGCCCCAGGCATTCTCACCGATGAGAACAGTGGTGTGATCCAGCCCGAGCGAGAGCCGATTTATCCCGCGAAAACCTTTGACTTCAATGCGTTCCAGAAACATGCGGCCATATCCAGTACATCCTGATGGCGCAATAGTGGCAAAGTTGCCGGGAAAATCCTATCGGGTCTTGGGGTTTTCAGCGGGAACTGTGAGGCACTACGGGTTCGGGAGGGGTGGGCAGGCAGGCGCGGTCCTGAGGGGCATTCCAGTGGCTGAACCAGAGGTGGCGGGTGCGGGTCTGACGTTTGCGATGATTCAATGGGCATTCCTTTTTATGGGTAAGTGGTAGAGGGTACACCTCTTTTGCCCAGAGTCTCAGCGTTATCTGTGACAGGAGAATGACAATTGGGCGCGCCACTGTCCCGGGCTCAGGCCGAAGGCCTCTCGAAAGCGATTGCCAAAATGGGCCTGGGAGGAGAAACCGCACTGGGCGGCGATGCTGGCCAGGGGATCGCTTCCCGCCAGCAACTGCTTGGCCCGCTGAAGCCTGAGCCCCTGCAGGTAGCGATGGGGCGGGCAACCCAGGCTCTGGCCGAACATGCGGGCGAAGTGATATTCGCTCAGGCCCGCCTCCCGGGCGAGTTCGCTCAAGGTGACGGGCTCGGCCAGGTGGGCCAGCAGATACTCCTGCACCCGCCGGATCACCGCGGGGGCCAGGCCGCCCCGCACCTCGGGGAGCCCCGGCGCCTCACGGGTATGGTGACGATAGGCATGGAGCATCAGCATCCAGGCGCCGTGGGAGAGCGCCATGCGATCGACCCCGTGCTGCCAGTCCAGCTTCATCAGCTGTACCTGCACCAGGGCTGCGGCCTGGGGATCCTCGATGAAGGTCTTGTCCTGCAACACCAGATGGCGCCCCTCCTTGTCGCACACCTGTTCGGCGATGCGGCAGAGGTGCTCAGGGGTGAAGTAGAGGTGGAAGAAACGAAACTCCTCGCGCACCAGCCATTCGGATCTGTGGTGATCCGGCATGATGCACACCTTGCCGGTGCCACCGTGGCCGCCGGGACCGTCGAGGCGCTCGGTCTGCTCGCCCCCCTGCAGATAGACGCTGATGGTGTGGTGACCCGGCTTGTGGTAGCGGGTCTGATCGTAGCGGTTGCGCCAGCTGGCCACCCCGAGCCCGGGCTCCAGCCAGCAGGAGTCCTCCAGCCGCGCCCCCGTGCTGACCAGGGCATCGAACACCCCCGCCTGTCGTCTCTGCTGCACCTGTCTGCCTCATCCTTGTTCCCGTGCCGACATCTTATCGCGGCGGCTCGCCGAGCGCTGCTGCCGGCCACAAAAAACCGCAAGATGGTGCAAGCCAGGGGGGGCCATCAGGCCCATGCTGATCCCCATGTCACTCCCCTTTTCATCGGATCCGTTTATGAACCTCCTGCTGTATGTTTCCACCGTCCTCATCTGGGGCAGCACCTGGATCGCCATCGCCTGGCAGCTCGGCCCCATTCCCATCGAGGTCTCTGTGCTCTACCGCTTCGCCCTGGCGGCGCTGGCGCTCTTTGCCCTGCTCACGTTAAGCGGCAAGTTCCCGCGCCTGCCCTGGGCGGGTCAGCGTTATGCGGCCCTGCTCGGCGCCCTGCTCTTCTCCACCAACTTTCTCTGCTTCTACCACGCCACCCTCTATATACCGAGCGGCCTGTCGGCGGTGATCTTCGCCAGCGCCAGCATCTTCAACGGCCTCAACCTCTGGCTGTTCGAGGGCAAGCGCCCGGGCCTTCGCTGGTTGCAGGGGTCGCTGCTGGGGCTCATGGGCACACTGCTGCTGTTCTGGCCCGTGCTGGCGGATGCGCAACTGGGTGCAAACGGCTGGAAGGGCTTGCTGTTTGCCTGCGGCGGCACCCTCTGTTTCTCCCTCGGGAACCTTGTCTCGGCTCGCGGCCAGCGCCAGGGCTATCAGGTGTTGCAGATGGTGCCCTGGGGCATGGTGTACGGGGTGGCGCTGCTGCTGGGCTGGGTCATGGTGCTGGGTCAGTCCCTGACCCTGCCGACCGAGCCCCGCTACCTGGCGGCCATGGTCTATCTGGCCATCTTCGGCTCCGTCATCGCCTTCACCGCCTACCTCACCCTGGTGGGGCGCATCGGCGCCAGCAAGGCGGCCTATGCCACAGTGCTGTTTCCCCTGGTGGCGCTGAGCCTCTCCACCCTCTATGAGGGCTTCGTCTGGCAGACGGTCTCCATCGTCGGTGTGGTGGTGAGCCTGGTCGGCAACCTGGTGATCTTCGCCCCGCCCGTCAAGAGGTGGCGCTGGCCGCTGTCACGGGCGACAGACGGGACTTGCCCCTGATGCCAGCAGCCCCTAAGGTAACCCCTCCCAACAGAGGTTGAACGGAGGAAGCATGTTACTGGAAGGGCTGGAGACACTCTGCCTGCTGGCGAGCGAGGGCACCATGGCCAAGGTCGCGAGCCGCCTCTATATCAGCCAGTCGGCGGTGAGCAAGCGCATCACCCAGCTGGAGCAGCGCCTTGGCAAGCGGCTCATCGAGCCGGATGGCCGCCAGACTCGCCTCACCCCCCAGGCCCGGGAGCTGCTCGCCCGGGTGGCCCCGAGCCTGGCGGAGATGAAGGGGGTGCTGGCGGACAGCCAGACCCTCACCGACCAGACCCCCCTGCCCGTCGCCTGCTCCGAGACCCTGCTGGCGGGCTACCTCGCCCGCTTCATGCACGACTACCTTGGCCGGGATCCCCACCTGGCCCTCTCCACTCACCACACCCCGGTGATCCTGACGCGGGTGCGCGGTGGCGATGCCCTGCTCGGCATCTGCGCCGGTCGCCTGCCCCCCGGCCACGGCCTCTGTGCCGAGCTACTGCTGGAGGAGCCCTTCTATCTGGTGGGGGACGATCAGGAGGTGGCGGCGCAGCCGGATCACAGGGTTGCCTCGCCAGACAGGGCGAATGGCAAGCCATTGACACAAAAAGATCTGGAGGAGAGAAGCCCGGTGCAGGAGACGCTGTGCAAGATCCTGACCATGGATCTGGATAACCCCTCCAATCGCTATCTGCGGGATCCCCTGGCCGCGCTCGGGCTGGTGCCGGCCATGGAGCTCGACTCCTACCTGGCGCTGATCGAGCTGGCCAAGGCGGGCATAGGCCCGGTGCTGCTGCCGGCCGGTCTGCTGGCCCTGGTGGGGGATCAGGGGAAACGGGCGCGCGCCCTGCCTGGGCTGGCGCGCCCGCTGCACCTGGTCTATCGGCCGAGCAGCCTCAAGCGGGCGCGGATCCAGCGCCTGGTCGAGGCGATCCGGGCCCACTTCGCCCGGGTGAGCCAAGGCTAGAAATGACTCAGACGAGCCAGCTGAACAGCTCGGGGTACTGACTCCACACCAGCTTGGCGGACATCAGCAGGGAGACGGTCACCAGCAGCGGCTTGATGAGCTTCACCCCCTTCTTCAGCACCAGTTTGGAACCGAAACGGGCCCCGATGAACTGGCCCAGCGCCATGCAGAAGCCCACGCTCCACACCACCTTGCCGCCGAGGGCAAAGAACAGCAGGGAGGCGATGTTGGAGGTGAAGTTGAGCAGCTTGGTGTGGGCAGTGGCTCTGGCCATGCCAAAGCCTGCCAGGGCCACGAAGCCGATGGCGAAGAAGGAGCCGGTGCCGGGGCCGAAGAAGCCGTCATAGAAACCGACCCCGCCCCCCACCAGCAGAGCGAACAGCATGGGGGTGAGACGGCGCTGGCTCTCCGCATCGCTCACCCTGGGGGAGAAATAGAAGTAGCAGGCGAACGCCATCAGCAGGAAGGGCAGGAGGCGCTCCAGGATGGCGGCGTCTATGGTCTGCACCGCCAGGGTGCCGATGGCCGCCCCGATGAAGGTGCAGATGACCGCCGGCCAGATGATGGCCCACTCCAAGAGCCCCTTGCGGGCATAGAACCAGGTGGCGGAGAAGGAGCCGAAACTGCTCTGCAGCTTGTTGGTGCCGAGCACCAAGGCGGGCGGCATGCCGGTGGCAAGCAGGGCCGGCACCGTCAGCAGGCCGCCGCCCCCGGCGATGGCGTCGATAAAGCCGGCGATGAGGGCGACCCCGAACAGGGCAACCAGGGTGAGCAGTTCCAGTTCCATCCATAAACCTCGTGTGATGCGGCACCCGCGGCAACCCCAGGTGTCCTGTTTGAGCACAATGCAGGTCGCTATCCTAACGGGGGCGGGCTCATGAGGCTAACGAAACAATGGCAGCCAACTGATTCCTGATTTTCATCAGTCTACCCCAGTGGCTCAGGCGGCGTCCGATCCCTGTAGGAGAGGGTCAGCCAGTCGAGCGCCCTCCCCCTTGATCGCCTCCAGGGCCTGCAACAGCGGC
This sequence comes from Aeromonas rivipollensis, assembly GCF_037811135.1. Classification (NCBI taxonomy): domain Bacteria; kingdom Pseudomonadati; phylum Pseudomonadota; class Gammaproteobacteria; order Aeromonadales; family Aeromonadaceae; genus Aeromonas; species Aeromonas rivipollensis. Next base: position 2,142,616 of record NZ_CP149130.1, on the reverse strand, counting down.
GTCTCGTCCTCGCCGGGAGCCCAGCTGACCCGGCCCGCCATATAGCGGCTGCTGAACAGGGTTAAGCCAGCGCTGCCTCGCCCCGCTCAGCGGCAGACTCGGCAACCTCCCCCTTGATCGCATCAAGGGCCTGCAACAGCGGCGTCTCGTCCTCGCCGGGCGCCCGACTCACTCTGCCTGCCATATAGCGGCTGCTGAACAGATTGAACCAATGTTGCAACGCCTGGCCTGCCTGCAGCTCACCGGCTACTTCCAGCACGCAGGCCGCCACCTCGGCGGTGCACAGGTGCTCATCGCAGTGGGCGACCCGCATGCCATAGGTGGAGAGAGCGTCCGGCCGCACCGACAGCACGGGGAAGCCATCCAGATAGGGGCTCATGTTGAACATCTTGCGCGCTTCGGGCCAGGTGCCGTCCAGCAGGATGAAGAGCGGCTTCTTGCCAGGGGCCAGGGCAACCCGCTCGGTCACCCGGGCCGGGTTCTTCTCGCAGGCGGGGAACACCACATAGGGCTGCCAGGCGGGATCCGCCAGCAGGGCCAGCAGCTCGGGATGGGGCTGGGTGCGCTTCCAGAGAAAGGCCCAGGTGGTCTGGGGCAAGACGTCGGCGATGAGACGGCCGGTGTTGGACGGCTTCATGGGTTCGCTGTCATACATCAAGAGGCAGAAGCCCGCCTCGGCCTTGAGCTCGGGGCGCCACTCGCAGGCACACCAGGCATGACGCAACTGGCAGGCCTCGCAGCGGGGCACGCTGCCACCACGGGCGAGAAAGGGACGAGTAGAGATGCTCTTGCGCCAGATGCGCAGGCGGTTGACGGCATGATCGGGGATGGGCTTCATGGGGCGCGGCTCGGCGACAGGGTCTGCGGGAAAAAGGGGGCAGATTGTAGCGAGCGGGTCTGCCGGGGGCAAGGTGCGCGGCATCTGCCCAGCCAGACGCCCAGGCCCAACGCGCCGCTCTATACTTGGTCCTCATCCCATCATCCCACGCACGGGAAGGCCGATGGGACACAGGAGGAGAAGATGGCAGAACCAGACATGGCCAGGGAGCACGCCCTGGCCGAAGGATCCACCTTTACCTGGCACGAGCTCTATGTGCCCGACGGCGAGGCAGGGATCCGCTTCTACGCCGAGGTGCTCGGCTGGGAGAGTCAGCTCATGGAGATGGAGGGGGGCAACTACCCCATGCTGGTGGTCAACGGCCGACCGGTGGCCGGAGTGCAGTCCACCCGGGGCAACCCCCAGATGGCTGGCGTGCCGCCCCACTGGGCGACCTACATAGCGGTGGATGACGTCGATGCCAGGCTGGCCAGGGTGACCCAGCATGGCGGCAGCCTGGTGGTGCCCGCCATGGACATCCCCACCGTCGGGCGCATGGCGCTCATCGCCGATCCGCAAGGGGCACACATCTGGCTGTTCACTCCCTTCCCCGGGGATTGCCAGCAACCCTGAGGGTCATGACGACAGCGCGACATTGGCGCTCATTGCCAATCCGCAAGGGGCGCACATCTGGCTGTTCACTCTATTCCCCGGGGATTGCCAGCAACCCTGAGGGCCATGACGGCAGCGCTACATTGGCGCTCATTGCCGATCCGCAAGGGACACACATCTGGCTGTTCACCCCTTTTCCCGGGGATTGCCAGCAACCCTGAGGACCATGACGACACCGCAACAACGACAGAGGGGCCCTTGGGCCCCTCGCTTGTTGATATACCTTGTCGGCACCCTCAGGCGGGGCGCAGATTCTGCTCGAGGAAGGCAGCGAAGCTGTGACCGTGATGCTCCAGCAGTTTCGGGAACATGGAGATGGAGGTCATGCCCGGGAAGGTGTTGATCTCGTTCAGCAGTATCTCCCCATCCTCGGTCAGGAAGAAGTCGATGCGCGACAGATGGGTCAACTTCAGCTGACGGAAGGCCTTGAGGGAGTAGGCGTGAATAGCGTCAGACTGGGCCTGGGTCAAACCTTCTGCCTTGAGCGCCGTCTCGGTGTGGCTGGCGCTGCTGTACTTCTCCTCATAGGTGTAGAACTTGTCCTGGGGCACGCAGATCTCCCCGGGATAGGTGGCCACCAGCTCGTCGCCGTACTGGTAAACCGCCACTTCCAGCTCGCGGGGCTTGACCGCCTTCTCGATCAGCACCTGCTCGGAGTAACCGAAGGCGTCCTTGATCCCCTGCAGCAGTTCCGCTTCGTTGCTGGCGGAGTAGCAGCCCACGGATGACCCTTGCGAGGCCGCCTTGATAAACACCTTGCCCCACTTGGCCAGCGCGGCTCTCGCCTCGGCGAGCGCCTCGTCATTCTGCTCGGTCAGGAACAGATAGGGGGTATTGGGGATGCCGATGGCGGAGAGCCACAGCTTGGTGCTGATCTTGTTGAAGCAGATCTTGCTCGCCTCGGCATCGCACCCCAGATAGGGCAGGCCCGCCAGCTCGAGGAAGGATTGCAGATCGCCGGTCTCACCCGGATAGCCGTGGATGCAGGGCACCACGTAGTCCACCGGACGGGCCACGCTGTCAAAGGAGAGCAGCTTGTCCAGCCCCAGCTTGCACTCGCGGCCGTCGGCACTGAGCCAGCGGTCGGCGAACATCTCGACCCGGGTCACTTCGACCCCAGGCAGGAGACCGAGCTGTTGTTCGAGGAAATTGGCACTGCGCAAAGAGACTTCGTGCTCGGCGCCACCGCCGCCGCACAGCAGCAAGACATGCATGTTCTTCATTAGATGTGATCCCTTGGGAGAAGCGGCTTCGTCATGGCCGGGGAAAATCCGGCTGCGCGACCTGCGCACCAAACAACGGGCGAAGCCAGATACGAACATAGGTGCGGCCAGTGTAGCAAGGGAGAGGAAGCCTTGTCAGCCGACGGGACCGCCATCCACCCATCCTGGCCCGTAAAAAGAGGCGCCTGTGTCAAAAACGGGACGAAACGGACTCAGCGAGGGGGATCGACCCGCCCGGCGCCATTGCCATTGACCCGAAACCAGCCGGCGATGCTGTAGCGCTCCTCGCTCGCGGGCAGCACCTCGTGGGGAAATTCCTCCGACAGGAAGAGCACCAGCCGCCCTCCCTTGGGGGAGACATCCATCAGAAACTGCTCGTCGTTGTCATAGACCCGCAACACGCCGCCTGCCTGGGGCTGCCAGCCGTTGTTCAAGTAGAACACCGAGGTGAGGCGGCGGTTGGAGCGCCCGGCAAAGGCGTCGCGGTGAGTCGCATAGAAGTCGCCGCTGCGGTAGCGGGCGAAGTGGGCCTCATAGTCGAACAGCCCCAGCATCAGGTTACGATTGGCCGCCAGACGCAGGGACTCCATGCGGGCCAGATAGTCGGCCACGGGGGCGCCCAGGGAGGGATCCAGCCAGTGGATCTGATCACGGCGGATCGCCGGATTGCCCTGATGCAACCCCTCCCGCCCTATCCCCGCCGGTTGCCACTCCCCCGGCAGGCAGGCCCGCAAGGCATCCACCTCGGAGGCGGTTAAGAAATCATCCACAATCACCCATCCCCGGGTGTAAATGGCATCCATGACGGCTTGATAGTCCAAGATTGACTCGCAGCGAGTGGAGAGAGTGCGCTTTGTAGCGACTTCCCCCCCCTTGGCACAAACCGGATTGCTTATCTTGAGAAGTCCCGCCATCAATAAGGGCCCGGCCCCGGGCGCCGATTTCCCCTTGCCCCGCCGCCCCGGGCCCGCTAACGTGAAAACAAGGCCCGAATCGGGTCTCCCTCTGCATCCATGACTCAGGAGAGCGCCATGCCCTTGCCCACCATTCCCCTGCAACGACTCGATGGCAGCGAGTTTCCCGGTGACGCCCTGCAAGGGAAGGTCCTGCTGGTGGTCAACGTGGCCAGCCGCTGCGGCTTCACCCCCCAATACACCGGGCTGGAGGCGCTTCATCGCCAGTTTGGCCCGGCGGGGCTGGTGATCCTCGGCTTCCCCTGCGATCAGTTCGGCCACCAGGAGCCCGGGGATGCCGAGGAGATAGCCCGCTTCTGCTCGCTGGATTACCCGGTGAGCTTCCCCCTGATGGCCAAGTGCGAGGTCAACGGCGAGCAGGCCCACCCCTTCTATCGCTGGCTCAAGCAGCAAAAGCCCGGGCTGCTCGGGAGCGAGGCCATCAAGTGGAACTTCACCAAGTTCCTGCTCGATCGGGAAGGCCGGGTGGTGGATCGCTTCGCCCCCCAGACCAAACCCGAGGATCTGGCGGGGGCCATCCAGGGGCTGCTGTGAGCCGGGCCCCCCGGGCGACGGACGGCCATGGCCCCTCTCCCATCGGACTCGGCGCGCCCCCTTTGTGTCCCGGGTCCTCATTCGTGACGCCGTTACTGCGTGCCTGCGTCACTTCTGCTATATTACGCGCCCATTATCTTTTTCGTGTCGTAGCGCCCGCGGGACGGGCCTGAAGGGATCAGGCCCTGCCCTGACCCGCTACCCACCTTCTTCCATGTCGTGACGGGCCCAGGCTGTCGTCACCCGTTGAGCCCAAGGCTCGGAGTTTCTCTCGAACATGTCATTCAATGAACTGGGTCTGTCACCGCACATACTGCGGGCCGTCAAGGAGCTGGGTTACGAACAACCCACCCCCATCCAGCAGCAAGCCATCCCGGCCATTCTGGCCGGTCAGGACGTGCTGGGCGGCGCCCAGACAGGCACAGGCAAGACCGCCGGTTTCACCCTGCCCATGTTGCACCGTCTGCTGGCCAACCACGGCCGTGGCGGCCGCCGTCAGGTCCGCGCCCTGGTGCTGACCCCGACCCGGGAGCTCGCCGCCCAGGTGGGCGAGAGCATCATCAAGTACGCCCATCATCTGCCGTTCCGCACCCTGATCGCCTATGGCGGCGTCAGCATCAAGCCGAACCTGGACGCCATCAAGCTCGGGGTCGACATCCTGGTCGCCACCCCGGGCCGCCTGCTGGATCTGCTGACCCAGGGGGCACTCACCCTGAGCGCCCTGGAAGTGCTGGTGCTGGATGAAGCGGACAGAATGCTCGACATGGGCTTCATCACCGACATTCGCCGCATCATGAAGGCGCTGCCAGACGAGCGTCAGACCCTGCTCTTCTCCGCCACCTTCTCGAATGACATCAAGGCGCTGGCAGATGATCTGCTCAATGACCCCACCCTGATCGAGGTGGATCCCAGCAATACCGCCGCCGATCAGGTGACCCAGCGCGTCATCCAGGTCGACCGGGAACGCCGCCGCGAGATGCTCTCCCACATGATCGGCCGTGGCAACTGGCAGCGGGTGCTGGTGTTCGTGCGTACCAAACAGATCGCCGACCGCCTCGCCCAGCAGATGCAAAAAGATGGCCTCAATACCGTCGCCATTCACGGCGACAAGAGCCAGGGTGCCCGCAACCGGGCGCTGGCCGACTTTCGCGAGGGCAAGGTGCGGGTGCTGGTCGCCACCGACATCGCCGCTCGTGGCCTCGACATCGATCAGCTGCCCCACGTGATCAACTTCGAGCTGCCCCAGATGGCGGAGGATTACATCCACCGCATCGGCCGCACCGGCCGTGCCGGCCGTGGCGGCGAGGCCATCTCCCTGGTGAGCCAGGACGAACTGGGCCAGCTCAAGGAGATCGAGGCCCTGATCGGCCAATCCCTGACAGTGGAGATCCTGGAAGGGTACGAGCCGAGCGGCAAGCCGAGCCGCCAGACCCTGCCAGGCAGCAAGCCGGTGCAAAACCCGCCCCGTGCCCGCGGCCATGCCAACGCCAAGAGCAACAATGCCAAAGGCAAGCCGGCCGCGGCCAAGGGCAAGGCCAAAGGGGACGGCCCCAAGAAGCCGGCTCCGGCCCGCAAGCGCGAGGTCGTGGGGGAAGACATCGGCTTCACCCCCATGCGCCGCCTGCCCAAGGCCCAGCGCGACGACTATCAGGACACTTCATCGGAAGAGTAAAACCGGTCCGAAGAATAAGACCCAAGGCTGCCCGGTTATATTGCCGTTGCTTATCCTTAAAAATAAAAAATCGCCTCAGGGCGATTCTTTATTTTCCAAGCAATGTGTCATCACATGTAGGGTGCCAATAAGCAAAGCGCATTGCACCGCTTGTGGTTTTAATTAGTGGTGTAATTCACTTGGTTCATTACACCCTACGGCTATGGCACTCTTATATACTTTCATTTAATCCATTAATTCTTGTAATAAAGGGCCCAATTCTGAATCCTCTATAATGCACCACCTGATAAAAGCAGAGTATGGTGCTGATCTATTGATAAGTACCTTCATTCTTTCAACTGCTTGATATTTATCTGCAACTGTTGATACGGGTGAATAGTAAACATTTATTTGATCTAGCAAAAAATTATATTGTTTATATATTTTTACGCGTAAAAATGAACATGATACTTTTTTATTAACTGTGTGTTCACTATTAAATATTTTATCTAAAATCTCTTCAGTCTCTATAGAACGTACATTATTGTTTATAGCCTTTACATCAATTTTGGCATGAGGAGTCCTAGGTGGCAAATGCTTTATTGCCCGAAAAACATCCTGATGAGGATCACAACAGTCAACTAGATTGTTATATCTATCACCTTTAATGTTATTACAACGGCTACAGACGAAATATAAATTATTCCAGTCGAATTTTTTCTCTATATCTCCCATATGAGGATCAAAATGCTCGACATTGATATCGTGTGGCTCTTTAGTTTCACATAAATAGCATTTATTAAAAAATATTTCTTCAAGTGCAGTGTAAACGTCTTTTTCATCATATTTTCGTCTGTTTTGCAACGATGCAGGGGCATCTACTGGTCTATTTACATTAAACATCAAGCCCCCTTGTTTTTAGATTTATTTATCACTAATCGGGCCGATTTCAAAAAATAAGCCGACTCTTCATCCAGTTTATCTTCGTATTGGCTAACACTTTTTACTAAGTGCTCAAGTTCAATAACATCAGGCTCATCGGATATAGCCAACTCATTTATTTTCAATATTTTATTTTTAAGGATCTCTGAGGTGGGCAGTACATTAAACAATCCTTCCAATATTGATTCATAAGAATACATAGAAAGATCATCAACTTGTTCAAGAGTGGACAAATCGTATATCACTGCATCATCGACAGAAGACACAACGAAGGGTGAGTGTGTCGTTACGATAAACTGTACTTTGGGAAACGCATTTTTCAAAAATGAGAAAATTTTACGCTGCAATGACACATGTAAGTGTGCATCTATCTCATCAATGAAAACCACTCCATCAATTTCATTCGGTGAAATAGATCTAAGCTCAACTTTTGTTAATAAATCAGCATAAACTGACAATATAGATGAAAAACCAGATGATAGCTGCTGAAAACGATATGGTTCTTTATTATCTTGTTGTATAAAAAAGGCCTGTAGTTTCGAGTCAAAATGTAATCTGAGAGAATTATTTTCAAATAACTCTTTTAAATCTATTTCCAATTTATCAAACCAGGCCTTGATTTTATTGGCCTCGTCAGGATCATTATCTATAGAGGCCGATTCAGCATAAGCCTGTGAGGTTTTATGACTTACCAAGTATTGTTCAAACAATATAGCCGTAGAGCTACCCCTCCCGGAGTTAGCCTCTTGTTGTTTCAAGCTATCTTTGCTAATTGCTGACTGTGATGCTTGTATATTGGCTTGACGTGTAGCCTCAAATTTAGTGAGAATTGCCTTTTGCTCACTATAACGAATAACAAACCCTTCAAGTCCTGAAAGAATAAAAGGACTGTTATTCAGCCGCTCCAATCTTCTTTTGAATTCGGTGTATGTATATAAATAACCATCATAACTTGAATTAGATCTGCTTGTTGTGTTTAAAAGACCATCATAATGATTGATAGTACTAATCAACTCTTCTTTGTCATCATTTCGCTTTTCAACAATACTATTTACAAGGTCTTCGTATAAAAAATTTAATAATTGAGTTTTCCCACAACCATTTCCACCAGTCAGAATTAAATTCCTACCTCGCAAATCGATATCAATCTCTCTCGTTGAGTATGGGATTTTTGTTTTTATTCTTTGTATATAACCAGCCATATAGCGTCCCATGTAAGTAATGAGCTAACAATTCCCTCCCTCAGGGTAACCAAAGGAGGGCGAAGAATTAACGGGTCTTGACCGCCTGTAATAACACCGAAATATCCGGGCCAAAGGTTCGGCTGCGGATCGCCTCGCGAATATCCGCTTCGCCGTAACGGCTGGCCGGGTAGACCACCACGCAGGAGGTGTCGCCGGGCGCGAGGAAGTGCGTCTCGCCGAAGGGGGTGTAGCGGGTGGCGCCTATGCTGATGAGTGCGTGGGCCGGGCGTCCCGCCTGGGCCAGCAGCCCCTGGATATGCTCGGCCGGACCTTCATCCTGCTGATGGTTGAACTTGTCGATGGCCCAGTCGAGCAACTGCTGATGGAAGTAGCTGTAATCCACCGCCGCGCTGTCAACTCCATAGGGGTGCAGCTCGCCATCGCGCTCCAGATAGCAGGCGATGCGATAGTCGTCGAGCTCGCAACCCGGGGCAAAATGGTTAAGGGGCAACAGAGTGGCCGCCAGCCCCTTGCTCTCCTCCCCCCAGTTCTTCTTCTCGCTGATCTTTCTGGCGTTGGGGCGACGGATGGAGCAATCGTTGTAGGCGCCAAACGCCTTGGGATGGATGGCCACCACCTGCTCCCCCGCGTACTCCAGCTCGCACCAGAGCGCCACCTCGGGTTCGATTTGCACCTTCTCGTCGCCGCTCACCGCCGCCTCTGGCAGGAAGATGGCCTCGCCGCTCAATGGGAAGACGCCGAGCTGGCCCGGATGTGACGGCACATAGAAGGGAAACAGCGCCTTGGGGGCAACCTTGTCCGCGACCTTGACGGCGACGAAGTCCGCCGCCTCCCCTGCCTGCTCCAGATGGCCGGCGAAGTTGCCCGCCACCCCCAATCCGATAAAGCGGTTCAATCTGGTGATCTGCATCTGTGGCTCCATTGGCGCGGCCCGGGCCGCCGCCTCGTTGTCTATGTTCAGGGCGGCAGGGCTACCGCCAAAGAGGGAGCTTATTAGAGCACAGCCCCCTGGCGGCGCCCAGTTGCCCGGCCGCAAGCTGTGCACCAGGGCGGATTTTCCCTCACCAGATGGTCATAAAGAGAGCAGTCAGCGCCAAGCTGTGATCCCGGTGCTTGGGCGAGCCCCGCGCTTTTGCTAGTCTGCCCTATTCATTTTCCGTTTGGGTGCCGGTGCCGAGCCATGACCACACATTTTCAGGGTCGCTTCGAGGTGGAGTTCAAATACCGCCTGACGGATAGCGCGGCCTTCCTCCGTGCCCTCGAGGCCCTCGACCCCGAGCTGATGGTGGCGGACAATCATGAGCAGGACTGCTACTTCGACACGGCGGACCGCGCCCTGGCGAGGGAGCAGAAGAGCCTGGTGATCCGCACCATGGCGCCCTCCGGCATCCGGCTCTGGATAGTCAAGGGGCCCGGGCCCGATCGCTGCGAGGCGGTCAACATCACGGATGCGGACAAGGCCATCAGCATGGTGCGCACCCTGGGCTACCAGCAGGTGCTGACCATCGACAAACGCCGCAGCATCTACTTTCTTGGCCCCTTCCACCTGACCCTGGACAGCCTGGCCGGGATAGGGGATTTTGCCGAGCTCGCCATCATGACCGACGAGGAGGCCGCGCTGCCCGTTTACCGGGAGCAGTTGCTGGCGCTGGCCGCCCGGCTTGGGCTCTGCCCCGAGATGCGAGAAGCCCGCTCCTATCGCACCCTGTGCGAGCAGTCAGCCCACCTTCGACAAGAGGAATCAGCCCCATGATCGACAAACTCGCCTGGCTCACCTTCAAGGAGGGGCAACTGCTCTGTGCCCGCTCCCACGGCAAGGCCCTCTACTACATCCCCGGCGGCAAGCGTGAGCCGGGGGAGAGCGACGAGGCGGCCCTGGTGCGGGAGATAGCGGAGGAGCTGGCGGTCAGCCTCAAACCCGAGACACTGCGCCTCGCCTGCGAGTTCAGCGCCCAGGCCGACGGCAAGCCGCAAGGGGTGCAAGTCAGGCTGCGTTGCTACACAGGGGAGGCTGACGGCAGCCCCACCGCCTCGGCGGAGATCGCCGAGTTGCGCTGGCTGGACAGCCGCCATCTGAACGACATCTCTCCGGTCTCCCGCCTGCTGTTCCAGTGGCTGGCTGAGCAGGGACTGATCCGCTAGAGAGATGGCTCGTGGACAGGCTTCCAGCCCCGCCGCAGTGAGACTGGCTGACAGAGCGAGATTGAACCGTTCATCCCGAATGGATTGGCAATTGGATACAAGAAGAGGAGTTTCAATGGAGATCCTTGAGGTCGACAGCACCAGAGGCATCAAGCCTGCGTTGATCACACTGCTGCAAGATTGCGTGGCCAGCGGCGCCTCGGTGGGCTTCCTGCCTCCCCTGCAGGAAGAGCGGGGATTGGAGTACTGGCAAGGCATCGAAGGGGAGCTGGCCGACGGGGTGCGCAAACTCTGGGTGGCCTTCGATCAGCACCATCTGGTGGGCGCCCTGCAGCTCGCCCTGTGCACCAAGGCCAACGGCGGTCACAGGGCCGAGGTAGAGAAGCTGATGGTACACAGCCAGGCCCGCGGCAAGGGGGTGGGTCGCGCCCTCATGCAGGCCATGGAGCAAGGGGCCCGCGAGGCCGGGCGCACCCTGCTGGTGCTGGACACCCGGGTCGGCGACATCGCCTCCACCCTCTACCGCCAGCTGGGCTACCAGGAGGCCGGCCAGATCCCGGACTTCGCCCGCAACGCGGACGGCACCCTGGCGGCGACCCAGTTCTTCTACAAGCAGCTCTGAGGGGCGAGAACGCAACAAGGCCAGCCCCCAGGCTGGCCTTGTTTATTGGCGCGTTCACTGCTCAAATGGCCCCTTCATCCAGAGACGGCAAGGAGCCATCATGATATTGGAAGTCGCCCCGCTGCAGATCATCCCGGGCCAGGCTGCCGCCTTCGAGCTGGCATTCGAGCAGGCCCAGCGCATCATCAGCACCCTGCCCGGTTACGCCGGCCACCAGTTGCAACGTTCACTGACCGACCCACACCGCTACCTGCTGCTGGTCAACTGGCAACGGCTCGAGGATCATACCCAGGGCTTTCGCGGCTCCCCCCAGTACCAGGAGTGGAAGGCGCTGCTCCATCACTTCTACGATCCCTTCCCCACTGTGGAGCATTTTCAGGCCGTACAACCTTGATCAGCCCAGGATGAACTTGGCCGATCAGGGTTGAGGCATCACACCACTCCGTCGGCCAGGCGTTCGGCCCTGTGTGCGATCCGCGGCTCGGCGAAGTCGCCCTGGGCCGCGATCAGCTGCAACTCGTAGGCATCCGCCTGCCAGGTCTGGCGCAGCACCGCATCGACGGCGGCGTTGGTGCGCTCGAGGGCGGCCACCGCATCAAACCCCGCCTGCAGGTTGGCCAGCATCAGGGCGCTGATGAGATCCCCTACCCCCACCGGCTGGCGGGCAAAGTCGTAGAGCGGCCGCGCGATGAGATAATCCCCCTGCGCAGTGGCCAGCAGCATCTCGAAACGACCGGGATCACTGGCGGCGCGCCCCAGGTGCTTGACCAGCACCATCTTGACGCCACTTTCCAGCAGTTGGTGAGCGGCGGCGCGAGTCTGGGCCAGGGTCGTCAGGTGGACACCGCACAGGGTCTCCAGCTCCAGCAGGTTTGGGGCCAGGATGTCCGCCACCGGCAGCGCCTGCTCGGTGAGGAAGCGGGTGACGCCGGGGGCGACGATGCACCCCTTCTCCGGGTGGCCCATGACGGGATCGCAAAAGTAGATGGCCGCCGGATTGGCCGCCTTGACGGCCGCAACCACCGCCAAGATCTCGTTCCCCTGCTCCGCCGATCCCAGGTAGCCGCTCAGCACCGCATCGCAGCGCCCCAGCACCTCGATATCCATCAGCCCCTGACAGAGGGCGCTGATATGGCCGGCGGGCATCGCCATCCCCTGCCATCCTGCCGCGTACTGGGTGTGATTGGAAAACTGCACCGTATTGACGGGCCAGACCTCCATGCCGAGACGGCGCATGGGGAAGACGGCGGCGCTGTTGCCGGCACAGCCAAATACCACGTGGGACTGGATAGAGAGAATGCGTTTCATCGACACCACCACTGAAGAAGCATGAGGAAAGCGGGCAATATATCGGATGCAGAGCGGGCTCTGCCAGCGATTCCCGGCAACCCTCGCCATTTATGCGGCAAAAAGACCATTCACTGGAGTGTTACGCCAACCTCCCCCCACGCCTGCCCAACTTGGCAAGCCAAGACCGCCTCGGCCTCGTTGGTGTGATATGGGCACTTCACACTCTTGTTTGATGGCATATGAGGGTATTTTTCATACAGATGGTGGATGGCGGGAGAAAGCGTCGAGGCAGAGCAACGAGGCGCGGCGGCAGGCAAGCCGGGGCCCAGGACCCCGGGCTCAGGCCCTAGGGCCTGGCGAAGTGATAGACCCAGCCTTCGTCCAGGGGGAAGTCGGAAGGCGCAGAGACAAGATCCGGCAGGAAGGCAACGGCCCCCCCGGCGGCATATTGCAGCGCCATCAGGGCGCAGAGGGAGGCGTCGTAACGATCCGTCCCGGCCACCACATCAGCTGGCAAGAAGGCGGTTATCTCCTCCCTGGCCGGTGAGGCCTTGCCTGCTACCTTGGCGAGGGCCGGATAGACCTCCAGCACGGCGCGCTCCGCCTCCCCCACCTGCGTTGGCACCAGTTGCAGATCCCCGAGGCGCGGCAAGATGGAGAGCGCCAGGGTGGCGTTGTTGCCGAGCCTGTCGAAGGTGGCCGACAGCGGCTTCTTGCCGTATTGCTGATGCAGCCAGCGCTCGCAGTCCCGATAGGCATAGGGGTTGTCTATCTCCCGCTGGGGCACGGCACACTCGACCCCCCTCCCCGCCAGCAACTCGCCGAAGGCTCGGGGAAAGGCCAGCGGGGCATCGATGCCGAGCGCCAATCGCGGGCAGGCCAGCACCTGCATCAGCGCCATCTCGTCTTGCAGCGCCGGGCGCAGCAAGGCGTCCAGATCCGGCGCCACCCGGGAGCTCAACCGAAACAGGGGGGAGACCCCGAGCCAGTGCAACTGCTGCGTGCTGGCCTGCCAGCCCACCACGGCCACCGCCTGGGCATTGCCCTGCCAGCCCCTTACATCCCAACCGATGCCGATGGCATCCAAGTGTTCCGTTGTCATGCCCCTGTCACCTCTGCGCACTATTGATGGAGCACAGGGTAATGGCTGCGCCCCCTAAAGCAAGGCCGGGCGCCCCTTCTAGAAGGATTTCTTGAAGTTGATGAGGGGCAGTATGGGGAAGACACCGTTCTCGGCGTAGTTGGCGAGCCCTATCTGCAGGCCATCGAGGTGCTTGGTGGCATTGATGAAGCCAAGCTGGAAGGTGGTGCGCTCGGCATAGTTGACGAAGCCCACGTTGGCCAGGGCGTTACCCTTGGCGATGTTGACAGCGCCCCAGTTCAGGCCCTGCACGTTGTTGGTCAGGTTGACGAAACCCAGGTTGACCCCGGTGTCCTGCCCTTCATGCCAGTTGACGGCGTTGATGGCGACCCCGCCGAACTGGTGACGCACCCGGGCGGCGCCGAAGAAGATGCCAAGCTGCAAGCCGGTGAACTGATCCACGTCGGAGAGCGCGAACACCGGCAGATCGATGCCCTTCACCTGACCGGTCCGGCCATACAGGAAGGAGGCGCGCGCCCCTTCCACCTGGTGGGAGGAAGGCAGGTTGATGCCGGGCAGGGAGATCTGGACCGGGGTGCTGGCCTGGGCCACGCCGGCGAGGGTCAGCGCGGTGCAACCGAGCAGCAGGACGAGAGGTTTCATCGGGGGTTCCTTGGCAGTCTGAATGACGAGCCAGCCTACCAGCGCGGCGCCAGCACGGCGAGGGAGCGCCGGGTCCCGTGCGTCACCTCTCGTCTGACCCACGCCCCCGACGGAGGTCGCTGACAAAAAAATTCAAACAGAAATTAACATTTATGTCATTTACACCAAACCGCATTTGGTTGCAGAATGCTCAAACGTGTGTTTGAACAGAGCAAGCAACACGTAAACAGGGATGACATGCAGTACCCGTAAAAAGGGCCGATTGGCCCACAACAACACTGTTCTGCCGAACTGGAGACCGATGATGAATATGGACGTGATCAAGAGCTTTACCGAGCAGATGCAAGGCTTCGCCGCCCCCCTCACCCGCTACAACCAACTGCTGGCCAGCAACATCGAGCAGCTGACCCGGTTGCAGCTGGCCTCCGCCAACGCCTACGCCGAACTGGGCCTCAACCAGTTGCAAGCCGTGAGCAAGGTGCAGGACACCCAGAGCCTGGCTGCCCTCGGCACAGTGCAACTGGAGACCGCCAGCCAGCTCTCCCGCCAGATGCTGGACGACATCCAGAAGCTGAGCGCCCTCGGCCAGCAGTTCAAGGAAGAGCTGGATGTCCTGACCGCGGACGGCATCAAGAAGAGCACGGGCAAGGCCTGATAACCCCTGGCTGCCCGTTCGGGCAGCCACATCTCCCCACGACTCGACGCTACGGGCTAGCTCCCGCCTCGGGTGTGGGTGAAGGAGAGCACATGAGCCAACCATCTTATGGCCCGCTGTTCGAGGCCCTGGCCCACTATAATGACAAGCTGCTGGCCATGGCCAAGGCCCAGACAGAGCGCACCGCCCAGGCGCTGCTGCAGACCAATCTGGACGATCTGGGCCAGGTGCTGGAGCAGGGCAGCCAGCAGCCCTGGCAGCTGATCCAGGCCCAGATGAACTGGTGGCAGGATCAGCTCAAGCTGATGCAGCACACCCTGCTGAAAAGCGCAGGCCAGCAGAGCGAACCGGTGATCACCCCGGAGCGCAGCGATCGCCGCTTCAAGGCCGAGGCCTGGAGCGAACAACCCATCTATGACTACCTCAAGCAGTCCTACCTGCTCACCGCCAGGCACCTGCTGGCCTCGGTGGATGCCCTGGACGGCGTCCCCCAGAAGAGCCGGGAGCGGCTGCGTTTCTTCACCCGCCAGTACGTCAACGCCATGGCCCCCAGCAACTTCCTGGCCACCAACCCGGAGCTGCTCAAGCTCACCCTGGAGTCCGACGGCCAGAACCTGGTGCGCGGGCTGGCCCTCTTGGCCGAGGATCTGGAGCGCAGCGCCGATCAGCTCAACATCCGCCTGACCGACGAGTCCGCCTTCGAGCTTGGCCGGGATCTGGCGACCACCCCAGGCCGGGTGGTGCAGCGCACCGAGCTCTATGAGCTGATCCAGTACAGCCCCACCACGGAAACCGTGGGCAAGACGCCGGTGCTGATCGTGCCCCCCTTCATCAACAAGTACTACATCATGGACATGCGGCCCCAGAACTCCCTGGTCGCCTGGCTGGTCGCCCAGGGCCAGACGGTGTTCATGATCTCCTGGCGCAACCTGGGCGTGGCCCAGGCCCAAATCGATCTAGACGACTACGTGGTGGATGGCGTCATCGCCGCCCTGGACGCCGTGGAAGCGGCCACCGGCGAGCGGGAGGTGCACGGCATCGGCTACTGCATCGGCGGCACCGCCCTCTCCCTGGCCATGGGCTGGCTGGCGGCGCGGCGCCAGAAGCAGCGGGTGCGCACTGCCACCCTGTTCACCACCCTGCTGGACTTCTCCCAGCCCGGGGAGCTTGGCATCTTCATCCACGAGCCCATCATAGCGGCGCTCGAGGCGCAAAATGAGGCCAAGGGCATCATGGACGGGCGCCAGCTGGCTGTCTCTTTCAGCCTGCTGCGGGAGAACAGCCTCTACTGGAACTACTACATCGACAGCTACCTCAAGGGTCAGAGCCCGGTGGCCTTCGATCTGCTGCACTGGAACAGCGACAGCACCAATGTGGCGGGCAAGACCCACAACAGCCTGCTGCGCCGTCTCTACCTGGAGAACCAGCTGGTGAAGGGGGAGCTCAAGATCCGCAACACCCGCATCGATCTTGGCAAGGTGAAGACCCCGGTGCTGCTGGTGTCGGCCATGGACGATCACATCGCCCTCTGGCAGGGCACCTGGCAGGGCATGAAGCTGTTTGGCGGGGAGCAGCGCTTCCTCCTGGCGGAGTCCGGCCACATCGCCGGCATCATAAACCCGCCGGTCGCCAACAAGTACGGCTTCTGGCACAACGGGGCCGAGGCCGAGAGCCCGGAGAGCTGGCTGGCAGGGGCGACGCACCAGGGCGGCTCCTGGTGGCCCGAGATGATGGGCTTTATCCAGAGCCGTGACGAAGGGTCAGAGCCCGTCCCCGCGCGGGTGCCGGAGGAGGGGCTGGCCCCCGCCCCCGGCCACTATGTCAAGGTGCGGCTCAACCCCGTGTTTGCCTGCCCAACAGAGGAGGACGCCGCATGAGCGCACACACCCTGGAAGTGGGCCAGAAGGCCCGTCTCAGCAAGCGGTTCGGGGCGGCGGAGGTGGCCGCCTTCGCCGCGCTCTCGGAGGACTTCAACCCTCTGCACCTGGATCCGGCCTTCGCCGCCACCACGGCGTTCGAGCGGCCCATCGTCCACGGCATGCTGCTGGCCAGCCTCTTCTCCGGGCTGCTGGGCCAGCAGTTGCCGGGCAAGGGGAGCATCTATCTGGGTCAAAGCCTCAGCTTCAAGCTGCCGGTCTTTGTCGGGGACGAGGTGACGGCCGAGGTGGAGGTGATTGCCCTTCGCGAGGACAAGCCCATCGCCACCCTGACCACCCGCATCTTCACCTCGAGTGGCGCCCTCGCCGTGACGGGGGAAGCCGTGGTCAAGCTGCCTTAAGCACCGGCGGCACGCAGACACAATCAGCCAGGCCCCTGCCGGGCTGATTGTTCTCCCCCGCTCCCCTCGCCCCCTTTTTCGGGGCAATTCGGCCCAGGCCCTTTCCCTGTCCCGCCTAACTGCCTAAAATGGCGCCCTGCCCTGTAGGCATTCATCCAGCTAGAGGATTTCCCATGGAGACGTTTCTGCTCGAAGGTCACCCCTTCGTTGCCTTGTGTGACCTGATCAAGCATCAGGGTTGGGCCGATTGTGGCGGTGCCGCCAAGGCGCTGGTCGCAGAGGGCCTAGTGGAAGTGGACGGTCAGGTCGAGACCCGCAAGCGCTGCAAGATAGTCGCCGAGCAAGTGGTCAACTTCAACGGCATGAAGGTAGTGGTGAAGGAAGGTGTCAGCCCCGAGATCCTCTAAGCCCGAGGTCTGCCCCCGCAAGCGCTACCCAACACAGTCGCCGAGCAAGTGGTCAACTTCAACGGCATGAAGGTAGTGGTGAAGGAAGGCGTCAGCCCCGAGATCCTCTGATCCCTGCTTGAATAAGGGCGCCAACGCGCCCGTCAGCATTCAGCTGGCCTTGATCGACAGGGTCAGCACGAAGCGCGCCATCGCCTCATCTCCGTTGAGAGACGGGCAGGTGGCCACCACCTGGATGGGGCGGTTGATGCGCTGCCCGGTCGCCAGTGACTCGTCTATCATGGCGTCTATGGCCTCCCCGGCCGCGCAGTCAAACTGCACGTCCCCCTCGGGGCGCTTCAGAAACTCCCCCTGCACATCCTTGAAGGCAAAGTGCACCTTCTTGCGCCGTGCCCGCCCCTTCTCCATCACCAAGAGACCCCCCACCAGATCGGCGCCGGTGGCCAGCGCCCCGAAGTACATGCTGCCCAGGTGGTTGCGGGTACGCCAGCCGAGGGGAATGCGGATGCGCAGCGCTCGCGCGTCCATCTGTTCGATGACGGGGGCACAGAATCCGATGACGGGAATATAGCGCCAGGCGAAGAGGCGCAGTGCCAGGTTGGCTTTGAAGCGTTGCAGGTCCATTGCAAACTGATCCGATGAGTGATTGTGACCGAAATGTTGCCAGTCCCTTCCCCAATAGACAAGCCTCCATTGCCGTCGTTGTGAGGACGATCGGCTCCCGGGTGCATTTGAAAATCACATGATGGGCGCCGCTGCATTCGATGGGCAAATAATGAGCCCCGTTATTCGCCGCCACAGCGATGCCATTTCCCCCTGGTGGCGGAGTTTTTTTCAAGAAAGAACTCATATGGCACTTTCATGACAACCCTAGCCGGATGAAAGTAAACGATAAACGGGGTTGCTCCGGCGCTAGCCCACTCATCCGCCAGCGCCACTGGGATTAGTCACAGTAACGAAATGCCTCCCCCCTCGCTAGGCTCTGCTGGCTCGTGAATGGCCAGCTGGCACCGAGTCATCCTGTGACACCAATCTCAGCATAAGGATAGAGAGATGAGTAACGTTCAACAGCTGTTCAACGGGGGCGAGAGCGCCGGTACCTTCCTGCTCAACTTCAACAACAACCGTGCCTTTGAGCTGTTTGGCCGGGAGTACCTCAAGTGCTACGCCAACCTGGCGGTCAAGGGCAAGATGAGCAAGCCCCTGCCCACAGGGCCGCTCAGCTACGCCGTCGACTTCGCCATGGATTGCGGCTGCAGCTCTGTGCTGTTCGACTTCAACCTCGCCTACAAGAAGACCTTTGGCAATCAGGCCCAGGCGCCCCTGTGGCGCGAGTCGGACTACGAGGCCGAGATAGTGCTCTGCCAGCTGGTGCGTGAGGCCCCCGCCAGCCGCCTGAACAACCGGGATCAGTTCGCCGAGGCCGAGGCCTTCTTCAACGACGTCAACCTGCCAACCACAGCCAAGAATGTGGGGAGCGATCCCTATGCCGACAAGGACGGCCTGGTGGAGTTCATCGTGGCCAACGAGCTGCTGGACGATCCCGCCGTCATGGCCAAGCTGGCGGAGCAGAAGGCCTACCTCATCGCCATCACCTCTGTGGTCACCGCCTACATCAACCGCTACGCCGAGGCCTATGGCGAGCAGTACAAGACGGATGCGGATCTCTGGGCCAGGGCCCTCTCCAAGATCCCCCTGATGGGGCCGAGCAAGATCGATCAGCAGAGCTACAGCCGCCACATCAAGGGGCTCAGCATCGCCACCGACTTCATCAACTTCATCATGGACGTGGTGGTGAGCCAGGGCACCACGGCGCTGGCCAGCTTCAACAAGTTCCTGCAAAAGCAGGGGGATGCCATCCGCTTCGGGGTGGAGAACAACAAGGACTTCTACAAGACCATCACGGTCGGCATCACGGTCGAGGTGTTCAAGGTGGGCAGCGAGCTGGTCTATGTGCCCAAGATCAAGCAGTACCGCATCAACTTCGACCGCCAGAACAGCAAGTTCACTTCCGCCTGTGCCAGCGCCGAATTCGTCGACATCCACTTCAACTACCTCTATGCCGCCAACGTGTTCGACTATGAGGCCTTGAAGGATCCGGAGATCAAGCGCGACTTCGACAACTTCATCCAGAAGCAGCGCAAGGCCCAGATCGAGGAGGCGGACACCTTCTTCAACGACGACTTCCCGCCCCTGCAACCCAAGCAGATCGCACGGAGCAAAGCCACTGTCTGATCCTCCCCAATATCACAAACAAAACAGCCGGCATCTGCCGGCTGTTTTTTATCCAGGGCTTCAGGCCCGCTTCTCTTCGAGCCAGGCGCCCTGACTCTGCATCTCGAACAGCTGGGCGTAGTGCCCCCCCAGCGCCATCAGCTCGCCGTGGGTGCCGCGCTCGCTCACCTGGCCGCGGGAGAGCAGCAGTATCTCGTCCGCATCCACTATGGTGGAGAGCCGGTGGGCGATGGCGATGGTGGTGCGGCCACGGCGCGCCGCCGAGAGCGCCTGGGAGAGCGCCAGCTCGGTCTGGGAGTCCACGCTGGCGGTCGCCTCGTCCAGGATGAGGATGCGCGGATCCCCCACCAAGGCACGGGCAAAGGAGAGCAACTGACGCTGGCCGGCGGAGAGGTTCTTGCCCCCCTCCTCCATCAGGGTCTCGAGGCCCTGTGGCAGATGGCGCACGAACGCGGCCAGTTGCACCTCCTCCAGGGCCTGCCAGAGCCGCGCCTCATCGATGCCGTCACGGCCAAGGCGCAGGTTTTCTGCCAAGGTCCCGACGAAGATGAAGGGATCCTGCTGCACCAGGCCTATGCTGCGGCGCACCGCCGAGAGCGACAGCGCGCTCATGGGGTGATCATCGAAGCGGATGCAGCCCTGATCCAGCGGATAGAAGCCCATCAGCAGGCTGATGATGGTGGACTTGCCGCTGCCGGTGTGACCCACCAGCGCCAGCATCTGGCCGGGACGGGTGGCAAAGCTCACCTCCTGCAGCACCGGCTGCTGGCCATCGTAGGAGAAGCTCACCCGCTCGAAACGCACCCGTCCCGCCAGGGGCAGCGTCTCGCCGTCGGTGCTCTCCCGGGATTCGTCCAGCAGGGCAAAGACCCGCTCCCCCGCCACCATGGCCTGCTGCAGCTGGTTGAGCTGGTTGGTCATCTCGATGAGGGGCTCGATCATGCGCCCCAGATAGCTGATGAAGGCGTAGAGCACCCCCACCTGGATGGCGCCACCCGCGCTCAACCCCTCCTTGGCAAACAGGGCCAGCAGGCCGATGAGCACCATCATGTAGAAGAGATCGATGAGGGGGCGCAGCAGTATGCCGTTGATCTTGAGGCTCTTGATCCTGGCCTGCCAGTGCTGCTGGTTCACCTCGGCAAAGGCATTGGCGAAGTGGCGCTCCTGCACCATGGCCTGAATGACCGGCATCCCCTGCAGGGACTCGTTGAGCCGGCTGTTGATGTCGGAGAGCAGGCTGCGGGTCGCCCGCACCACGGGCACGCTCAGGCGCTGGTAGAGCCACATCACGGCCCCCACCGCCGGCAGCAGGGTGGCGCACACCAGCATCAGGCGCAGATCCAGCAGCGCCATGGAGATGAGGATGCCGCACAGCAGCACCACTTTTTGCACCAGCAGCCCTATCACCTGGACGTAGAGGTTCATGATCGCCTCTGTGTCGTTGGTGATGCGGGAGATGAGGGAACCCGAGCGATGCTTGTCGAAATAGCGGGCAGGCAGCCGGATGGCGGTGGCAAACACCTGCTCACGCAGGGTCTGCACCACCGCCTGGGCGATGCGGTTGAAGCGCAGGGATTGCAGGTAGAAGCCCGCGGCAGAGAGCACCTGCAACCCCAGATAACCGGCGGCCAGGGCGGCGATGTGGGGCCACACCAGCTGGCGCGGCGCCAGATAGTCATCGATGAACAGCTTGATGAGCAGGGGCCCGGCCACTTCGGCGCCGGTGGCCAGCAGCAGGCAGATGCCCGCCTGAACCAGCCAGCGGGGATAGCGGGCGCAGTAGGCGAGCAGGCGTTTGATGGTTGGATTCACAGACTTGCCTCCAGCACAGCGTTCCCAAGAAATTGACTCTCTTTGCCCCCTTCTCCCCTCGCGGGAGAAGGGATGGGGATGAGGGGAACCACTCGTCTCATCATCAGCCTCACAGGCTCTCCTCCACGTCTTGTTCGAGACGCTGATAGCGAACCATGTCCGCGTACCAGCCGTTGTGGGCCATCAGGGCGCCGTGAGCACCGCGCTCGCTGATGGCTCCCTGCTCCAGCACCAGGATCTCGTCCGCCTGCTCCACCGCCGTCATGCGGTGGCTGACCAGGATGAGGGTCCGTCTGTGAGCCTTGAGCGCCAGCAGTATCTGCTGCTCTGTGTGGGCATCCACCGCCGACAGGGCGTCGTCCAGCACCAGGATGGGGGCAGCCAGCAACAGGGCGCGGGCGATGGCGAGCCGTTGCTTCTGACCGCCGGAAAGGGTCACCCCCTTCTCCCCCACCTCGGTCTCATACCCTTTGGGGAAACGAACGATGTCGTCGTGGACGCAGGCGATGCGGGCCACCCGCTCTATCTCCTCCCGGCTCGCCTCCGGCTTGCCGAGGGCGATGTTGGCGGCGATGGTGGTGGAAAAGAGGAAGGGCTCCTGGGGCACATAGGCAAACTGGCTTCGCAGGGTGCCCAGGGGCAGCTGGTCGATGGGCACGCCCCCCATGGCAATGGCACCTGCCGTGGGATTGGCAAGCCGCATCAACAGCTTGAGCAGGGAGCTCTTGCCCGCCCCGGTGCGCCCCACTATCCCCAGCATGGCGCCGTGTTGCAGGGTGAAATCCACGCCATGCAGCAGGCTGCGCTGCTCCAGCCGATAGCCAAGCCCCCTGGCCTCAAGGGGCAGAGCCGAGACAAAGGCCGCAGGCCGGGCCGGCTCCTCGATGTCGCTGCGCTCCCCCAGCATGCTCTCGATGCGGGAATAGGCGGCGCTGCCCCGCTCTATGATGTTGAACAACCAGGCGATGGCGAACATGGGCCAGATGAGCTGACCCAGGTACATGGTGAAGCTGGTGAGCTCCCCCAGGGTCAGCTTGTCTTGCAGCACCAGGGCGCTGCCGCCGGCCACCGCCAGGAAGTAGGAGCAGCCGATGCAGAGGTAAATCACGGGATCGAACTTGGCATCGATGCGGGCCACCGCCATGTTGCGCTCCCCCGCCTGGCGGGTCAGCTCGGCAAAGCCCTGATCCTCGAGGGACTCCACCGCATAGGACTTGAGCACTCGCACCCCGGAGAGGGCCTCCTGGGTCTTGTTGTTGAGCCGGGAGAAGGCCCCCTGCGCCGCCTTGAACTCCTTGTAGATCTGGGTGCCAAAGCGGTTCATGAAGAAGGCCATCACCGGCAGCGGCAGCAGGGAAAGCAGGGTCAGCTGCCAGGAGTACTGGCTGCACATGATGGAGAGCACCAGGATACCGACGATGAAGGAGTCCACCAGGGTCAGCACTCCTTCGCCGGCCGTCATCTCCACCGCCTGGATGTCGTTGGTGGCGTGGGCCATCAGATCGCCGGTGCGGTGGCGCTGGTAAAAGTCCGGGCTCATGCGGGTGAAGTGGCTGAACAGGCGATTGCGCAGCACATAGGCGAGCCGGTAGGAGGCGCCAAACAGCATGACCCGCCACACGTAGCGCAGCAGATAGATGAGCAGGCCGAGGCCCAGCAGCCCCGCCAGATAGCCCATCAGGGTGCCCTCATCGAGCTCCCCCCTGGCGATGCCATCCACCACCCAACCCACCACCTTGGGGGGGATCACGGTCAACAGGGCCACCATCATCAGCAGGGAGATGGCCATCAGATAACGCCGCCACTGATCCTTGAAAAACCAGCCAAGCCGCAAAAATACGCTCACAGTAAAGTCCTTGCTCGCGGCACAGCGGGGGCCGCTTGGTCATAAGAGAAGCTCAATACAATCGCCCCCGAGGTGGGGGCGATTGGAGTGGGTCATCATAGCCTGAAGCGGACGACTTGAGAACGATTGCTATCTCACCGGTTCACAGCCGCTTGTCCGGGGAGGAGAACGGGAAGGCGACCGACTCCTGCTGCTCGCCGGTCAGCAGGAAATGGGAGACCTCTTCCCGGGTCTGGGTGAAGACTTGCTGCAACTGGGTCAGCTCCCCCTCGCTCAGCTCCTCTTGCAGCCGCAGCCGCCACTCCAGCTCGCCAGCCAGCAGTTGCAGCCGGGAGGCGGAGATGTTGGCCGACACCCCCTTCAGGGTGTGCAGCAGACGACAGGCCACCTCGGGTTGCTGGCGGCGCAGGGCGGAGCGAATGTCCCACAGGTCGTCCTTGTGCTCGGAGAGGAACAGCTTGAACAGGATCTGCAGCGCCTCCCTGTCCTGCTCCAGCCGGCGCAGCGCATCCTCCAGATCCAGCACCCCCATCAGATCCGGCGGCTTGACCTCGAGCGGCACTCGCCGCTCGCCGCTGGCGCTCTTCACCCACTGCAGCAGGTTGTTGTAGAGATCCAGCTTGCTGACCGGCTTGGTGACATAGCCGTTCATGCCGACCCCGAGGCAACGCTCCCTGTCCCCCGGCATGGCGCTGGCGGTGAGCGCTATGATGGGGACGTCGTGCTTGTCCACCATCTTGCGGATCTGGCGGGTGGCATCCAGGCCATCGAGCACCGGCATCTGCAAGTCCATCAGGATCACGTCAAAGGGCTGCTCCGCCACCTGCTCCACCGCCTCGCGCCCGTTGTCCACCACAGTGACCACGGCCTCGACCCGGCGCAGGTACTCCATGATGAGCTGCTGGTTGACGCGGTTGTCTTCGGCCAGCAGCACCCGGGTCCCGTGCAGCAGCTCCCTGAAGTGCTGCTGATCCCCCTGCGCCTCGGCCTGACGGACCTTGCTGTCGTGGGAGCTGCCGTTGAGCAGCTCATCGACCTTGGCCAGCAGGGTATTCTCGGTCATGGGCTTGGCCAGGAAGTGGGTCAGCCCCATGCTCTCCATGCGCCCGTGCAGCCCCTCCCTGGACCAGGCGCTGGTCATCAGTATGGGCAGGCGCCGCCACTGGCTGTGCTGATACATTTCGAGGGCGAGATCCAGGCCGTCCTCCTGTCCCATGCGCCAGTCGAGGATGGCGAGCCGGATGTGGTGGCCCTCCTCCCGCAGCACCTGGCGGGCACGGGAGAGGCTGTCGACCGCGATCACGGAGGCGCCGGCCCGGCCCAGTATGTCCTTGGCCAGCTCCAGCACCAATTCGTTGTCATCCATCATCAGGATGAGGGGCTGGTGATCGAAGAAGACACGGCGTCCGGAGACACCATAGACGGCCTGGGACAGGGGGATCTCGAACTGGAAGGTGGAACCCACCCCGGGCTTGCTCTGCACCCTGATCTCCCCCCCCATCAGCCCCACCAGCCGCTGGGAGATGTTGAGCCCAAGCCCTGAGCCACCATATTTGCGGGTGTTGCCCGCCTCCAGCTGGGTAAAGGGCTGGAACAGCTGCGCCTGCTTCTCCGGCGCTATGCCGATGCCGGTGTCCCGCACGCTGAAGCACACTCGCATGGGATGCTGGTTGGTCAGGGTGATGGCCACCTCCACCTCCCCCCGCTCGGTGAACTTGATGGCGTTGTTGACCAGGTTGACCAGCACCTGGCCGAGGCGCAGCGGATCGCCGCGCAGAAAATCGGGCACCGCAGGCGACTTGTTGATGATAACCTCGATCTGCTTGCGCTCCGCCAGATCCGCAAACATGGCGGCCAGGGAGTCGAGCTGCTCGCTGAGATCGAAGTCGATCTCCTCCAGGGTCAGCTTGCCAGACTCCACCTTGGTGAGATCCAGGATGTCGTTGATGAGCAGCAGCAAAGTATCAGACGATGACTTTATCTTGTTGAGGTAGTCCCGCTGCTGCTGATCGAGGTTGGTCTGCAGCGCCAGGGCACTGAAGCCGATGATGGCATTCATGGGGGTGCGGATCTCGTGGCTCATGTTGGCCAGGAAGTCGCTCTTGGCCTGGGCCAGCAAGGCGGCGTGGCTGGATAGCTCGCTCAGCTTCTGGTTGCGGCGCCACAGGGTCGCGGCCACCAGCGAGAAGCAGAGCAGCGCGCCCCCCAGCACCATCAGGTAGAAGCGGCTCTTGAGGGAGGAGGCCAGATCCAGCTTGCTCTGTTTCCACGCCGGCAGCGAGGCCAGCCCCTTCATCTCGACGATCTGGTTGCGCAGGCGGTGGTATTCCATCACCTGCTGATTGAACTCCTGGCTGAGCTGGGTCAGGGCCATGACCTTGGGCTGCCCGGGATAGGTCTCCATCAGCCGATGTTGCAGTTGCCGCAGTTGACTCTGCTCGCTGGTGTCCCAGCTGCGCCTGAGGTAGTGGCTCAACCGGGCGAGCTCGGTGAGGTCGCGAGCTTGCTCGGCCCCGGCCGGCAGGGTTGCCAGCAGCGCCTTGAGCTGACCCTGGAAACGGGGCGCCAGGTATTCGATGGTCATCTCCATGGTGTAGAGCCTGGCGAGATCCAGCAGATAACCGTCGATGTCCCGTTGCAGCGCCAGGGACTCGGGATCATCCACCGACCCCGGGTCTTCGCGCACCTGGCTCACGAAGCGATCCAGACTGTTTGACAGCAGGCTGAGGCGCTGCTGTACGCTGCCATCGCTGGCCTTCTCGCGCCCCAGCAGATAGACGGTGTCAGTATTGACCCGGTTGAGGACCAGCTCTGCGGCCACGCTCAGATCGGAGGCGCGTTGTTGCTGGCTCAGCAACTGCCAGCAATAGGCAGAAAATGCCAGCAGCGATACGATGATAAGGCCAAAGACAACACGATTGTCCCGTGCAACACTCTTCATCCCGTCTCGATTCTCATGTCATGGTCGGCCATCCGGTGACCCAGGGTCAGGGCCGGACAGCCGAGTGTGAAAAACAACTGAGCGCTATGTTACCGTTAGTCTGCTCTGTGAATGCAATAAAGATGTTGCCGGGCCATGAATAAAGGAGCCAATTATGTCATTTGTCACTACCTATTGTAGCCACTGCTTTACCCGCAATCGCCTGCCCGGCGACAAGGTGGATACCACTGCAAAGTGCGGTCGCTGCCACCAACCCCTGTTTTCCCACTCCCCGGTGTCGGGTCGCATGGCGCACTTTGATGCCCTGATCCAGTCCGACATACCGGTGGTGGTCGACTTCTGGGCCAGCTGGTGCGGCCCCTGCCTGCAGTTCGCCCCCGTCTTTCAAGAGATAGCCCAGGAGCTCGAACCCCGCATCCGCTTCGTGAAGCTCGACACCGAACAGGAGGCCGCCATCGCCAGCCGCTATGCCATTCGCAGCATCCCGACCCTGATGATCTTCAGAGGGGGGCAGATCCTGGCTCAGCGCAGCGGCTCCCTGCCAAAGAGCCTGTTCAAGGAGTGGCTGTTTTCCGTCACGGCAGAGCCCAAATGAAAACAAAATGTTTAATTTCTGTTTAATAGCAGATCCATTTTCACTTGACTCTGTGAGTCGCCACATGCTTTGACCACATCCCCCTGTTTCAAACAGGGGGATAAATGTAACCTCGGCAACACAACAACAACCATAAATTAACCGAGAGAACAACATGCATACCTCTGCAGTCCCTTCCGCCCCTACACGCTGGCTGGACATCAAGGCCGGGATCGTCATTCTGGATCTCCTGCTGCTCTGCGCCATGCTCGCCTGGCTTCCCTTTGATCCCATGATCAACAAAGGCCTCGGCATCCTGATCTTCATCGCCATCCTCTGGCTGACCGAGGCGGTGAACATCACCATCACGGCCTTGTCCATCCCGGTGCTCGCCACCCTGCTCGGGGTGTTTGACATGAGCAAGTCGCTGACCGACTTCGCCAACCCTGTCCTCTTCCTCTTCTTCGGCGGCTTTGCCCTGGCGGCGGCCCTCTCCAAGCAGGGACTGGATACCCAGATCGCCGCCAAGGTGATGCAGCTGGCCAAGGGTCACCTTGGCTGGGCAGCCATAGTGCTGTTCACCATCACGGCCGCACTCTCCATGTGGATCAGCAACACCGCCACGGCCGCCATGATGATGCCGCTCGCCCTCGGCATGCTCAAGGGGCTCGATATTCACAAGGAGCGCCGTACCCTGGTCTTCGTCCTGCTTGGCGTCGCCTACAGCGCCAGCATCGGCGGGATCGGCACCCTGGTGGGCAGCCCCCCCAATGCCATCGCCGCCGCCCAGATGGGACTGGGCTTCACCGACTGGCTGAAGTTCGGCATCCCCGTGGTGCTCATCTTCATGCCGGTGGGCATAGGCCTGCTCTATTGGGTGACGCGCCCCAACCTCTCGCACCAGGTCAGCACAGAGCAGGTCACCATAGAGTGGACCGGCCAGCGCAAGACCACCTTGCTCATCTTCCTCACCACAGTGCTGCTGTGGATTGGCTCCCAGCCCATAGCCGCGGCCCTGGGAGGCATTCCCCAGTTCGATACCCTGATCGCCATGGGCGCCATCCTGGCCATCGCCGTCAGCCGGGTCGCCAGTTGGGATGACATCAACCAGAACACCGACTGGGGCGTGCTGCTGCTGTTCGGGGGTGGCCTCACCTTAAGCGCCATCCTGAAACAGACCGGCGCCAACGCCTTCCTGGCGGAGCACCTCTCCAGTGCGCTCGCCACCATGCCCATCTTCATCATACTGCTCTGCCTTGCCGCCTTCGTGGTGTTCCTGACCGAGCTGGTCTCCAACACCGCCACCGCCGCCCTGCTGGTGCCGCTGTTCGCCGGTGTGGCCGAGGCGCTGGGGGTCTCCCCCGTAGTGGTATCCGTGCTTATCGCCGTCGGTGCCTCCTGCGCCTTCATGCTGCCGGTGGCCACCCCGCCGAACGCCATCGTCTTCGCCAGTGGTCACATCCAGCAGCGGGAGATGATGCGCGCCGGTCTGGTGCTGAACCTGGTATTCACCGTCATCCTGACCCTGCTGGCCTATTTCATGGGTGACATCCTCCATTGATCCCGGGCCAGGCTGACGGGCCCAGCCCCTGAGCCGCCGCACACCCCAGACCCGTTGCACAACAGAGCCCCGCACCCTCGGGGCTCTGTTTATTCTTCCCCCAGCCTCTCTCCCTCTCCTTGCCACTGGCCCTGCCCCTGTGACGCGCCTCAGGTCATTAACACGGCCTTAAGAAAGTGCCTCCATGATGCGGGCAACGGCGCTCCTGCAACAGGCGCATGTAAAACCGGGATACATCACAACGAGAGGAAAAAAATCATGGAGAAAGCGATGGAAAGCGGCAAGGCCATCAGGGTATGGGACCCCCTGATCAGGGTGTTTCACTGGGCCACCGTCCTGCTGTGCGTGCTCAACCTGTTCATCCTGGAGGAGGGCAGACGCAATCACCGCTATGTCGGGTACGCCCTGGCCGGATTGCTGGTGCTGCGCATCCTGTGGGGATTTGTCGGCTCCGACTACGCCAGGTTTGCCCAGTGGTTTCCGACCCCGGCCCGCCTGGGCCGCTACCTGCAGGCCAGCTGGCAGGGCAAGCACCCCTATCATGCCGGCCACAATCCGCTGGGCGCCTTGATGATACTGCTGCTGTTGACCTGTCTGGTGGGAACAGCCGTCACCGGGATCATGACGGGGTACGAGCAGCTGTTTGATGAGGATCTCATGGAGAAGCTCCACGAATTCTTTGCCAAGGCGCTGCAGATCGCCATCTTCATCCATGTGCTGGCGGTCATCGTCCTCGATCGCCTGACCCGGGGCGATCTGATCAGGGCCATGATCTCCGGCAGGAAGCGTGTGCCGGCCGACACCGAGATCGTCGACAAGCGCTGAAGCCTCCTTGACCAGAAGAGATAAAAAAACCCCGCGATGCGGGGTTTTTTCATACTGGGTGTGGTCAACCGACGTTGCAGCTCTTCAATTTCCAGATCCGATCCACGTAGTCCTGGATGGAGCGGTCGGAGTTGAACTTGCCCATGGTGGCCGAGTTGATGATGGCCTTCTTCGCCCACAGCGCCGGATCCCGATACCAGGTATCGATCAGCTTGTGCGCTTCCGAGTAGGAGGCGAAATCGGCCAGGGTCAGGTAGGGATCCCCCCCTTCCAGCAAGGAGCGCTTGATGGAGGCGAGTTCCCCCGGGCGACCCGGCGTGAAGTAGTCGGTATCGAACCAGTCCAGCACCGCCTTGAGCTCGGAGTTGGCATAGTAGAAGTCGTACGGGTTGTAACCGCGCGCCTTCAGGGACTTCACCTCGTCCACGTTCAGACCGAAGATGGCGCAGTTCTCGGCCCCCGCCTCTTCCGCGATCTCGATGTTGGCGCCGTCCAGGGTGCCGATGGTGATGGCGCCGTTCAGTGCCATCTTCATGTTGCCTGTCCCTGAGGCTTCGTAGCCTGCAGTGGAGATCTGCTCGGAGACATCCGCCGCCGGGATCAGCTTCTCGGCCAGGCTGACGCGGTAGTTCGGCATGAACACCACTTTCAGCTTGCCCTGGATGCGGGCGTCGTTGTTGACCCGCTCCGCCAGCTTGTTGATGGCGTAGATGATGTCCTTGGCCAGCTTGTAACCGGGCGCCGCCTTGGAGCCGAAGATGAACACGCGCGGATGCATGTCATAGTCCGGGTTTGCCAGCAGACGACGGTAGAGCGCCATGATGTGAATGAGGTTCAGCTGCTGGCGCTTGTACTCGTGCAGACGCTTGATCTGAACGTCGAAGATCGCCTCGGCCGAGACATCGATGCCGGTTTCCGCCTTGATGACCTTGACCAGCTTCTCCTTGTTGTGACGCTTGATGGTCATGAACTGCTGCTGGAACGCCTTGTCGTCGGCAAACTTGGTCACGCTGCGCAGCTTGTCCAGCTGCAGCGGCCACTCCTTGCCCACCACTTCGTTGTAGAGGGCAGCCAGCTCGGGGTTGCAGGCCAGCAGCCAGCGACGGGGGGTCACGCCGTTGGTGACGTTGCACATCTTCTCGGGCCACAGCTCGGCATACTCGGGGAAGAGATCCTCTTTCACCAGCTTGGAGTGGATCTCGGCCACGCCGTTCACCTTGGAGGAGCCGATGACGCACAGGTTGCCCATGCGCACCTTGCGCACGTCCCCTTCTTCGATGATGGAGAGCTTGGCCTTGATGGCATCGTTGCCCGGCCACTTGGGCTCCACCAGCTCGTTCAGGAAGCGGGCGTTGATCTCGTAGATGATCTCGAGATGACGGGGCAGCACCTTCTCGAACAGGCTGACGGACCACTTCTCCAGCGCTTCCGGCAGCAGGGTGTGGTTGGTGTAGGAGAAGACCTGGTAGCAGATGGCCCAGGCCGCATCCCAGTGCAGATCTTCCTCGTCCACCAGCACCCGCATCAGCTCGGGGATGGCCACTGTCGGGTGGGTATCGTTGAGCTGGATGGCTATTTGCGCGGCAAAGTTGCGGAAGTCCGCACCATGCACCCGCTTGTAGCGGCGCATGATGTCCTTGATGGAGCAGGCACAGAAGAAGTATTGCTGGATCAGGCGCAGCTCTTTGCCTGCGTCGGTCTCGTCGTTCGGGTAGAGCACCTTGGAGATGGTCTCGGCCTGGGCCTTCTCGGCCTGGGAGTCGACGTAACCACCGGCGTTGAACACGTCCCAGTCAAAGAACTCGGAGGCGCGGGATTCCCACAGCCGCAGTATGTTGACGGTGTGACCGCCAAAGCCCACCACAGGGATGTCCCAAGGCACCCCTTTGATCTTGCGACCGGCGTGCCACACCTTCTTCAGGCCGCCCTTGTCACCAAACACGGTTTCCACGTAGCCGTAGAGCGGGATCTCCTGCACCGACTCGGGGCGGCAGATCTCCCAGGGGTTGCCATATTCACGCCAGGAGTCCGGACGCTCTATCTGGCGACCATCCTGGATCTCCTGACGGAACAGGCCGTGCTCGTAATGGATGCCGTAGCCCACCGCCGGGTAGTTCAGGGTGGCCAGGGAGTCGATGAAGCAGGCGGCCAGACGACCCAGGCCGCCGTTGCCAAGGGCCATGTCAGGCTCTTGTTCGCACAGATCGGTCAGTTCCAGACCGAGTTCACCCAGGGCCTCTTCGCAAATCTTGTACAGGGAGAGGTTGTGCAGGTTGTTGGAGGTCAAACGCCCCATCAGGAATTCAGCAGAGAGATAGTGAATCGCACGAGTATCTTTCTTGAAGTGAGTCTGCTGAGTGCGGGTCAGGCGCTCGTACACCTGTTCGTTGACGGCGGCAGCGGTCGCTTTCCACCATGCTTCGGGAGAGGCTTTCTGTTCGCTTGTACCCAAGGTAGAACGCAGGTGACGCACGATACTCGCCTTGAGCTGATCTTTATCCAGTTGGAGATCCTGGTCTGTCTTCTTCTTGGTAGCCATAAACCATTTTCCTTCGTTACAAATAAAAAATGTTATCCCCTTGAGGGACCGGCGCTGTTGTTATCTCAGAATATGTTCCGGCGTGGGCATACTAGCTAAAGCCGGGGGTTTAAAAGTTAACGTGAGTCACACTTTAACGTATAAAAATGACAGTTTCACCATGAAAACCCTTTCCTATATCCTGCCTGAACAAAATAAAAATAACCTTAAAAATCAAAACATTGAATGAAATTCAAAAAGATGGATTCATGAATAGGTTTTCAATGATTGCCAGCGGCTGAAAATACGTGAAAATAAGCACCAACTCGGCTGGCGATGAAATCGCTTTCAATGCTTGATGCATCAGCGCGGCAATAAAAGGAAGCTGCCCCAATTGGGGCAACTTCCCGAGCTGAATTAACCATGGGCCTTGAACTGGTTACTCATGGGGTCGTAGTGATAACCAATCTGCTGCAGGCGGGTGGCCAGCTGATCCTCCGTCATGTCGTAGTAAGCTAGCAACTCTTCCAGACCATCGCACTCCAGCCGCAGCTTCTCGTTGATGATCCCGAGCAGAATATTGGCGTCCAGCCGTTGCAAGGTGCTCACATCCATCTTGGTCCCTCCTCTTGCCATACATACTGTATAACCATGAGCGCCGACCCGCGCTTTGTCTACAGGTTAAAAAACACCCGCCCCACCATCAATATAAATAGTATTTAAATTCAAATAGTTACTAAAAAACCCTGTTAGTCGGCTCACATTTTTAATCACAAACGCCTTGTCACTGGCATGAGATAGAACTACTGTATACACATACAGCATGGTTATTCATACAGGACACACATATGAGCCAGCCCCTGAGTCACCGCCCACTCTCCTCCTCTGCCGGTGTGATCACCACCTGGCCCACCCGCCATCAGGGCAAGGCGGAGCATGAGCATCGACTGGCCATGGATCTCCATGAAGCCCCGCTGCTGGATGCGCTGGGAAGACTGAGCCAAAGCGACAGCGGCTGGATCTTGCTCATAGCCCCGCCAGGGCTGCCCGTGGCCAAGCAGCTGCAGGCACTGGGGATCAATCCCGCCCGGGTACTGGTGGTCCACGGCCCCAAGATCAAGAACTGGCAACGTCTGCTGGAGCAGAGCCTGGCCAACGGCCATTGTGCCGCCGTCTTGACCTGGTTGCCCGAACGGGTTGCCCTGGATCGCAGCCGCCTCAGCACCCTGGGGCAGCGTGCAGGGGTCCTGACCCGCTTCTTCGAGCCTACTCCCTCACAGGGTGGCCCACTCTGTTACGGTGGGCAGGACGTCTACCTGAACCACTAATACAGGCCGCACCGACCCGGCTGGCAGGCTTCCCCGCCCCCGCGCGTCAGTCTGACACTGCGGCAACGAAGACGAGAAAGGCGACCCTGAGGTCGCCTTCTGTCATATGGCCTGTGTGATGGCTGCTATCTGCCCGGCGCCCCGCCAGGGGCTTGCACAGGATCAGGCGAGCCTGGTATCCAGCTCGGCGATTTTGGCAGACCAGTAGGCCGGGCCGGTTTCATGGATGTTGTTGCCCTGGGAGTCGACCGCCACTGTCACCGGCATGTCTTCCACCTCGAACTCATAGATGGCCTCCATCCCCAGATCGGCGAAGGCCACCACACGGGCCTTCTTGATGGCCTTGGCCACCAGGTAGGCCGCGCCCCCTACGGCCATCAGATAGACGGCCTGGTGCTGCTTGATGCTCTCGACGGTTTTCGGACCCCGCTCGGACTTGCCTATCATGCCGATGAGGCCGGTTTCACCCAGCATCATGTCGGTGAACTTGTCCATCCGGGTGGAGGTGGTGGGGCCAGCCGGGCCCACCACTTCGTCACGCACCGCATCGACCGGGCCGACGTAGTAGATGAAGCGGTTGGTGAAGTCGACCCCTTCCGGCAAGCCTTCGCCATTTTTCAGCATGTCGGCAATGCGCTTGTGGGCGGCGTCACGGCCGGTGAGGATCTTGCCGGACAGCAGCACTGTGTCGCCACTCTTCCAGCTGGCGAGCTCGGCCTTGGTGATGCCGTCGACATTGACCCGGCGCACGTTGCCGCCCGCTTCACGGGTGATCTGTGGCCAGTCCTCCAGCTTCGGCGGGGTCAATTCGGCGGGGCCAGAGCCATCGAGTTCGAAGTGAACGTGGCGGGTGGCGGCGCAGTTGGGGATCATCACTACCGGCTTGGAGGCGGCATGGGTCGGAGCGGATTTGACCTTCACATCCAACACTGTGGTGAGGCCGCCCAGCCCCTGGGCACCAATCCCCAGCCGGTTGACCTTGTCATAGAGCTCGACCCGCAGCTTCTCTTCTGTGGTCTCGGGGCCCCTGGCGATCAGCTCCTGAATGTCGATGTGCTCCATCAGGGCTTCCTTGGCGAGCACGGCCGCCTTCTCGGCGGTACCGCCGATGCCGATCCCCAGCATGCCGGGCGGGCACCAGCCGGCGCCCATGGTCGGCACTGTTTTGAGCACCCATTCGACCACGTCGTCGGAGGGGTTGAGCATCACCATCTTGGACTTGTTCTCGGAGCCGCCGCCCTTGGCCGCAATGCTCACTTCCACCTTGTCCCCCGGGATCATGTCGATGTGCACCACGGCAGGGGCGTTGTCCTTGGTGTTCTTGCGGCTGCCGGCCGGATCGGCGAGCACGCTGGCACGCAGCGGGTTGTCCGGGTTGGTGTAGGCACGGCGGGTGCCCTCATCCACCATCTCCTGGACCGTCATGTCGCTGTCCCACTGCACCTGCATACCGATCTTGACGAAGCAGGTGACGATGCCGGTGTCCTGACACAGGGGACGATGCCCTTCGGCAGACATGCGGGAGTTGATCAGGATCTGGGCCAGGGCGTCCTTGGCGGCCGGGTTGATCTCGCGGTCATAGGCAGCCTTGGCGGCATGGACAAAATCGAGGGGGTGGTAGAAAGAGATGTACTGCAGGGCGTCAGCAATGGAATCGATAAAGTCCTGTTTTCTAATGATGCTCATATCATCCTCACTGGTCCTTGTCGTCGCTTGCGCGAGCAAGGGCTTCCATATGAGCCGGGCCTTCGGCAGGCGGCGAATGCGCACAGAGCCGGCGACTACGGCGTGTTTTTATAACGGTGTTTTTCTTAAAAATGCCGGCGGCCATGATACGCTTGAGCACCCGAACCGGCTAGGGAGCTGGGTGCAAACTGTTGCCTGTGTAACAAAAAATGAAACCAAGACTGCATATCCACCATTTCGACCCCCAAGCATCGCTTCACGCCCTGTTTGCCCGCTTGCAACACCAGGCCTGGGCCATCTTGCTGGAATCGGCAGGCCCAACGGGCGCCGACAACCGCTTTGACATCATCAGTGCCGACCCTCTCGCCACCCTGGAGACCCGGGGCGCCAGCACCTGCCTGCGCCACGCAGGCAGCCAGACCCGGCACGCAGAAGATCCCCTCACTCTGCTCGCCCGCACCCAGCAGGCCCTGCTGGGGGATCTGGTGCAGGATGAACATGACCTGCCCTTCATCGGGGGCGCCCTGGGGCTCTTTGGCTACGATCTGGGACGGCGGTTCGAGCGTCTGCCCGCTCAGGCCAGTGCGGACATCCAGGTACCTGACATGGCGGTCGGGATCTACGACTGGGCACTGCTACGGGAGGTTGCGACCGGTCGCTGGCAGCTGGTGCTCTGGGGAAATGAGGCCGGGCTCGCCAGACGACTGCAGTGGCTGGCGGCGCAAATCCCTCAGGCCAGCGCCCCCTTCGCCTTGCAGGGAGAGTGGCAGAGCAACATGAGCCGGGCCGAGTACGGCGAGAAGTTCGCCCGCATCCAGGCCTATCTGGCGGCGGGGGATTGCTATCAGATCAACCTGACCCAGCGCTTCAGCGCCCCCTATGGCGGGGACGAGTGGTCCGCCTATCTCGCCCTCAGTGCCGCCAACAAGGCCCCCTTCTCGGCCTTTGTCCGGCTGCCACAGAGCGCCATTTTGAGCCTCTCCCCCGAGCGCTTCCTGCTGCTCGATGGCCGCCACATCGAGACCAAACCCATCAAGGGCACCCGGCCCCGTCATCCGGATCCCGCTATTGATAAACAGGTGGCCGAGTCGCTCGCCAGTGCCGACAAGGACAGATCGGAGAACCTGATGATCGTGGATCTGCTGCGCAACGACATAGGCCGGGTCAGCCGCCCGGGCTCCGTCAGCGTGCCGAGCCTGTTTGCGGTGGAGTCTTTCCCCGCCGTGCATCACCTGGTCTCCACCATCCACGGTGAGCTGGATGCGCGCTGGCAGGGGGTGGATCTGCTGCGGGCCTGTTTCCCTGGTGGCTCCATCACGGGTGCCCCCAAGATCCGGGCGATGGAGATCATCGAGGAGCTGGAGCCGGTGCGGCGAAACGCCTATTGTGGCAGCATCGGCTACCTGAGCCAGCATGGCCGGATGGACACCAGCATCTGCATTCGCACCCTGATAGCCGAAGCCGGCCGGCTCCATTGCTGGGCGGGAGGGGGCATCATCGCCGACTCAGACCCTGACGCCGAATATCAGGAGACCTACGACAAGGTGGCCCGCATCCTGCCGCTGCTGGATGCCCTGCGCCAGTGAGCCTGTGACAGCCTTAGCCAGCCCCGAGGAGACCAGGACCGAGATGGATATCGAGATGAACCGCGCCGAGCTACTGACCCGCTTCCTGTTGCAACGCCCCGCCCCCGCCCACCGCCTGATGCTGGCGGGGCTCAAACCGGCGGCTGTGCTGATCCCTCTGGTGGAGCGCCCCCAGGGGCTGCATCTGTTGCTGACCCGCCGCAGCACTACCCTGCGCCACCACCCGGGGCAGATAAGCTTCCCCGGCGGGCGTCAGGATCCGGAAGATGAGAGCCTGATCCACACGGCCCTGCGAGAGACCCACGAAGAGCTCGGGATCCCCGCCTCCCAGGTCCGGGTCATCGGCAGTCTCACCCCGCTCAACACCATCTCCCTGTATGACGTCCTGCCTGTGCTGGCCATGATAGATCCCGACTATCGGCTTGCCCTCAGCCCCGACGAAGTGGAGCAGGCCTTCGAGGTGCCCCTCAGCCATGTGCTGGATCCGGCCCACCACATAGCCCTGACCCTCCCAAGAGCGGGCAAGCGCCACACCATCTACTGGATCCCCTGGCAACACTCCTTCATCTGGGGGGCCACCGCCAGCATGATCCGCCAACTGGCCCAGCACCTGTCAGGACAACATATTGATAACCTAGCAAGGTGAAAAACTATCCATTTAACATTCAACTAACACCGCATATGATAAATAAATTTTGATTATTTATTCTTTTGATCACATTTCTATAAGAAAGTGCGGGTTTCAGCCTCGTAAAGGTGAATCTGATCAACATTTTTGATTAAAAAAAAAGTATTCTTGCGCCGACTAATTAAAACCACACATTCGGGGTGAGACACATGTCCAATACTGTCACTGGCGCACAGGACGTTGCAGCCGCACAGGAGCAAGGGATCAGCTCGGTCCAATCACGCGGTTGGAGCAAACAAGACACCACCTGGGTTATCAGCCTGTTCGGCACCGCCGTCGGCGCCGGCATCCTGTTCCTGCCCATCAACGCCGGCATGGGTGGCTTCTGGCCACTGGTGGTCATGGCGCTGCTGGTTGGCCCCATGACCTACCTGGCCCACCGCGGCCTGGCGCGCTTCGTGCTCTCCTCCAAGAAGCCGAATGCGGATATCACCGAAGTGGTGGAAGAGCATTTCGGCGTGGGCGCGGGCAAACTCATCACCCTGCTCTACTTCTTCGCCATCTACCCCATAGTGCTGATCTACGGCGTGGGCATCACCAATACCGTCGAGAGCTTCCTGGTCAACCAGCTGCAGATGACGGCGCCACCGCGCTGGATGCTCTCCATAGTGCTGATCATGGCCATGATGTCGGTCATGCTGGCCGGTGAGAAGCTGATGCTGAAGGTCACCGAGTTCCTGGTGTACCCCCTCATCGCCATCCTGGCGGGCATCTCCCTCTACCTGATCCCGGACTGGACAGGTGCCGCCCTGGCCCAGGTGCCCTCCGCCAAGGATTTCGCCACCACCCTGTGGCTGACCATCCCGGTGCTGGTGTTCTCCTTCAACCACAGCCCGGCCATCTCCAGCTTCGCCCTGGCCCAGCGCCGTGATCACGGTGACAACGCCGTCGCCAAGTCCGACGCCATCCTCAAGCGCACCGCCATCATACTGCTGGGCTTCGTGATGTTCTTCGTCTTCTCCTGCGTGATGAGCCTGACTCCGGCCCAGCTGGCAGAAGCCAAGTCCCAGAACATTGCCGTGCTCTCCTACCTGGCCAACCAGCATGCGAGCCCCATCATCTCCTACTTCGGTCCGCTGGTTGCCTTCGTCGCCATCGTCTCCTCCTTCTTCGGCCACTACCTGGGTGCCCGTGAAGGTCTGAAGGGCATGGTGATGCAGCAGATGCGTTCCTCCGGCAAAGAGCCGAACCACAAGAAGATTGAGCTGTTCATCATCGCCTTCTTCATCCTGACCCTGTGGGCCGTGGCCGTGATCAACCCCTCCATCCTCGGCATGATCGAATCCCTGGGTGGCCCCATCATCGCCACCATACTGTTCCTGATGCCGATGTACGCCATCAAGCGCGTCCCGGCCATGGCGAAATACCAGGGCCAGATCAGCAACCTGTTCGTGGCAACCATGGGCCTCATCGCCATCTCTGCCATCCTCTATCAGCTGGTCGGCTAACCCCGCCCCGATAGCCTGGGTCAACCGGATCACCGGTTGACCCGAGCAGAGACCCACAGCCCGGCAGGCTCAGCGTGCCGGGCTGTTTTCATTGCTGTGCCCCGGCAAAGACCGGGATCAAGGCCATCTTCCGTATCAAGCGCCCTCCCCAATCGTTCACCTTCCCCCGCTGCGTTGCCGCCCGTGCAATCCGCTCCTCTCCTCAGACCCCACGCCTGCACGAGAAGCAGGAGTGGCGTCAGCCCCCATGCTGCCGAGTGAC
Organism: Aeromonas rivipollensis; assembly: GCF_037811135.1. Lineage (NCBI taxonomy): Bacteria > Pseudomonadati > Pseudomonadota > Gammaproteobacteria > Aeromonadales > Aeromonadaceae > Aeromonas > Aeromonas rivipollensis. Next base: position 2,104,150 of record NZ_CP149130.1, on the reverse strand, counting down.
CCCGCCCATTTACCCTTCTGATATTCCCCAGCCCTTTGCCGGGTTCCAGTGCACGGAGGATGGGTACTTACCGCGCCAACATGGGGCCACCCCCTCAGGGGCCTGGGTTTGCCCCCGAGAAGCGGGATGTCGTCGCTCGCCAACGCTCCGATGCGGCGACACAGAACGAAAGCCCTGATTCGCCAATCCTGCGCCCATATCCCTGCTGAGGAGCCTTGGTGCTTTGCCGCTATGACGACGCAGCGGCTGACTGCCCATCAACGCCTGAGCCTATAGACACCGCCACGCCTGAGGCCCTTCTTTCCAGAGGGGATAAGCGCGACCGCCCGCACCAGCAGGCGCGCCTCCCATGGACAAGAGGCCCACAGCGGCAACCGGCAGATTGGATTAAGGAAGGGGCAAGCGTCGCTGACACAAGATCGCAGGCAATAAAAAGCGCCCTCCGAAGAGGGCGCCAGTACATAGCGGAAAGTCTAGGGGGATCAGGCTTCGCGGCTGGGCAGCGGGGCCGCCTCCATCAGGCTCTCATCCTCGGCCATGCAAGCGGCCGCGGTAAACAGCACGTCGGTGGAGCTGTTGAGGGCCGTCTCGGCGGAGTCCTGCAGCACCCCGATGATGAAGCCCACGGCGACGACCTGCATGGCGATGTCGTTGCTGATGCCAAACAGGCTGCACGCCAGCGGGATCAGCAGCAGGGAACCGCCGGCCACGCCGGAGGCGCCACAGGCGCTGATGGTGGCGACCACTGAGAGCAGAATGGCGGTAGCCAGATCCACTTCCATCCCCAAGGTATGCACCGCTGCCATGGAGAGCACAGTGATGGTGATGGCAGCACCGGCCATGTTGATGGTGGCTCCCAGCGGAATGGAGACTGCGTAGGTGTCTTCCGGCAGACGCAGCTTCTCGGCCAGCGCCATGTTGACCGGGATGTTGGCGGCGGAGCTGCGGGTGAAGAAGGCGGTCACGCCACTCTCTTTCAGGCAGGTCAGCACCAGCGGATAGGGGTTGCGTTTGATCTTCCAGAACACGATGAGCGGGTTGACCACGAAGGCGATGAACAGCATGCAGCCGATCAGCACTACCAGCAGCTGGGCATAGCCAAACAGGGCATCGAAACCTGTCTCGGCCAGGGTGGATGCCACCAGACCCAGGATGCCGAGCGGCGCACAGCGGATCACCGCTCTGACGATGCTGGAAACCCCGTGGGACAGGTCGGTGATCAGCGCCTTGGTGCTGTCACCCGCGTGACGCATGGCGATGCCAAGGCCGATGGCCCAGGCCAGGATACCGATGTAGTTGGCATCCAGCAGCGCCTTCACCGGGTTGGTCACCACGTTGAACAGCAGGGTCTGCAGTACCTCGGTGATGCCACCCGGCGGGGTGATCTCGGCACTGCTGGCCACCAGGTGCAGGTTGGAGGGGAACAGGAAGCTCGCCATCACGGCCACCACGGCTGCCAGGAAGGTCCCCAGCACATAGAGCAGCAAGATCGGCTTCATGTTGGTCTTCTGGCCCTGTTTGTGACCAATGATCGCCGACATCACCAGCACGAACACCAGCAGCGGGGCGACCGCCTTCAGGGCTCCGACGAACAGGCTGCCAAGCAGACCCGCCGCCTTGGCCCATTCAGGCATGAACATGGCAAGGAGGATACCGAATACCAGACCGACCAGGATCTGGCTAACCAGACTGGTGCTGTTGACCAGTTTTATGAGGGGGTGTTGTTGTGTCATCAAATAGTCCCTGTGCACTCATGGTGCGTGAATCATTAGTCCTGTTGGCAACCTGCCGCGCGCATTGACACCGGCCTGTAGACGGTGGTGCCGTTGGCAAACCTTCTTCTGGATCTGTCCAGAACGCGTGGTGTTGCGGACAAGGAATATCCCATCTGCCACCGTTTTTTTCCACATAATCACTGAAAAATATCAGGGTTACCTCACAAAAAATCTACAACAATGTGATAACACAATATCAACCACGGTCAAATTGTCACCAAACCAGTCCGATCATCGGCCGATGTGGGGGCGAGAGTGGTATCATGCCGCTCACTTTGCACTGGAGCCTGTTGCCATGATCACCTCTTTATTGACCCGACACTTCGGCTTCGATCGGCTGCGACCCGGCCAGGAAGCGGTGATCAGCCGCCTGCTGGCCGGCAAGAGTGCGGCGGCCATCTTCCCGACCGGCGCAGGCAAGTCCCTCTGCTATCAGTTGCCCGCGCTGGCACTGCCCCATCTGACCCTGGTCATCTCCCCCCTGCTGGCGCTGATGCACGATCAGCTCGCTTTCTTGCAAAGCAAGGGGATTGCCGCCGCAACTCTGGACTCCAGCCAGACCCCCGAGGAGAGCCGCCGGGTGATGCAGCTGGCCAGTGACGGCCAGCTCAAGATCCTGATGATCTCGGTAGAGCGGCTCAAGAATGAACGCTTTCGCCGCTTCATCGCCCAGGTGCCGCTCTCCCTGCTGGTGGTGGACGAGGCGCACTGCATCTCGGAATGGGGCCACAACTTTCGGCCCGACTATCTGAAGCTGCCGGACCATCGCCGCGATCTGGCCATTCCCCAGGTACTGCTGCTCACCGCCACCGCCACCCCGGCGGTCATGGCAGACATGCAGGCCAAGTTTGCCATCGCGGCCGAGGATCTGGTGGTGACAGGCTTCTATCGTCCCAATCTGGATCTCGCCGTCATTCCACTGGCCGGCAGTGCCCGCGATGGCTGGCTGCGTGACGAGCTGCGCCGCGATCCCGCGGCCCCCACCATCGTCTACGTCACCCTGCAACACAGCGCGCAGCTGTGTGCCGATCAGTTGCAGGCCATCGGCATCCGCGCCTGCGCCTATCATGCGGGGCTGGATCCCGCCCTGCGCAGCCAGATCCAGCACGACTTCATGGCCGGCCGACTCGATTGCATCGTCGCCACCATCGCCTTTGGCATGGGCATCGACAAGGCCGATATCCGCCGTGTCATTCACTACGATCTGCCCAAATCCATCGAGAACTACAGCCAGGAGATAGGCCGTGCCGGGCGCGACGGCCTCCCTTCCCGCTGCATGGTGCTGGCGAGCCGCGCCCAGTTGCCGGTGCTGGAAAACTTCGTCTATGGAGATACCCCGGACAGGGACGCCATCCTGAGCTTGCTCCAGATCCTGCAACAGAGCGGGGCCGAGTGGGAATTTGGTCTGCTGCGCCTCTCCAATGAGACCAACATTCGCCAACTGCCCCTCAAGACCCTGCTGGTCTATCTGGAGATGGCGGGGATCATTGCCCCAGCCTACAGCTACTTTGCCGAGTACCGCTTCAAGTTCGTGCTGGAAAAGCGAGAGATCCTGGCCCGCTTCAACCCCGATCGCCGCCAGTTCCTGGAGCAGCTGTTTGCCTGTGCACCCCAGGCGCGCAGCTGGTGTACCATGGACTTCGATGCGCTGTGGCAGGGTTATCAGGGGGAACGGCAACGAGCCGCCGCCGCGCTGGACTATCTGCAGCAGCAGGGCTGGATAGAGCTGGAAAGCAAGCAGATGACGGAGGTGTATCGGGTCGTGCGCCAGGATCTCGACATCGAGTCGCTGGCAGATCAGCTCCATGCCCTGTTCGAGCAAAAGGAGCAGAGTGAATTGGACCGCCTGCAGGCCCTGCTGGGGTTCTTTACTTCGAGCCGCTGCCTGAGCCATGAGCTGGCCCGCTATTTTGCCGATGAAGAGGCGCCCGAGCGGTGCGGGCACTGCTCCGTCTGCCGGGGGGAGATAGCCGTGCTGCCGCCGTTGCCGCCTCAGAGCTTGCCCAACGAGCACGGCTTGTGCGCCTGGTGCGATCCGCTGATTGCCCTGTGTCACCAGCGCCATCCCCGGATCCTGACCCGCTTCCTGTGTGGTATCGCCACCCCCCTGACCACTCGGACCAAGGCGAGAAACCTGGCCGGTTTTGGCCAGTTGGCGGCCCATCCCTTCGCCGAGGTGCTGGCGGCGGTATCGGCGATCTATCCTGCCGAGGCTTGATCACCAGCTTGCCGGACGCTGAAAAAATAAGACCCTCGCGGATGCGAGGGTCAAGCCAACGGAAACGTGCTTAAACAGAGCTTAGTATCTGCACAATCACCCACTCTCTTGCTAAAGCGATGACTGCTCGACACAGGGCCAATCTAGAGCAGCGGGAATGTAGCGTCAATGTAAAAATTAGAGCTTAAACACCAAACAACACGCATTACGTTGACGTAAGCGTAATTAAATTTCAACCCTTCTCCTCTGCCACCCTTGCCCCGCCTGCACTTCGATTCCACAAACCGGGGGACCATCATTTTCTGCATCTGCCACACAAACATTTATTTTTTATGTCTTTGACATTTGCATCACTGTCGTGGCAAAAATAATTTAACAGTCAGTAACATAGAGATGTCATTGGCTGCCTCTTCCCGCATGAGGATCGGGAAGCTCCCGTACAAACTTAAACCAATGATGGCGATGGATTACTGGGGGCTGTTGACTAGGCTTAAGAGGTAAACAGAACAAAAGTAGTGATCCACTCTTTTTCAGGGTAAGCGACTATAACGAGGGCTAAGTTATGGGCATCTTCGAGCACTATCAACAGCGGTATGAGAAGGCCAGAGAGGAGGAGTACAGCATCCAGGAGTTTCTGGATATGTGCAAACAGGACAAATCCTGCTACGCCTCCGCCGCCGAACGACTGCTGGTTGCCATCGGCGAACCGGAAATGATCGACACCTCAGTCAATCCGCGCCTCAGCCGCCTCTTTTCCAACCGCGTCGTCGCACGCTATCCCGCTTTCAAAGACTTCTATGGCATGGAAGAGGCGATCGAGCAGATCGTCTCCTACCTCAAGCACTCCGCCCAGGGACTGGAAGAGAAGAAACAGATCCTCTACCTGCTGGGTCCCGTTGGCGGCGGCAAATCCTCGCTGGCCGAGAAACTCAAGTCCCTGATGCAAAAAGTGCCCATCTATCGTATCAAGGGATCGCCGGTCAATGACCACCCCTTCTGCCTGTTCGACATCGAAGAGGACGGCGAGCTCCTGGAAAAGGAGTACGGCATACCGCGCCGCTACCTGAGGCCCATCATGTCTCCCTGGGTGGCCAAGCGGCTGCACGAGTTCGGTGGCGACATCACCAAATTCAAGGTGGAGAAGGTCAACCCCTCCATCCTGGATCAGATCGCCATCGCCAAGACAGAACCCGGCGATGACAACAACCAGGACATATCCTCCCTGGTGGGCAAGGTCGACATCCGCATGCTGGAGCACTATGCCCAGGACGATGCCGACGCCTACTCCTACTCCGGTGCGCTGTGCAAGGCGAACCAGGGGATGATGGAGTTCGTGGAGATGTTCAAGGCGCCCATCAAGGTATTGCACCCTTTGCTGACCGCGACCCAGGAAGGAAACTACAACGGCACCGAGGGGCTCTCCGCCCTCCCCTTCGACGGCATACTGCTGGCCCACTCCAACGAATCCGAGTGGCAGCAGTTCCGTAACAACAAGAACAACGAGGCCTTCCTCGACCGGGTGTACATCGTCAAGGTGCCCTACTGCCTACGTGTCTCGGAAGAGGTGAAGATTTACGAGAAACTGCTGTTCAACAGCGAGCTGACCGAGGCCAAGTGCGCCCCGGGCACCCTGGAGCTACTGGGTCAGTTCTCCGTATTGTCACGACTCAAGGAGCCGGAAAACTCCAGCCTCTACTCCAAGATGCGGGTCTATGACGGCGAGAGCCTCAAGGACACGGATCCCAAGGCGAAGAGCTATCAGGAGTACCGCGACTACGCTGGCGTCGACGAGGGCATGAACGGCCTCTCCACCCGCTTTGCGTTCAAGATCCTCTCCCGTGTCTTCAACTTCGACCACGCGGAAGTGGCGGCCAACCCGGTGCACCTCTTCTATGTGCTGGAGCAACAGATAGAGCGCGAGCAGTTCCCGCAGGAGCTGCACGATCGCTACCTTGAGTTCATCAAGGGCTATCTGACTCCGCGCTACGTGGAATTTATTGGCAAGGAGATCCAGACTGCCTACCTCGAGTCGTATTCAGAGTACGGGCAGAACATCTTCGATCGCTACGTCACCTACGCCGACTTCTGGATCCAGGATCAGGAGTACCGCGACCCCGAGACCGGCCAGCTGTTTGACCGGGCATCGCTCAACAGCGAGCTGGAGAAGATTGAAAAACCGGCCGGGATCAGCAACCCGAAAGATTTTCGCAACGAGATCGTCAACTTCGTGCTGCGTGCACGGGCCAACAATGCAGGCCGTAACCCCAACTGGACCAGTTACGAGAAGCTGCGCACCGTGATCGAGAAGAAGATGTTCTCCAACACGGAAGAGCTGCTGCCGGTTATCTCCTTCAACAGCAAAACCTCGGCCGAGGAGCAGAAGAAGCACGATAACTTTGTCGAACGGATGATGGAGAAGGGCTATACCCGCAAACAGGTGCGCCTGCTCTCCGAATGGTATCTCAGGGTACGCAAGTCATCCTGACCCTGCCGTGTTCAAGGGGGAGTTATGGCGCATTTTATCGACCGCAGGCTCAACGGCAAAAACAAAAGCGCTGTCAATCGGCAGCGCTTCATCCGCCGTTACAAGAAGCAGATCAAACAAGCGGTCTCGGATGCTGTCTCCAAGCGCAGCATTCAGGACGTAGACAAGGGCGAGAGCATCAGCATCCCGACCAAGGACATCGGTGAGCCCCATTTCCATCAAGGCCAAGGCGGCAAACGGGAGATGGTGCACCCGGGCAACGATCAGTTCGTCTCCGGTGACAAGATTGACCGCCCCAAGGGAGGGGGCAGCGGTCAGGGTGGAGGCGAAGGCCAGGCCTCGGATCAGGGAGAGGGAGCAGACGACTTCGTGTTCCAGATCTCGAAAGACGAGTATCTGGACCTGCTGTTTGAGGATCTGGAGCTGCCCCGGCTGCAGAAGACCCAGCTCAACCAGCTGATGGAGATGAAAACCTACCGCGCGGGCTACACCTCCAACGGGGTGCCCGCCAACATCAACGTGGTGCGCTCGCTGCAAAATTCGCTGGCGCGTCGCATGGCGCTGCAGGCGGGCAAGAAGCGCCAGATGCGTGAACTGGAGGAGCGGCTGGCCCTGCTGGCTCTCGATCCCAACGAACATTTTGCCGAAATGGCGCAGCTCGAAAAAGAGATCAGGGAGCTGAAACGGCGGATCGAGGCCGTCCCCTTCATCGACACCTTCGATCTCAAGTTCAACAACTTCGTCAAAAGGCCCGTGCCCTCCAGCCAGGCGGTGATGTTCTGCCTGATGGACGTCTCCGGCTCCATGGATCAGGCCACCAAGGAGATGGCCAAGCGTTTCTACATCCTGCTCTATCTGTTCCTGAGCCGGACTTACAAGAACGTCGAGGTGGTCTACATTCGCCACCACACCCAGGCCAAGGAAGTGGACGAACACGAGTTCTTCTACTCCCAGGAGACCGGCGGCACCATCGTCTCCAGCGCCCTCAAGATGATGAACGACATCATCAACGAGCGTTACCCTGCCAACCAGTGGAACATCTATGCGGCACAGGCGTCCGATGGTGACAACTGGGCGGATGACTCGCCCCAGTGCCGGGAGATACTGATGCGCGACATCATGCCGCGGGTACGCTACTACTCCTACATCGAGATCACCACCCGCGCTCACCAGACCCTGTGGCACGAATACGAGTCGGTGGCCGACCAATACTCCCACTTCGCGATGGAGCACATTCGCAAGGTAGAGGACATCTATCCGGTGTTCCGGGAGTTGTTCAAGAAGCAAGCGGCTTGAGGGATCACATATGGTAGAAACCGCGAGAAAAATAGCGCCGCTGGATGATGGGCCTGACTGGAACTTCGATCTGCTGGAGACCTATCACCAGGAGATTGCCCGGGTTGCCAGGTTTTATCGGCTGGATACCTATCCCAACCAGATCGAGGTGATCACCGCCGAGCAGATGATGGATGCCTACTCCAGCGTGGGCATGCCCATCGGCTACCAGCACTGGTCATTCGGCAAGCGCTTCATCCATACCGAGCGCAACTACAAGCGTGGCCAGATGGGCTTGGCCTATGAGATCGTCATCAACTCGGATCCCTGCATCGCCTACCTGATGGAAGAGAACACCATGCCGATGCAGGCCCTAGTGATGGCTCACGCCTGCTATGGCCACAACTCTTTTTTCAAGAACAACTACCTGTTCAAGGCCTGGAGCGATGCCTCCTCCATCATCGACTACCTGCTGTTTGCCAAGAACTACATCACCGAATGCGAGGAAAAACACGGTATAGATGCCGTTGAGCGGCTGCTCGACTCCTGCCATGCCTTGATGAACTTCGGGGTGGATCGCTACAAGCGGCCCCAGAAGATCTCCCTGGCAGAGGAGAAACGGCGCCAGAAGGCGCGGGAAGATTACCTGCAGACCCAGGTCAACGAGCTCTGGCGCACCCTGCCCAAGCAGCACAAGGCTGCCGGTATCGAGGACAGGCGCTATCCGCCCGAGCCTCAGGAGAACATCCTCTACTTCATCGAGAAGAACGCCCCCCTGCTGGAGCCCTGGCAGCGGGAAGTGGTGCGTATAGTGCGCAAGATCAGCCAGTACTTCTACCCGCAGAAGCAGACTCAGGTGATGAACGAGGGCTGGGCCACCTTCTGGCACTACACCATCCTCAATCACCTCTATGACGAGGGAAAGATCAGCGATCGCTTCATGATAGAGGTGCTGCACAGCCACACCAACGTGGTGTACCAGCCCCCCTACAACAGCCGCTACTACTCGGGCATCAACCCCTATGCACTGGGGTTTGCCATGTTTACCGACCTGCGCCGCATCTGCGAACACCCCACAGAGGAGGACAGATACTGGTTCCCCGATTATGCCGGCACCAACTGGGTCGATACCCTGCACTTCGCCATGCAGAACTTCAAGGACGAGAGCTTCATCAGCCAGTTCCTCAGCCCCAAGGTGATGCGCGACATGAAGCTGTTTGCCATCGATGACGACGATCTGAAGAACTACCTCAAGGTCTCCGCCATCCACAACGAGGAGGGTTACCGGCTGGTGCGCAACACCCTGTCTGCCCAATACAACCTGAGCAATCTGGAGCCCAACATTCAGGTCTACAACGTGGCGGTGAAGGGAGATCGCTCCCTCACCCTGCGTTATGTCCCCCACAACCGGATCCCCCTCGGTGAGTCGCGGCACGAGGTGCTCAAGCATCTGCACCAGCTGTGGGGATTCGATGTGGTGCTGGAGCAGGATAACGGCGAGCTAACCGCAGACATCATAGGGCGCTGCCCGGATCGCAAGAGCCTGACCTGATGGCCAGGCGAGGAACATAAAAAAACGCGCCATCAGGCGCGTTTTTTCGTTGTGACACACATCAGTTATCGCACAGGTTGCTCGGCATATCCTGGCGCAGACGGGTCCACAATTTACCTGACTCTATACCGTATTGACGCACCGTCATGAACACGGCCTCGTGATTCTTGGTCTCGGCCAAGCCCAGCAGCGTCTTGTAGTAGGCATCCGCTGTCTCGCGCGCCTGCTTGTCGGAGAAGTAATAGCGCCCGACCCGGCTGTACAACCCCTTGAACCCGTTGAGGATCAAGGCGTAGATCGGATTGCCGGAGGCAAACGAGAGCTGGTGGTGCAAACGGTAATCGAACTCGGCATAGGCTTCCGGGGTGTTTTCGACCTCATCGGCCCCGCGCAGGATCTCGGCGGCCTGCTCCGGGTTGTTGCGAATGGCACCACGGATGAAGATGGTGCAGATGTTGGTGCGCGCCGACAGCAGTTGGGCCACCAGATCCGGCACCTTGTCCTGATCGAGCCGCGCCAAAGTTTCCAGGATGTTGAGACCCGAGGTTTCCCAGAAATTGTTCACCTTGGTCGGTTTGCCATGCTGGATGGTGAGCCAGCCATCGCGGGCAAGGCGCTGCAACACTTCGCGCAAGGTAGTGCGAGTCACGCCAATCAGCTCGGACAGTTCGCGCTCCGCCGGCAGAATGGATCCTGGAGGAAAGCGATTGTTCCAGATGGACTCGATGATGTATTCCTCGGCAAACCCGGCAGGGCTTTGCGCTTTTATGACCATGTGGTGACTCTGTTGTAGTGCGTAAAAAGGCTCACGAATAATAGCAAAGCCGGTTCTGCTGGCAAGCAGAAGGTCGGTCCTCTGCTCACATTACCCCGATCTTTTTGTTAAAAATATGTATACAGCAACATCGCCGGAGCCAAGCAACACCAAATGATGGTGATATAGACGCCTCGTCGCTGGGCAAGCACAGCGGCGTTATTTATAGTTAGCGCTCCCTTGATTAAAATCATGTGCAATCAATTTGATAAAGGTGAATATCCGGATGTTCGGGTCGAGTCGGGCTCGACTGCATAGACGCAGATACCAACAACAGAACAGAGAACCATCATTATGCCAATCAGCCTAGGGCGCGCTTTTGCAAAGAATTTTTTGGGTAATGCCCCTCGGTGGTACAAAATTACCATCGTCATATTCCTGCTGATCAATCCGATCGTCTTCCACATTGATCCCTTCCTGGCTGGCTGGTTGCTGGTTGTTGAGTTCATCTTCACCCTGGCCATGGCGCTCAAGTGCTACCCGCTGCAACCGGGCGGCCTGCTGGCCATCGAAGCCGTGCTCATCGGCATGACCTCGGCGGATCAGATCAAGCATGAGCTGGTGGCCAACATCGAAGTGCTGCTGTTGCTGGTCTTCATGGTGGCCGGCATCTATTTCATGAAACAGCTGCTGCTCTACGTCTTCACCAAGATGCTGGTCCGCATCCATTCCAAGACGCTGCTCTCCCTCGCCTTCTGCCTGGTGTCAGCCTTCTTGTCCGCCTTCCTCGACGCCCTGACCGTGATCGCCGTGGTCATCAGCGTCGCCACCGGTTTCTACGCCATCTATCACAAGGTGGCCTCCCGCGACGAGTTCGGGGGTCAGCATGAGGATGACGAGGACATTGACGAGCTGTCTCGCCAGCACCTGAACGAGTTCCGCGCCTTTTTGCGCAGCCTGATGATGCATGCCGCCATCGGCACTGCCCTGGGGGGCGTTTGCACCCTGGTCGGCGAGCCCCAGAACCTCATCATTGGTGAGCAGGCGGGCTGGCATTTCGGTGAATTTGCCATTCGCATGGCCCCGGTCACCATCCCCGTCTTCCTCTGCGGCCTGCTCACCTGCATCCTGGTGGAGAAATGCCGCTGGTTCGGTTATGGCACCAAGTTGCCCGAGCCAGTACGCCACATCATGGAAGCCTACGAGCGCGACGAAGATGCCGGGCGCAGCCCGCAAGAGAAAGCCAAGCTGCTGGTCCAGGCGGCGATCGCCATCTGGCTCATCACCGGCCTGGCCCTGCATCTGGCGGCGGTGGGCCTGATCGGCCTCACCGTCATAGTGCTCGCGACGTCCTTCACCGGCGTCACCGAGGAGCATGCCCTCGGCAAGGCCTTCCATGAGGCGCTGCCCTTCACCGCCCTGCTCACCGTCTTCTTCAGTGTGGTGGCGGTGATCATCGATCAACAGCTGTTCAAGCCAGTGATCCAATGGGTACTGGCCGCCAAGCCCGAGGATCAGCTCGCCCTTTTCTATCTGGCCAACGGCTTGCTCTCCATGGTGAGCGACAACGTCTTCGTCGGCACCGTCTACATCAACGAGGTGAAGACCGCCCTGCTCAATGGCGCCATCAGCCGTGAGCATTTCGATCTGCTGGCGGTGGCCATCAACACGGGGACCAACCTGCCGTCGGTGGCCACCCCCAATGGCCAGGCAGCCTTCCTGTTCATGCTCACCTCGGCGCTGGCACCGCTGCTGCGCCTCTCCTATGGCCGCATGGTGTGGATGGCCCTGCCCTACACCCTGGTGCTGGGGCTGGTGGGTTTCTTTGCGGTGGAGCAACTGCTCGCCCCTGCCACCGAGTGGTTCTACCAGGCCGGCTGGCTGACGCAGGGTGGCGCAGTGCCGACCCTGGCACCGGCGGCACACTGATGACGCTAGGGGCCATTAGGCCCCTTTCTTTTTAAGTGGGGCTCTGCTCTAATTCAGCCATTATTTTTCTCTGTGAGATCAATCAGATGATCGAGTTTCTTCGCCGTATTGCCAGCCACCGTCTGGCCTGGGGCTTGCTGGCCGCGTCCGCGCTCTGCTTCGAGCTGTGCGCCCTCTTCTTCCAGCATGTGCTGGGTCTGCACCCTTGCGTGATGTGCATCTATGAGCGGATCGCCATCCTCGGGGTGTTCGCTGCCGGCCTGCTCGGCATGGTAGCGCCAGAGAAGTGGTACCTCCGCTGGAGCGCCATGCTGCTGTGGGGCTACAGCGCCTTCTGGGGCCTGAAACTGGCACTCAAGCATGTGGATTACCAGGTGAACCCCTCCCCCTTCAATGTGTGCGAAGGCTTCGTCGATTTCCCAAGCTGGGCTCCCCTCGATCAGTGGGTGCCCTGGCTCTTCTTCCCGGACGGCGATTGCAGCGAGATCAGCTGGCAGTTCCTGAGTTTCTCCATGCCGCAGTGGCTGGTAGTCATCTTCGCCGCCTACCTGCTGGTGTTTGCGGTGGTCGCCATCGGCAACCTGGTCAAGGGCCGCTGCTGCAACTGAAACTGACGGTGCCATATAAGACGCATACAAAAAGGGGGCCATCGGCTCCCTTTTCAATCAGCAGTGTCAGCCACCCAAGCCGATCCCGTTTCTCCATGCCCCTGTCATCTAGCTGGTAGCCATCTTCGCCGCCTAGCTGCTGGTGTTTGCGGTGGTCGCCATCGGCAACCTGGTCAAGGGCCGCTGCTGCAACTGAAGCTGACGGTGCCATATAAGACGCATACAAAAAGGGAGCCATCGGCTCCCTTTTCAATCAGCGGTGTCAGCCACCCAAGCCGATCCCGTTTCTCCATGCCCCTGTCATCTGGCAGGTAGCCATCTTCGTCTCCTACCTGCTGGTGTTTGCGGTGGTCGCCATCGGCAACCTGGTCAAGGGCCGCTGCTGCAACTGAAGCTGACGCCGCCATCTATGACGCATACAAAAAGGGAGCCATCGGCTCCCTTTTCAATCAGCAGTGTCAGCCACCCAAGCCGATCCCGTTTCTCCATGCCCCTCTCATCTGGCTGGTGGCCATCTTCGCCGCCTACCCGCTGGTGTTTGCGGTGGTTGCCATCGGCAACCTGGTCAAGGGCCGCTGCTGCAACTGAAGCTGACCGTGCTATACGTGCTATATAAGATGCATACAAAAAGGGAGCCATCGGCTCCCTTTTTATTTTCCACATTATCGGTGCATGGTTGCACAATCACGCCTTCAACCTGCTTTGGCGGTGTTCATCCTGGCCTTCACCATGCCGACGACCATGGGCAGCAGCGAGATGCCGATGATGCCGAAGATGAGCAGGGTGAAGTTGTGGCGCACTACCGGCAGGTTGCCAAAGAAGTGTCCCGCATAGACGAACGACAGCACCCACAGCAAGCCGCCAATCAGGTTGAACGCCAGGAAGCGCGGGTAGGTCATGGCTCCCATGCCCGCCACGAAGGGGGCAAAGGTGCGCACTATGGGCAGGAAACGGGTGATGATGATGGTCTTGCCGCCATGCTTGGCATAGAAGGCGTGGGTCTTGACCAGATAGTCGCGGCGAAAGATCTTCGAGTCCGGATTGCGAAACAGCTGATCCCCGAAGAAGTGGCCTATGGTGTAGTTCACCACGTTGCCGAGCACGGCGGCGATGATCAACACCCCCGCCAGGGTGTGCACGTCCAGCACGCTGCCCACAGTGAGAGCGCCTGCGGCAAACAGCAAGGAGTCGCCGGGCAGGAAGGGGGTCACCACCAGGCCGGTCTCACAGAAGATGATGAGGAACAGAATGGCGTAAACCCAGATGCCATAGTGCTCGAACAGCTCTTTCAGGTGCACGTCAACGTGCAGAATAAAGTCGATTGCAAACAGGATCAGATCCATTTTTTCATACCCATGAAGTGAACGGCGTGGAGTCTACGCCAATGCCTTGCGCCCGACAATCTGCGGCATCGCCTCTCCCCTCATTCCAGGGTATCCAGCCCCTTCCTGACCGTTGCGGGCAGGCAGGACTCCCACCCCCAGAGCAGCAACAGCAGCAGACTGACGTCGTCGAGCCAGCCAACGAAGGGCACCAGATCCGGGATGAGATCCACCGGACTGATGCCATAGACGAGGATGAGGATCACCAGCCCCTTGGCCCACCAGGGGGTGTCCGGGTGGCGAAAACCGGCATAGAGGCGACGCAGGCGCCGCCAGATCAGCCAGCGCTTGCCGCTCATGATTCGATCAACTCGCCGCGCAGCCGCTGGATCTGATCCCGCATGGCGGCGGCCTGCTCGAACTCCAGATCCCGGGCATGCTGGAACATCTGCTCCTCCATCCGCTTGATCTCTTTGGCGATCTCGCTGGCGGAGCGAACATGGTACTCCCCTTGTGGCTCGGCCGCCTTGCGACTACCTCTGCCCGGTTTGCCGGCGGTGCGGCTGCCCCCCATGTCCATCACGTCCCCCACCGACTTGTTAAGCCCCTTGGGTGTGATGCCGTGCTCCAGGTTGTGGGCGTGCTGCAGGGCACGGCGCCGCTCGGTCTCCTCGATGGCCACCTTCATGGAGTTGGTGATGGTGTCGCCGTAGAGAATGACCTTGCCGTTGAGGTTGCGGGCGGCGCGGCCTATGGTCTGGATGAGGGAGCGAGTGGAGCGCAGGAAGCCCTCCTTGTCCGCATCCAGGATGGCCACCAGCGACACCTCCGGCATGTCGAGCCCTTCCCGCAGCAGGTTGATGCCCACCAGCACGTCGAACTTGCCGAGCCGCAGATCGCGGATGATCTCCACCCGTTCCACTGTGTCGATGTCCGAGTGCAGGTAACGCACCCGCACATCGTGATCCGCCAGGTATTCGGTCAAGTCCTCTGCCATTCGCTTGGTGAGGGTGGTGACCAGCACCCGCTCCTCCACCGCCACCCGCAGCCGGATCTCGGAGAGCAGATCGTCCACCTGGGTCGTGACGGGGCGCACCTCGATGACAGGATCGAGCAGGCCGGTGGGGCGCACCACCTGCTGCACCACGTCGCCGCCGGACTTCTCCAGCTCGTAGGGACCGGGGGTCGCCGAGACGAACACCGTCTGGGGCATCAGGGCCTCGAACTCGTCAAACTTCAGGGGTCTGTTGTCGAGCGCCGAGGGAAGCCGGAAGCCGTACTCCACCAGGGTCTCCTTGCGGGATCTATCCCCTTTGAACATGGCGCCTATCTGCGGCACCGTCACGTGGGACTCGTCGATGATGAGCAAACCATCCCCCGGCAGGTAGTCGAACAGGGTGGGCGGCGGCTCGCCGGGGGCGCGCCCCGACAGATAGCGGCTGTAGTTCTCGATGCCGGAGCAGTACCCCAGCTCCTGCATCATCTCGATGTCGAACTGGGTACGCTGGCTGATGCGCTGCTCCTCCACCAGCTTGTTCAGGGACAACAGCTGCTCACGGCGTCCCTTGAGCTCCTCCTTGATGTGATCGATGGCCCCGAGGATGGTCTCCCGCGGCGTGGCGTAGTGGGTCTTTGGGTAGATGGTGTAACGCACCACCGTCTGCTCGATGGCACCAGTCAGGGGATCGAACTGGGAGAGGCGCTCCACCTCCTCGTCAAACAGCTCCACCCGCAGGGCCAGCTTGTCCGATTCGGCAGGGTAGATGTCGATGACCTCCCCCCGCACCCGAAAGGTGCCGCGGCTAAACGCCACGTCGTTGCGGGTGTATTGCAGCTCGGCGAGGCGGCGCAGTATGTCCCGCTGATTGATCAGATCCCCCACCTTGAGATGCAGCATCATGCTGAGGTAGGCCTGGGGATCCCCCAGACCATAGATGGCCGACACCGAGGCGACGATCACCACGTCGCGCCGCTCCAGCAGCGCCTTGGTGGCCGACAATCGCATCTGCTCGATGTGATCGTTGATGGAGGCATCCTTCTCTATAAAGGTGTCCGTGGTCGGCACATAGGCTTCCGGCTGGTAGTAGTCGTAATAGGAGACGAAGTACTCCACCGAGTTTTCGGGGAAGAACTCCTTCATCTCCCCATAGAGCTGGGCGGCCAGGGTCTTGTTGGGAGCCAGTATCATGGTCGGGCGGTTCAGGGTGGCGATGACGTTGGCCATGGTGAAGGTCTTGCCCGACCCGGTCACCCCGAGCAGGGTCTGGTGGGCGAGGCCGGACTCTATGCCATCGAGCAGGCGGGCGATGGCCGCAGGCTGATCCCCCGCGGGTTGAAACTGGCTGGCCAGCTTGAAAGGCTTATTCATGACGACTCCCGACAAAAAACGGCAAGAGAGCAGTGTACCCCGAGTTGACGGGCCTGGGTATCCGCTCTCGGCCCCTGACGGCTATTGACCCCGAAATGCGACCTCTGTATGATGCTCCTCCTTGCCTGATGTTCCCCCGTAGTTCAGTCGGTAGAACGGCGGACTGTTAATCCGTATGTCACTGGTTCAAGTCCAGTCGGGGGAGCCAATTCCTCACCATCTCGGTGCAAGTTATCCACTTTAGTGCTTTCCTCTGCCAATTTTAATGCACAAGCCGTCCCTCGCGGCGCACTCCCCATTTGATCCCCGGTTCCTGGCCAGCAGCGTTTTGTTCTGCTGCGTATAACTATTTGATTTTTATAGAAACATTTTTTTACCGGTATTTTTTGAACAGCGCTTGCACCCCAGTATTGGCGCGGCTTGCAGGCTGATTACCAAGTTTCATGAACAGGGTTATCCACAGTTTCTGTGGGTAAGTGTGCCAAACCCAATGCAGGCCTAGGTTGGCAGCGATTGTCTCCGCTTTGGCGAGGCGAAACACCTCACCCCCCATTTTCTCCTGTTTTTGCCCTCCCCCCTAAATGGGTCGGTCGGGGGCGAGACCTCCTCTTTCTCCCGCTTTTTTTTCGCCATGCCCCGTGCCGTGGGTCAGCCTCCGCCTGAGGGCAAAAAGGGTTCCTTTGCATCCCTCGCTCCCCACCAGTCAAAAATGCTGAAAACCGTGCTCAATCGTCCCCGAAGCAGCAGGTAATAAATTGTCCACAGGGCTGTCATGGCTCCCTTGGCCGACAGCATAAATCACTCATTGACAGCGAGAACGGCAGCGGAAAATAGAGGTATTTTCCCCAAGTCGCCCGCGCATCCCTCCCCTCCCCGGAGAGACCAGCACTTAACTGGCTGTTAATCCGCTTTCGCGCTTCTTTCTTGATGAGGGATCCGGCACAATATCGGCCCCACTTTTTTCCTCGGTTTTTCCGGGCATGACCATAGATTTCGTGACACTGCTACATCAAAGCGACTCCCTGCTGCTGTTCGTGGTGCTGGCCTTCGGCCTGCTGCTGGGCAAGGTACGCATCGGCAACTTCCAGATTGGCAACACCATCGGCGTGTTGTTCACCGCCCTGCTGTTTGGCCAGATGGGGTTCCAGTTCTCCACCTCGACCGAGAACGTCGGCTTCATGCTGTTCATTTTCTGTGTGGGGATCGAGGCAGGCCCCCACTTCTTCAGCGTCTTCCTGCGCGACGGCATCCACTACATCACCCTGACCCTGGTGATCCTGCTGACCGCCTTGCTGCTGACGGTGGGGCTGGCCAAATTCTTCAACCTGGGGCCCGGCATGGCGGCGGGGATACTGGCGGGGTCGCTCACCTCGACCCCGGCGCTGGTGGGGGCCCAGGATGCCCTGCGCAGCGGCCTGCTCAACCTGCCCCACGGCACCGACATGCAACCCGTGCTCGACAACATGGGGATAGGCTACGCCCTGACCTATCTGGTGGGCCTGGTGGGGCTGATGCTGGTGGTGCGCTACCTCCCCTCCCTGGCGCGGCTCGACCTCAATACCGAGGCGCAAAAGATAGCCCGCGAGCGGGGACTCTCCGACAGCGAGAGCCGCAAGACCTATCTGCCCATCATTCGCGCCTACAGAGTCGGCCCCGAGCTCGCCGCCTGGATCGGTGGCCGCACCCTGCGGGAGACCGGCATCTACCCCCACACCGGCTGCTATGTGGAGCGGATCCGCCGCAACGGCATACTGGCAAGCCCCGATGGAGACGCCGTCATCCAGGAGGGGGACGAGATCGCCCTGGTGGGTTATCCCGAGAGCCACGAGAAGCTAGACGTCAACTACCGCAACGGTAAAGAGGTGTTTGACCGCAACCTGCTTGACCTGCAGATTGTCACCGAAGAGATAGTGGTGAAGAACGACTCAGTGGTGGGCCGCCATCTGGTGGAGCTCAACCTCACCGAGAAGGGCTGCTTCCTCAACCGGGTGGTGCGTTCCCAGATCGAGATGCCGTTCGATCGCAACATCATGCTGCAAAAAGGCGACGTGCTACAGATCAGCGGCGAGAAGCAGCGGGTCAAGCTCCTGGCCAACAAGATCGGCTTCATCAGCATCCATAGCCAGACCACGGATCTGGTGGCCTTCACCACCTTCTTCGTGCTGGGCCTGCTGATCGGCTCCGTCTCTCTGGTGTTCGGCCAGATAGAGTTCGGCCTCGGCAACGCCGTCGGCCTCTTGCTGGCGGGGATACTGATGGGTTACCTGAGGGCCAACCACCCCACGGTCGGCTATGTGCCGCCTGGCGCCCTGCGCCTGGCCAAGGATCTCGGCCTCGCCGTCTTTATGGTGAGCACAGGATTGAAAGCGGGGGGCGGCATCCTGGATCACCTCAGCGAGGTGGGGGTGGTGGTGCTCTTCTCCGGCATGCTGGTGACCACCTTGCCGGTGCTGGTGGGCTACCTGTTCGGGGTCTGGGTGCTGAAGATGAACCCGGCCCTGCTGCTGGGGGCCATCACGGGCGCCCGTACCTGCGCCCCGGCCATGGATGTGGTCAACGAGGCCGCCAACAGCTCGATTCCGGCGCTCGGCTATGCCGGTACCTATGCGGTGGCCAACGTGATGCTGACCCTGGCGGGCTCCTTCATCATCGGCTTCTGGTTCTAGCCCGGGTCACCTTGACAGGATGTAAATCGCACAGAGGGAGCCCAAGGGCTCCCTCTTCTGTTGTCGGGGCTGACGGTATTTCAACGGCCAATGGGGGATCGGCGCTGGATAGCAAGAATGGTGCTATCGGATGGCGGTGAAGAAACTCAAAGAGCTAAAGCGCCCCCTGCGCGGCACTTACACTCAGTAAAACGAGTGAGGTGATCGTTATGAAACGCTTATGGATTTTCCTTTTTTGGGTACTGGGCTCCCTGCCACTGGCCTGGAGCGCCGAAGCGGACAAGGCGGCAGCCGAAGAAGAGGAGCGCAGCGCCCTCAGCTTCGACAGCGAGGAGCTTGCCAAACCCATGTTGGGGGATCTCGACGCCATGATGGCCAGGCGTGCCATCAGGGTGCTGACCACCTACAACAAGACCGGCTACTTCATCCACAAGGGGGTGCAACGGGGGGCCACCTACGACGCCTTCATGCAGGTTGAAAAACGGCTCAACGAGCAACTGCGCAAGGACAAGGCCCTCAAGCGCCACCTCAAGCTGAACTTCGTCTTCATTCCGGTCGCCCGGGAAAACCTGCTGAAGGCCCTCATCGACGGCAAGGGGGACATCGCCGCCGCCAACCTCACCATCACGGACAAGCGCAAGCAGCAGGGGGTGGAGTTCAGCGCCCCCCTCATCGAGAACGTGCGCGAGCTGCTCATCTCGGGACCGGACTCCCCCAAGGTGGAGAGCGCCGCCGATCTGGGGGGCAAGAGCATCTATGTCAGGCCCTCCTCCAGCTACTTCGAGAGCCTCATGGCCTACAACCAGACACGCAAGGAGGCGGGGGAACCCCTCATCGACATCCAGCCCGCCTCCGAGGTGCTGGAAGACGAAGATCTGGTGGAGATGGTCAATGCGGGCCTGCTCCCCTTCATCGTCATGGATGAGCACAAGGCCCGCTTCTGGCAGAAGATCTTCCCGGCTATCCGGATCCACGAAGAGCCCGTGTTCCGCGACGGCGGCATCATCGCCTGGGCGGTGCGCAAGGAGAGCCCGCAACTGCTCGCCATGCTCAACGAGCAGATCAAGGCGATACGGGGCAAGGCCACCGGCGAGGCCATCCTGGCCCGCTACCTCAAGCAGAACAAATTCATCAAGAGCGCGGCCGCCGAGGCAGAGCGCAAGAAGTTCCTGCAGGTGGTGGAGCTGTTTCGTGAATACGGCGACAAATACGACGTGGACTGGCTGCTGATCACGGCCCAGGGCTATCAGGAGTCGGCCCTCAACCAGAAGGCGCGCAGCCATGTCGGCGCCATCGGCATCATGCAGATCATGCCCGCCACCGGCAAGGGGCTCAAGGTCGGGGACATCCGCCAGCTCGAGCCCAATATCCACGGCGGCGTCAAATACATGCGCTGGATGATAGATCACTACTATGCCGACGAGCCCATGACCGCCCTCGACAAGGCCCTGTTCTCGTTCGCCTCCTACAACGCCGGCCCCGCCCGGGTGGCGCGGCTGCGTGCCGAGGCCAAGAAGCGGGGGCTGGATCCCAACGTCTGGTTCCACAACGTCGAATACGTGGCGGCGGAGAAGATAGGCCCGGAAACCGTGACCTATGTGGGCAACATCTACAAGTACTACATCGCCTACAAGCTGGTGATGGAGCAGTTGCAGCTCAAGGAGCAGGCCACCGAGACCCTCAAACAGCAGGAGGAGATGGTCGAGAAAGTCTCGGCAGCAGAGAAATCATAGGCAGCTCAAACCAGCGCCAGCCGCAGGCGGGGCTCCCTCTTCACCAGAGGCGAGCCTCGTCTCTTTTTAAGCCGAAAGACCCCTTCTCCCCATGACCAGAATGAACAGAATGGGCACAACAGCCTTAATAGCCATTACGGCCAGATTGTTTTCCAATCAGACACGATTAATTAACCTCCTCGCAACAATCACAAGGAGAACACCATGTTGCAAGGAACCTTCAAGCACACCCTGCTCTGCTGCCTGCTGGGGGCCAGCCTCGGCGTCCAGGCCAAGATAGACGAAGTCCACTTCCTGATCCCGGGCGGCGCCGGCGGCGGCTGGGACAACACGGCCCGTGGCACCGGCGAGGCCCTCACCAAGTCCGGCCTCATCACCACCGCCTCCTACCAGAACATCTCGGCCGGCGGCGGCGCCAAGGCCATCGCTCACCTGATCGAGACCTCGGCACAGTCCGACAAGACGCTGCTGGTCAACTCCACACCCATCATCGTCAAGTCCCTCTCCAAGGAGCTGCCGCAATCCTTCCGGGATCTCACCCCGGTCGCTGCCATCATCGCCGACTATCAGGCGCTGGCGGTGCCCCTGGACTCCCCCTATCAGAACTGGGCCCAGTTGCTGGCCGCCTATGAAGCCAATCCCGCCAAGGTGAAGATAGCCGGCGGCTCCGCCCGCGGCAGCCTGGATCACCTGGTGGCCGCCATGACCTTCAAGAATGCGGGGGCCGATGCCGGCAAGCTGCGCTACGTGGCCTATGACGCTGGCGGCAGCGCCATGGCAGCGGTGCTGGCGGGGGAAACCCAGGTGCTCTCCACCGGCTTTGGTGAGGCGATGGAGGCGGTCAAGTCCGGCCAGATGCGGATCCTCGGCGTCACCGCCCCGGAGCGGATGCCGGACGCCAGCCAGGTACCCACCTTCTCCGAGCAGGGCAACCCCACCGTCTTTGCCAACTGGCGCGGCTACTTCGCCTCCCCCGACGTCAGCCCCGAGCAGTCCGCCGAGTTCGCCGCCCTGCTCAAGCAGATGTACGACAAGCCGGAGTGGGAAGTGGTGCGCGCGCGCAACAGCTGGATCAACCAGTATCAGGCCGGCCCCGAGTTCACCGCCTTCCTCAACAGCCAGGAGCAGCAAATTGGCGGCCTGATGCGCGAGCTCGGCTTCATCAAGTAACCCTCAGCCTGTGGCGGGCCAGGCCCGCCCATCGGAGTCATCATGCGACTGACCAAGGAAAGGTTCGGAGGGCTGCTGTTTTTGCTGCTCTCCCTCGCCTACGGCTATCACGCCACCCAGATCCCCGGTTACCCGGGGGACGAATATGAACCCTTTACCGCCAGCACCCTGCCCTATGCCCTGGCGGGTGTCGGGGTCCTGCTCTCCCTGATCCTGATCTGCTCGCCGGGAGGAGAGCGACTGGGCAAGGAGTCCGGCAACTGGCGGCTGGTGTTCGCCCTGCTGGGGCTGATGCTGGTCTATGGCCTGGCCCTCGGCTGGCTCGGCTTCCTCATCGCCACCATCTTGTTCCTCATCGGCGGCATCCTGCTGATGGGCGAGCGCAGCCTCGCCTTCGCCTGCAAGGTGAGTATCCCCTTCACCCTCATCTTCTGGGCCCTGCTGACCAAGGGGCTCAATGTCTATCTCGAGCCGGGTCGGCTGTTCACCCAGTTGCTGGGATAAGGAGAACCCATGTTAGACGGAATCCTGCAAGGGCTCGGCACCGCCATGATGCCCATCAACCTCTTCATGGTGGTGGTCGGCTGCTTCGTCGGCACCTTCATCGGCATGCTGCCGGGGCTGGGCCCGGTCACCGCCATCGCCCTGATGATCCCCATCACCTACGGGCTGGATCCGGCCTCCGGCATCATCCTGATGGCCGGGGTCTATTACGGCTCCATGTTCGGCGGCTCCACCGCCTCCATCCTGATCAACACCCCTGGCTGCTCCGCCAGCATGATCACCGCCATCGACGGCTATCCGCTGGCCTGCAAGGGGCAGGCGGGCAAGGCGCTGGCCATCGCCGCCTACGCCTCCTTCGTCGGCGGCACCCTGTCGGCCATCTTCCTGATGGTGGCGGCCCCCCTGCTCGCCAAGGTCTCCCTCTCGTTCCAGTCGGCGGACTACTTCGCCCTCATGGTGCTCGGGCTCTCCGCGGTGGCGGCCTTCGCCGGCAAGGGCCAGGTGCTCAAGGCGCTGATCATGGCGCTGTTTGGCATCATGATCTCCACCGTCGGCATCGACCGCAGCGTCGGGGTGGACAGATTCACCTTCGATCTCCCGGACTTGCGCGATGGCTTCTCCTTCCTGCTGCTGGCCATGGCCACCTTCGCCCTGGCGGAGATCCTGATGACGGTGCTGCGCCCGGGCAAGGACACCAGCCAGGAGGAGGCGAGCAAGATGCAGCAGCTCGGTTCCCTCAAGCTGAGCCGGGACGAGGTGAAGGAGATAGCGCCCCCCATAGCCCGCTCCTCTGTGCTGGGGTTCCTCATCGGCGTGCTGCCGGGGGCCGGTGCCACCATCGCCTCCTTCATGGCCTATGGGGCCGAGCGCAACTTCGCCCGCAAGGGCAAACGGGACGAGTTTGGCAAGGGCAGTCTGACCGGCATAGCCGCACCGGAAGCGGCCAACAACGCCGCCTCCAGCGGGGCCTTCGTGCCGCTGCTGACCCTGGGGATCCCGGGCTCCGGCACCACGGCCCTGATGCTGGGGGCCCTCATCGCCTACGGCATCCAGCCCGGCCCGCGCCTCTTCATGGAGCACCCTGACGTGTTCTGGTCGGTGATCATCTCCATGTATCTGGGCAACGTGGTGCTGCTGATCCTCAACCTGCCGCTCATTCCCTACCTGGCCAAGATACTGCAAGTGCCGCGCCCCGTGCTCATCCCCATGGTGCTGCTGTTCTCGCTGATCGGGGTCTATCTGGTCTCCTTCAACACCATGGACATCTATGTGATGGTGCTGGTGGCCCTGGTGGCCATAGGGCTGCGCCTGCTGGACTTCCCCATGGCCCCCATGCTGCTCGGCTTCATCCTGGGGGGCATGCTGGAGGACAACCTGCGCCGGGCCCTGGTGATCAACGACGGTTCCCTGAGCTTCCTGTGGGAGCGCCCCATCACCCTGGGCTTCACCCTGGTCACCCTGGTGATGCTGTTGCTGCCGCTCTGGCAGTGGTGGCAGGCCCGTCGCACGCCGGT